>NZ_JBSNCC010000015.1:0-156372 GCF_053764715.1 Methylobacterium sp. Gmos1 | reverse complement strand
CCACGTGGATAGGCTGGATGTGCAAGCGCGGTAACGCGCTGAGCTGACCAGTACTAATCGCTCGATCGGCTTGATCGCTCTCATGATCCGTGTCCGGATCAGACACACGAACACGATGAAGACGCGACCGGCCGCCGATAGCGGCTGCCGGTCAGCATGCTTGCCGGACGAACGTGCTTGGCCGGTCTGGTGGTCTGAGCGGGGTGATCAGAACCCGATCCCATCTCGAACTCGGCCGTTAACCGCCCCAGCGCCTATGGTACTGTGTCTCAAGACACGGGAGAGTCGGTCACCGCCAGACCTGCCAAGCACGTCACATTCCCTCGACACGACCCTCACGAACGAAGCCCGCCCGGCTGACGCCTGGCGGGCTTCGCTACGTTCAGGCACTCTTCTCCGCCAAATTTCCCTGTTTGTCCGGTCCCTCACCATGGAGACCGACGCGCAGCGAGGCTCGCTTTCCCCACTACGACGCTCAGCAAGGCGGCGGTGGGCGGGGTCGATCTCGTTCGCGTAGCGTGGTGAACATCCGTTTCGTCAGCGTCCGGTTCTGGCCGCCAGCGATGAAGGTCGCCTTCACGGTCTCGTCGGGTGCCGGGACCGAGACGGCAGTGCCGCCAGGGACCGCGCTCGACCGGGTCCCTGGCGGGTAAGGAATGCAGTCCCCCTGGTCGGAAGGGCTGCTGCCCGAACACACAGTCGGGGGCAGGTCAAATCACGGGTATTTCACACGCGATCGTCCTGCCCGCGGAAGGGGAGGGGCCGTCCAGCGCTTCACCGCGTGAGCGGCGGGCGCAGACGGCGCAGGGCCCGCGGCCCGTCAGTGCGACAGGATTCGCGACAGGAAGGTCTGGGCGCGCTCGCTGCGGGGGCTGCCGAAGAAGTCCTCCTTCTGCGCGTCCTCGACGATCTCGCCCTTGTCCATGAAGATTACGCGGTTCGCGACCTTGCGGGCAAAGCCCATCTCGTGGGTCACGACCATCATGGTCATGCCCTCGCGGGCGAGCTCGACCATCACGTCCAGCACCTCGCCGACCATCTCGGGGTCCAGCGCGGAGGTCGGCTCGTCGAACAGCATCACGATCGGGTTCATGGCGAGCGCCCGGGCGATGGCCACGCGCTGCTGCTGGCCGCCGGAGAGCTGGCCCGGATACTTGTGGGCGTGGGCCTTGAGGCCGACCCGCTCCAGCAGCGCCAGGCCCTTGGCCTGCGCCTCGTCCTTGCTGCGACCGAGCACCTTGCGCTGGGCGAGGTTCAGGTTGTCGGTGATCGACAGGTGCGGAAACAGCTCGAAGTGCTGGAACACCATGCCGACCCGAGAGCGGAGCTTGGGCAGGTTGGTCTTCTTGTCGGCGATCTTGGTGCCGTCGACGGTGATCTGGCCCTTCTGGAACGGCTCGAGGGCGTTGACGCACTTGATGAGCGTCGACTTGCCGGAGCCCGACGGGCCGCAGACCACCACGACCTCGCCCTTGGTGACGGAGGTGGTGCAGTTCGTCAGCACCTGGAAGTCGCCGTACCATTTCGACACGTTGTCGATGGCGATCATCGGCCCGGTGGTCGCCGTCACGGGCGGCCGCTCGGTGAGCAGGGTGCCGACGGGGCCGGTACCGGGCGCCGCGTCGGACGCGGCCTGCGGCTCCGGAACGGGGCTGACGGGCGGCATCGCGGAGGAGGTCATGGCGGCAAACCCTATCGGATGATGGCGACCCGGCGCTGCAGGCGGCGCACCAGGAGCGAGGCGATGAAGCACACGGCGAAGTAGACCACCGCCGCGAACAGGTACATCTCGACGAGGCGGCCGTCGCGCTGCGCCACCTTGGACGCGGCGCCGAGGAAGTCGGTGATGGACAGGACGTAGACCAGCGAGGTGTCCTGGAACAGCACGATGGTCTGGGTCAGCAGCACCGGCAGCATGTTGCGGAAGGCCTGGGGCAGGATGACGTTGCCCATCGACTGCCAGTAGGTCAGGCCGAGCGCCGAGGCCGCCGCCGCCTGTCCCTTCGGGATCGACTGGATGCCCGCCCGCATGATCTCGGAGAAGTAGGCCGCCTCGAACAGCGTGAAGGTGATGAGCGAGGACGAGAAGGCGCCGACCTGGATCGGCCGCTCGGACCCGATGATCCACTGCCCGATATACGGCACCAGGAAGTAGAACCAGAAGATCACCAGCACCAGCGGCAACGAGCGCATGAAGTTGACGTAGGCCTTGGCGACCTGCGGCAGCACCGGCAGGCCCGACAGCCGCATCATGGCGATCAGCGTGCCGAGGACCACGCCGCCGATTGCCGCGAGCGCGGTCAGCGTCAGCGTGAAGGTCATCCCGTCGAAGAACAGGTAGCGCCAGGAATTGAGGATGACGCTGAAATCGAAATTCGAGAACATCGCAGGATCTTGCCCGAGCTGGAGGGGTTCAGCGGCCCGGCACCGCGACGCGGCGCTCGATCAGCCCGGCGGCGGTCACCACCAGCAGGTTGATGATGATGTAGATGATCGTCGCGGCGGTGAAGGCCTCGAAGACCTGGAACGAGAATTCCTGCATCGCACGGGCCCGGGCGGTCAGCTCCAGGAGGCCGATGGTCAGCGCCACCGACGTGTTCTTCAGGTTGTTGAGGAACTCGGAGGTCAGCGGCGGCAGGATGATGCGGTAGGCGTTGGGCAGGAGCACGTAGCGGTAGGTCTGGGCGGTGGTGAGCCCGAGCGCCGTGCCGGCCATGCGTTGGCCCCGCGGCAGGGCCTGGATGCCGGCCCGCACCTGCTCGGCGACGCGCGAGGCGGTGAAGAAGCCGAGGCACACGACGGCGGTGTAGAACGGCGCGTTCGGCAGCTGCTTCAGCCAGGTGCCCCAGGATTCCGGCAGCACCTCGGGCAGGACGAAGAACCACAGGAACATCTGCACGAGGAGCGGGATGTTGCGGAACAGCTCGACGTAGGAATTGCCGACGGCCTGCGCGCCGCGGCTCGGCAGGGTGCGCAGCACGCCGACGACCGAGCCGACCGCGAAGGCGATGACCCAGGCGCAGAGCGCCGTGACGATGGTCCAGACCAGGCCCGACAGCAGCATGTCGGCGTAGGTGCCGGTCCCCTCGGGCGACGCCTCGAAGAAGATGCCCCAGTTCCAGTTGTAGTTCATGCCCTGTCTTCCGGGTGCGTTCGGCGTGTTGGATGCGGTCTCGGCGCCGATGGTATACGGTTTTCCCGCCCCGGCGAGGCCGGGCGCGGGCGCGGGCACAGGGAAAAAGTGCCGAGGGACGCGAAGGTCCGCGGGAGGCGCCGCCCGGACGAGGGCGGCGCCCGCTCGTCAGGTCAGTAGGCGGCCGGGTCCGGGCTGTCGCTCGGCTTGGCGAAGGCCTGCTGCAGCGCCTCGCTCATGGGCAGGTTCAGGTTGATGTCCCGCGGCGGGATCGGCTTCATGAACCACTTGTCGTAGGCCGCCTTGGCCTCGGGGCTCTTGTAGAAGGCGGCGGTGGCGGCGTCCGTGACCTTCTTGAAGGCTGCGTCGTCCTTGCGCAGCATGATGCCGTAGGGCTCGGGCTTCGACAGGGCGTCCGTCGAGATCACGTAGGCGGTCGGCTCCTTGGAGGAGGCGGCCAGCGAGGCGAGCAGGACGTCGTCCATCACGAAGGCGGCGGCACGTCCGGTCTCGACCATCAGGAACGCCTCGGCGTGGTCCTTGGCCGGCAGGATCGTGATGCCGAGCTTCTTCTCGGCGTTGTACTCGTTGATCTGCTTGATGTTCGTGGTGCCCGAGGTCGACACGACGGTCTTGCCCTTCAGGTCCTCGAACTTCGTCAGGCCGCTCGTCTTCTTGGTGACGAAGCGGTTGGCGGTGAGGAAGTGGGTGTTGGTGAACGCGACCTGCTTCTGCCGGTCGACGTTGTTGGTGGTCGAGCCGCATTCGAGGTCGACGGTGCCGTTGGCGATCAGCGGGATGCGCGTCGCCGAGGTCACCGGGTTGAGCTTGACCTCGAGCTTGTCGAGCTTCAGCTCGGACTTCACCGCGTCGACGATCTTGTAGCAGATGTCCATCGCGAAGCCGACCGGCTTCTGGTTGTTGTCGAGGTAGGAGAACGGCACCGACGAATCGCGGTAGCCCAGCGTGATCTGCCCGGTCTCCTTGATCTTCTTCAGCGTCCCGGTGAGGTCCTGGGCCGAGGCGGTCCCGGCGGAGGCCGCCAGGCCGGCGAGCAGGACGGGAAGCAGGCTTCTCAAACGCATTCGTGCTCTCCTTTTGGGCAATGACCTAGTCCGTCACGGCGTTGTTGGCGTCAAGGGCCGGGTCGGCCGAGGATCGGGGAAGAGTGCGGCGGCCGGACGGAGCCCGATTGCGCAGGACCGGGAGGTCGTGCCCGGCCCGCCCCTGGCAAGGCGCGGGCCAACCGCGGCCGTCCGGAGGCGGCCTTGCCGGCCGGGCAGTCCCTCGCGGCAGGCCTGTTGCACCCCGGGGCCGCCCGCGCGAAGGTGCCGGCGCCGAGGATGACGGCCTTTGCGGCTCGACTCTTGCCCGGCACCCGTGACGCCCCCGCGACGACGGACCGACGAGACCGATGCAGATCGCCACGCCCTACCTGATGTTCCTCGGCGACGTGCCCGACCGGCTCGCCGCCAAGACCGCCTACGGCATCGTCGACTGGCGGCCGGACTGGTGCGTCGGGCAGCTGCGCCTGCCCGGCTGCGCCGCCGATCTCGGCATCCCGGACCTGACGATCGAGGAGGGCGTCGCCAGGGGCGCCCGCACGCTGATCGTCGGCGTGGTCAATGCCGGCGGCGTCCTGCCGCCGCACTGGGTCGCCAGCATCGTCGCCGCGCTGGAGGCCGGGCTCGACGTGGCGAGCGGGCTGCACACCCGCCTCGGCTCGGTGCCGGAGATCGCCGAGGCCGCCTCCCGCCACGGGCGCCAGCTCCACGACGTGCGCCATTCCGACCAGCGCTTCGACACCGGCAAGGGCACGCGGCGTCCGGGCCGGCGGCTCTTGACCGTCGGCACCGACTGCTCGGTCGGCAAGAAGTACACCGTGCTGGCGCTCGAGAAGGGCATGCGCGACCGCGGCCTCGACGCCGATTTCCGCGCCACCGGCCAGACCGGGGTGTTCATCTCCGGCCGCGGCGTCGCCATCGACGCGGTGGTCGCCGACTTCATCTCCGGCGCCGTCGAGTGGATCGCGCCGGCGGCCGACCCGCAGCACTGGGACCTGATCGAGGGCCAGGGCTCGCTGTTCCACCCGAGCTTCGCCGGCGTCAGCCTCGGCCTGCTGCACGGGGCGCAGGCCGACGCCTTCGTGGTCTGCCACGAGCCGACCCGCACGACGATGCGCGGGGTCAAGCATCCGCTGCCGAGCATCCAGGAGGTGATCGACCTCACGGTGCAGCTCGGCCGGCTCACCAACCCGGACATCCGGCCGACCGGCATCGCGGTCAACACCCAGGCCCTGGAGGAAGGGGAGGCGCGCGCGCTCCTGGACGAACTCGCCGCCGCGCACGGCCTGCCCGCGACCGACCCGGTGCGGTTCGGCGTCGAGGGGCTGGTCGACCGCCTGGTCTCGGAGTTCCCGGCGTGATCCGGCTCGCGACCGCCATCGAAAGCTGGCCGATCGCCGGCACCTTCACCATCTCGCGCGGCAGCCGGACGGAGGCCGTGGTGGTGACCGCCACGATCACCGACGGCACCGCCACCGGCCGGGGCGAGTGCGTGCCCTATGCCCGCTACGGCGAGACCGTGGAGGGCGTGCGCGACCTGATCACCCGGCAGGCCGAGGCGCTCGCCGCCGGCCTCACCCGCCGGGACCTCGCCGGCCGGATGCCGGCGGGCGCCGCCCGCAACGCCCTCGACTGCGCCCTGTGGGATTTCGAGGCCAAGCGCGCCGGCCGGTCCGCCCATGACCTGGCCGGGATCCCGGCGCCCGCTCCGGTGACGACCTGCTACACGCTGAGCCTCGGCAGCCCGGAGGAGATGGCGGCGGCCGCCCACGTGGCGGCGGCCCGACCGCTGCTGAAGGTGAAGCTCGGCGGCGCGGGCGACCCCGAGCGGATCGCCGCGGTGCGCCGGGGCGCCCCACATTCGCGCCTCGTGGTCGATGCCAACGAGGCGTGGTCGCCCGAGACGATCGAGGCCAACCTCGCGGCCTGCGCGGCGGCCGGCGTCGAGCTGATCGAGCAGCCCCTGCCGGCGGGCGACGACGGGCTACTCGCCCGGATCGACCGCCCGATCCCGATCTGCGCCGACGAGAGCCTGCACGGCGACGTCGACCTCGACGCGCTCAAGGACCGCTACGACGCGATCAACATCAAGCTCGACAAGGCCGGCGGCCTCACCGAGGCGCTGCGGCTGGCACAGGACGCGAAGGCGCGCGGGCTGTCGATCATGGTCGGCTGCATGCTCGGCACCTCGCTCGCCATGGCGCCGGCGATGCTGCTCTCGGGCCTCGCCGACTTCGTCGACCTCGACGGCCCGCTGCTGCTGGCCCGCGACCGCGAGCCGGGGCTGAGGTTCGAGGGCAGCGTGGTCCATCCGCCCGAGCCGGCGCTGTGGGGATGACCAGGTTGGGGTGACCGACCTTTGGGCAGGTCCGGCGCGCTTGCGCCGGGCCGGCAAAGGGTGCTCTCTGGCCGTCAGGGACCGGGAACGGGTCCCGCATCCGGGAGCGACGGGAACGCCATGATCGTGGTCAGCGTGATGTATCCGGGCGGCGCCGACGCCCAGCCCTTCGACCTCGCCTACTATCTCAAGCACCACATTCCGCTGGCGCAAGAGCGCTGGTCGTCGATGGGCCTGGAGAAGACCGAGGTGGTCACGGCGAGCGGCACGCCCGACGGCGGCCCGGCGCCGTTCCAGGTGATCGCGCTGCTCACCTTCCGCTCCCTCGACGACTTCAAGAAGGCCGGTGCGGCGCATGGCAAGGAGATCTTCGGGGACATCCCGAACTTCTTCAAGGGCCAGCCGGTGGTGCAGATCAACGAGCCGCAGAGCTTCTGACGCTCGAGGGCACCCCTTCTTCGAGATCGCTCCAGCGATGATCGACATCGTCAAGGTCCTGCACGAGCAGCACCCGGATCTCGGCCCCTACGTCCTGGCGCTGCGCGAGCGGTCGGGGCTCGTCGTGCCGGGCGATCCCGGCGCGCTCGCGCCGGAGGTGCGGGACTGGGCCGCCCGCGAGGCGCCGAGCACCGCGTTCAGCCGGCGCGCGCTGACCTACGCGCCGTTCCCCGGGCTGCCGGAGGAGACCCGTACCCTGGGCGTCGTCGCCTTCGGCAATGCGGCCGACCTCGCCCGCTTCGCGACGCGCTGGACCTGAGCGTCGCGGAGCCCGGCGTCATCGGCCCCGGACGGCGATATCGCGCGGGACCGCGGAGCCGGCGGCGAGGCGCGCGCTCACGGTCAGCCCGAGATCGATGCACAGCACCAGCAGGATGCCGGCGAGCAGGGCGATCACCGCCGCCTGGGCGCGGGGGCTGAACCCGGCTACCGCCGGCCGCGGCCCCTCCGGCACCGCCGGCAAAGGCGCCGCCCCGGGCTGCGGCGCGGCCGGTGCCTCCGGGGCGGGATCCTCCGGGACGGCAGGATCCTCCGGGACGGACACAGCCCCTCCCGTGAGGCCGAACCGGGGCCGGTAGCCGCCGACCGGGACGGTGATGCGCACGTCGAGCCCCGCGGCGTGCTGGGCATAGGCGTCGTCGAGCGCCCGCCGCAGGCGCCCGGCCTCGACGCGCACGCTGGGATCGAGGCTCGGGTCGAAGTCGGGGTTGCGGCCGAGGGCCTGGGTGGCGATGGTGTAGGCCTTGATCGTCGCGCCGCGCCCGGCCAGTTCCTCCTCCACGACGAAGCGCAGGAAGCGCGCGAGCTTCGGCGAGCGCAGGAAGGGCGGCGCGTGCAGCACGACCTCCAGGGTCTCGACCACGCGGTCGGCCGGAACCTCCTCCTCGGTCTCGGACATCGAATTGCCTTCCCGGCGCGGCCGGACGCGCTCCGGCCCGTCGCGTCCCGCCGCCAGGGGCAGCCGGACCCATAGAACTCCCATTGAGTATAGGGACGAGACGCTAGGATGTTAGTCCCTGCCCGCCCGGAAGGCGATCCGGCCTGGGGACAGGCCGCACGGAAACGACGGCGCGCCGCGGGGTGTCAGTCGCGGCGCGGCGGGAACGGCACGGTAAAGACCAGGTCGTGCGCCTCGTTGCGCACCTCGACGCGCCAGGCGCGCCAGTCGATCCGCGTGGTTTCCGGGCCGGTCATCGCGTCGGCGATCAGGGTCCGCGCCTGGCTATGCGCCTCGCCGAGGTCACGGCAATCGAGCCCGGCCTCGTCCGGCACGCTCTGGGTCGAGTCCATGATGTCGAAGAAGTAGCGCGGCACGGCGGATCGGACTCGAGGTGTTGCGATGACGGAAGACGACGGAATCCCCGCCTCGCTCCGTCGACGGCCCAGGGGCCGCACAGCAATGGCGATGATTGCCTGTTCTATTCACGACTCGGAAACCAAGCGGACCGGCCAAAGTTCCGCTTGCTATTCGTGGCAAGGCCTAGGTCGTTTGGTCTAGTAATTTACCTAGTAAAGAACCGGATCGAAGGAATCTTGTCCGCTCGTCTCGGGCCGCACGAGCGCCTCAACGGGCCTCCCGCTCGGCGGCCCCGCGCCAGGGGGGCTGCCGGTCGTGGGCCGTCAGGGTGTCGCGGGAGGGCGGCCGGCCCGCCTCCGGGATCGCGCTCCGCAGGCCCGCCCCGAGGGCGCGCCCGGCTTCGGCTACCGTGGCCTCGACCACCCGCGCGCGCATCTCGCCTTGCATCGCCTCGAGGACCGGCCCGGCGAACTCGCCGAGCGTCGGGGCCGTCCGGGCGGGAGCGGGCGCCTCGCCGAAACGCAACGGCGACAGGTAGTAGATCGCGCCGATCACCAGCCCGGCCCGCATCCAGAAGGCCATCCCGTTCCCCCGCTCGCCCCGACGACCGACCCACTCTCGGCGGCAATGGTGAAGCGTTTGGCGACGGAGCGGGCGCGATCTGCCGGTATGCCTAACGCCGCTCGCGACCGCCCCCGGCGGGACGTCGATCCTGTTTGCAACCCGCGCGGGGGGCTTCCAATTTTTCTGGGCATCCTGCTCAAGCGAATTGATCTTTTCGACCAGGGCGGCCTGCGCCTAGAATCCCTGACGCCAAAAATCCCTCACGCCAAGCCGCACCGGCTCCAGAACAACGATCGGGACCCAATGCCGACCGACATCGAGATCGCCCGCGCGGCCACCTTGCAGCCGATCACCGCGATTGCCGGGCGGATCGGCATCCCGGACGAGGCCCTGCACCCCTACGGCCGGCATATCGCCAAGATCGACCACGCCCACATCCGGAGCCTCGAATCGCGGGCAGAGGGCAAGCTGATCCTGGTGACGGCGATCAGCCCGACCCCGGCGGGCGAGGGCAAGACCACCACCACGGTCGGCCTCGGCGACGCCCTCAACCGCATCGGCCGCAAGACCGTGATCTGCCTGCGCGAGCCCTCGCTCGGGCCCTGCTTCGGCCAGAAGGGCGGGGCGGCCGGCGGCGGCAAGGCGCAGGTGGTGCCGATGGAGGCGATCAACCTCCACTTCACCGGCGATTTCCACGCCATCACCTCGGCCCACAGCCTCGCGGCGGCCCTGATCGACAACCACGTCTACTGGGGCAACCCGCTCGGCATCGACCTGCGCCGGGTGGCGTTCCGGCGCGTCGTCGACATGAACGACCGGGCGTTGCGCAGCATCACCCAGAGCCTCGGCGGCGTCGCCAACGGCTTTCCCCGCGAGGACGGGTTCGACATCACTGTCGCCTCCGAGGTGATGGCGGTGTTCTGCCTCGCCCGCGACCTCGCCGACCTCGAGGCCCGCCTCGGCCGGATCGTGGTGGCGGAGACCCGCGACCGAAAGCCCGTGACGCTCGCCGACCTCAAGGCCACCGGCGCGATGACAGTGCTGCTGAAGGACGCGCTGCAGCCGAATCTCGTCCAGACCCTCGAGGGCAGCCCGGCGCTGATCCATGGCGGGCCCTTCGCCAACATCGCGCATGGCTGCAACTCGGTGATCGCGACCCGGGCGGGCCTCAGGCTCGGCGACTACGTGGTGACCGAGGCCGGCTTCGGCGCCGATCTCGGGGCGGAAAAATTCTTCGACATCAAGTGCCGGCAGGCGGCTTTACGCCCCTCGGCGGTGGTGATCGTCGCGACCGTGCGCGCCCTCAAGATGCATGGCGGCGTGGCGAAGTCGGATCTCGGCGCCGAGAACGTCGCGGCCCTGGAGCGGGGATTTGCCAACCTCGCCCGCCACGTCGAGAACGTGCGCCGCTTCGGCGCGCCGGTGGTGGTCGCGGTCAACCACTTCCACGCCGACACCGAGGCCGAGCACGCCGCCCTCAAGGCTCTGTGCCGCGACCGCCTCGACGTCGAGGCGATCACCTGCCGGCACTGGGCCGAGGGCGGCGCCGGGGCCGAGGGCCTGGCCCACGCGGTCGCGGGCCTCGCCGATGCCGGCCCGGCCACCGCCCCGCGCTTCGCCTACCCGGACGCGATGCCGCTGGAAGACAAGATCCGCGCGGTGGCGCAGACGCTCTACGGCGCCGCCGACATCCAGGTGGAATCGAAGGCGGCCGCCAAGCTCGCGGCGTTCGAGCAGGCCGGGCACGGCCACCTTCCGGTCTGCATGGCCAAGACCCAGTACTCGTTCTCCACCGACCCGACCCTGATGGGCGCGCCGAGCGGCCACGTGGTGGCGGTGCGCGACGTGCGCCTCTCGGCCGGGGCCGGCTTCGTCGTGGCGATCTGCGGGGAGATCATGACCATGCCGGGCCTGCCGAAGGTCCCGGCGGCGGAAGGCATCCACCTCGACGCGGAAGGACGGATCGAGGGGCTGTTCTGACGGCCTCCGGGTCCGGCCGGCTCAGGCCTCGGCGCGTAGGGGCCGGCTGAGCAGGTCGGCGATCGCGGCGTCGAGGCCGAGCGTCCCTGAGAGCAGCCCCGCCACCGCCTCGGCCACCGGCATCTCGACCCCCCGCTCGCGGGCCAGCGCCACCAGCCCCTGCGCGGTGAGGGCCCCTTCGGCGAGCTTGCCGCCGGCGGCCTCCTCCGGGCTCGCGCCCCGCCCCAGCCGCTCGCCGAAGGCGAAGTTGCGCGATTGCGGCGAGGCGGCGCTGAGCACGAGATCGCCGAGGCCGGAGAGCCCCATCAGGGTCTCGGGCCGGGCGTCCCAGGCGCGGGCGAACCGCATCAGCTCGGCGAAGCTGCGGGCGACCAGCGCCGCCCGCGCGCTCTCGCCGAGGCCCCGGCCGATCGCCGCCCCGCAGGCGATGGCGAGCACGTTCTTGGCCGCCCCGCCGATCTCGACCCCGCGCGGGTCGCTGCCGTGATAGACCCGGAAGCTCGGCCCGGAGAGAGCGGCGGCGAGCCCTGCCGCGAGGTCCGCGTCTCGGCTCGCCAGCGTCACCGCGGTCGGCAGCCCGCGGGCGACGTCGGCCGCGAAGCTCGGGCCCGACAGGACCGCGATCGGGGCCTCCGGCGCCGACTCGGCGGCGACGTCGGTCAGGAAGGCGTTGGTGCCGCGCTCGATGCCCTTGGCGCACAGGACGAGCGCGGCGTCCGGCTTCAGGTGCGGGCGCAAGGCGCCGAGCACGCCCCGGAGCGTCTGCGCCGGCGTCACCACCAGCACCGCCCCGGCGGCGGCGAGGTCCGCCGCCGACGCGGTCGGGCGCACCCCCGGATGCAAGGGCACGCCCGGAAGGTGGCGGGCATTCTCGCGCGAGCGGGCCATGGCGGCGGCGCCTGCGGCGTCGCGCATCCACAAGATCACAGGCCGCTCCGCCGCCGCGGCGGCGGCGTTGGCGAGGGCGGTGCCCCAGGCGCCGCCGCCCAGGACCGCGATCGGGCCGGTGGCGGTCATGATGCCCGGCCACTACGGACGTGAACGGGGCCGCCGCTCGGCAGAGCGCCGGCGAGACCGAGAAAGACCAGCACAGCCTCGTCGAGCCGCTTCATGTCGGACGGATCCAGGCGGCCCACCAGGTTCCCGATCTTGTGCCGGGGCACGGTCGTGATCTTGTCAACCATCAGTCGGCAGGGCGCCCGCAGGCCGTTGCCGTGGTTCGGAGTAATCGGAAGCCGGAACAAGGGTGCATCCGTGGAGTCTGTCGTGAAGGCGCAGATCGTGACGGAATCGGTTGCCGCGAAGGCATCATCCTGGAGGATGACGGCAGGGCGCGGCTTGCCGGCGTAGTCCTTGCCGCCCGAGACGGTCCAGATGTCTCCACGCGTCATGGCGGTGCCGATCAGTGTTCCGGATCGGCAGAAACGGCATCGATGAAATCCTGGTCGTCCCGCGCCTGCCGGCTGGCGGCGACCGCCGCCGCCTGCCGCTGTGCTTCGTGCCGGAAGGCCGGTGCGCGCACATCCGGCACGAGGATCTCGATGCGGCGCTGGCCCGGACCGGGGTCTGCCCGGCGGAGCGGTCTCGACGGCTTCGACTGGGACATGGCGGGCCTTCCAGGCTTCCCGATCATCCGCCCCGGCGGAATGGCGCCCGGCGCCCGCGAGACGGGTCGAGAACCGGGACCTGCGAGAGCGTCGCGAGCGAGCCTCATCCTAGGCCAGCGTCGCCCGCCCCGCCACCGCCGAAGAACTCCGCCGCCGTCAACCGGTACAGCCGGTGCGGCCGGAGCTCGTGGCCCTCCGGCAGGCCCGGATGGGCGAACCCGCCGACCTCGCTCATGCCGAGGCGTTCCATCACCCGGCGCGAGGGCGCGTTCACGTCGGCGGTGTAGGCCACGACCTGGGCAAGCGCGCAGCGGGAAAAGACGTCGGCGAGCGCCAGGCGGGCGCCGCGCACGGCAAAGCCCCGGCCCCAGGCGGGCCAGGCGAGGCGCCAGCCGATCTCGACGAGGCCCGTCGCGTCGAGGCCGGATTCCTGGCCGATCAGCGGCCCGAGGGGCAGCGGCCGGGCCGGGCGCCAGCAGCCGACGAAGCCGACGAAGCCCTCCGGCGCCTCGACCACCCAGGGGCCGAACCCGTCCTCGTCGAAGCGCCGGGCGAGCGCCCGGGCCTCGGCCTGGCTCTCGCGGGCGGTCTTGGGTGCGGGGAAGAACCGCATCACCTCCGGGTCGGCGCAGAGCGCCGCGAAGGGCTCGTCGTCGGCGAGCTGCCAGCGCCGCAAGGAGAACCCGTCGCCGGGCAGGCGCGCGGGCGGCGGCGGCGGCCGGACCTTGCGCCGCCACAGCAGCGAGCGGTGGTTGAGCACCGCGAGGTCCTGGCGGCCGGCCAGCACCGCCTCGCCGAGGCCGAGGGCGACGCCCAGGCGCTCGGGCGGCATGTTGGCCCAGGCCGGCGGGGCGACGCTCTCGCGCCAGGGCCCGCCGCAGGCATTGTCGAGCAGGATGCGGGCGAAGCAGTGGTTGCGCGAGACCGGCCAGTCGGGATGCGCGGCCGCCGCCTCGGGCAGGCGCTCGTCGACCAGGGCCCGCCAGCGGCGCTGCTGCGCCTCGGCCTCCGCGGGGGTCATCCGGCTGCGGTCTCGGACTTGGCCGGATCCTTGTCCGGATCCTTGGCAAGGTCCTTGGCTTGCGCGAAGGGCCAGCGCGGCCGGGCCGGCGCGGTGATGTCGTCGGTGAGGCCGAGGCGCAGGCGCTCGATGCCGGCCCAGGCGATCATCGCGCCGTTGTCGCCGCAGAGCGGCAGGGGCGGGGCGACGAGGGGCAGCCCGGCCTCGCCGGCCTGGTGGGCGAGGGCGCGGCGCAGGGCGCCGTTCGCCGCGACGCCGCCGGCCGCCACGAGCGCGGTCGGATGGCCGGCGACGGCACTGAAATCGCGCAACGCCACCCGCACCCGGTCGACCACCACGTCGACCACCGCCGCCTGGAAGCTGGCGCAGAGGTCGGCGACGTCCTGGTTGGTGAGGGGGGCGATGCGCTCGGCCTCGATCCTGAGCGCGGTCTTGAGGCCCGACAGGGAAAAATTCGGCTCGCGCCGGCCGAGCATCGGCCGCGGCAGGGCGAAGCGCTCCGGATTGCCGCTCTCGGCGGCACGCTCGACTTCCGGTCCGCCCGGATAGGCGAGCCCCAAGAGCTTCGCGACCTTGTCGAAGGCCTCGCCGATGGCGTCGTCGATGGTGCCGCCGAGGCGCACGTATTCGCCGACGCCCTTGACCGCCACGAGCTGGGTGTGGCCGCCGGAGGCGAGGAGCAGCAGGTAGGGGAAGGCGAGGCCGTCGGTGAGCCGGGCGGTGAGGGCGTGGGCCTCGAGGTGGTTGACGGCGACGAGCGGCTTGCGCGCGACGAGAGCCAGGGTCTTGCCGGTGACGAGCCCGACCAGCACGCCGCCGATCAGCCCCGGCCCGGCCGCGACCGCGATGCCGTCGAGGTCGGACAGCCGCATGCCGGCGGTGTCGAGCGCCCGGGCGACGAGCCGGTCCAGCACCTCGACATGGGCGCGGGCGGCGATCTCCGGCACCACCCCGCCATAGGCGGCGTGCTCGGCGATCTGGCTCAGCACCTCGTTGGAACGGATCGCGCCGCGCCCGTCTTCCTCCACCGTCACGATCGCGGCCGCGGTCTCGTCGCAGGTGGTCTCGATCCCGAGGACGTTCATGGTGGGGGCATGGTCTCGCGAGGGGGCTGGCACGCCGCGCGGCGGCCGGTAAGGTGCCCTCCAGATAACCCGTCGCCTCGGGGTCGGCCAAGTGGTCGGTTTCACAGTGGTCGGTTTCACACGGGGTCGGATGCATGAGGGAGGGCGCATGAGGGGAGGGGGCGTGACGCCGGCGACGGCGTGCGGGACCGCCCTCCGGGTCTGGGTCGCGCGGCCGCTGCCGGCCGGCGCGCGCACCGCCGCGCGCCTCGCGGCCCTCGGCCACCGGCCGCTCCTCGCCCCCGTCCTCGACCTCGCGCCGAGCGGCGCGCCGGCCCCGGAGGGCCCGTTCGACGCCCTGGTCCTGACCAGCGCGAGCGCCGTGCCGGCCGTCGCCGGCTCTCCTCTGGCGGCGCTGCCGGCCTACTGCGTCGGGGCCCGCACCGCCGACGCCGCGCGGGCGGCGGGGTTCGGCGCCGTCCACGAGGCCGGGGGGGACGCGCTCGCCCTCGCCGAGCTGATCGGCCGGTCGCTGCCGCGAGGCGCGCGCCTCCTCCACGCCGCCGGGCGCGAGCGCAAGGACGAGCCGGGCGCCACGCTGGCCGCCCGAGGCTACCGGCTCACGGTCTTCGTCGCCTACGCCGCCCGGCCGCTGCCGGCCCTGCCGGAGCCGGTGGCGGAGGCGCTGAGCCATGACGGCCTCGACGCGGCCCTGCACTATTCCCGGCGCAGCGCCGCGACGGCGCTCGGGCTCGCCCGGGCGGCGGGGCGCGAGGCGGCGTTTTTTCGCGTGGCGCATCATTGCCTGTCGGCGGACGTGGCCGCGCCCCTGGTCGCGGCCGGGATCCTGTCCCATGTCGTCGCGACGCGGCCGGACGAGGATGCCCTGCTGGCCGGCCTGCGTGCCAATCCATCGGACAGTGACGCAGAGGCGTCGCCGGCCCTTCGCCCGGGCCGGGAGCGATGCTAAGGGACGATCAACCCATGCGCGGCCCGGGCGGGATCCTGCCCCGCGGCCGCGCTCACACCGCGCCGATCAGGCCGCCGTCCGGCGCGCCCCGGCTCGGACCCACAGGTGAGGATCTTCGGCCGTGACCCCATCCGACAAGGACCAGAAGGATTCGCGCAACCGTCCCGGCGGGCGCGGCGGCAACCCGGCGGATGGGCCGATCATCGACCTGAAGGCCACCCGCGTGCCCGACGCGCCCAAGACCGAGCCGGGGAAGTCCGAGCCGGGGAAGGCTGAGGCGGGCAAGGTTGAGCCCGTGAAGACCGAGGCTGCGAAGCCGGCCGAGGCGGCCAAGGACGCGGCCAAGACGGACGCCGTCAAAGCCGACGCGGCGAAGCCCGTCACGACCACGTCCGTTACCGCGACCGGAAAGCCCGGCGAGCCGCCCAAGCCGGCCGATGCGTCGAAGCCGGCCGACGCGCCGAAGCCTGGCCCAGCCGGCGCGGCGTCGGGTACCGCCTCGCCGCTCGGCGCCTCGGCGGCGAAGCCGGCCGGCGGCACGCCCGCCGGGGCCACGACGCCCATCGCCGGTGCGACCGGAACCACGCCCCCGAAGCCGGGCGAGGCCGCCAAGCTTGCCGATAACAAGCCGGGGGACGTCAAGCCCGGCACGCCGGCCGCCGCGACCGGCCCCGCTTCGGCCGCCTCCGCGACGCCGTCCTCCCCCAGCGGGACCCCGAAGCCTGCGACCGGCGCCGTGGTCACGGGTCCGGGCAGCGGCCCGCTCAAGGTCGGGGATGCCAAGCCGGGTGATGCGAAGCCGGGCGATACCAAGCCCGGCGCACCGGTGACCGGCCTTCCCGTCGGCAAGGCGCCGGAGGCGGGCAAGCCCCTGGACGCCAAGCCTCTCGATTCAAAGCCCCTCGACACCAAGTCGCCCGCCGCCGGCACCGGCGCGACGACGGGAGCCGCTTCCGCGGGCTCGCGCCCCAATCCGGCGAGCCCGGCCGGCGCGACGCTCTCGGCGGTGCCGAAGACCGGCCCGCAGAGCACCGGCCCGCAGAGCACCGGCAGCGGCACGACGGCGAAGGACGCGTCGAAGCCCGAGGCCGCCCGGACGACGAGCGCCATCCCGGCCGCCGCCGCGCCGCAAGCCCGGTCCGGCGCCGGGTTCGGCTCGCTGCTCGCCGCCTCGCTCCTCGGCGGCGTGGTCGGGGCCGGCCTCCTCTACGGCGTGACCACCTACGGCCCAGGCTACGGCATCAACCTGCCGAAGCCCGCGACGCCCGAGAGCAGCGATGCGGTCGGCACCGTGCCGATTGAGCAGCGCCTGGCCGACCTCGCGCCGCGCGACAGCGTCCAGGCCCTCGACCGCCGCATCGCCTCGCTCGAGACGAGCGTGCGCCCGCTGCCCGACGCGGTGCGCGCCGCCGACGCCGCGGCGAAGGCCGCGGGCCAGCGCGCCGAGGAGGCCCTGCGCAAGGCCGAGGCGGCCCCGGCCCAGGGCCAGCCTTCGACCGGTCAGCCCGCCGGGCAGCCGGCGACCGCCGCGAGCCAGGCGCCGGGCGCCGGCATCGACCCCGCCCGCCTCCAGGGCATCGAGAAGCAGCTCGCCGACCTCCAGGGCCGGGCCGGCGGCGGCGACGCGGGCCTGCGCCAGCGGGTCGACGGCCTCGCCCAGGCGGTGACGGCCCTCCAGGGCCGCGGCGACGGCGCCGACCTGCGCGGGCGCCTCGACGGGCTCGACAAGGGGCTGAAGGCGCTCCAGGCCGATCTCGGCACCCGCGCGGCGGCCGACGAGCAGGCCGACAAGGCGCTGGGCCAGCGCCTCGACGAGCTGGCCCGATCGCTCGACGGCCGGGCCAAGGCCGCCGACCAGCGCTTCGACGCGCTCCAGCAATCGTCCGACGCCCGCGCCAAGGCCGTCGACCAGCGCCTCGCTGACCTCGCCAAGGCGGTGGAGGGACGGGCCGAGGCGAGCAGCGTCCAGGCGGCGCTCCGGGTGGTGGCCTCCGACCGGATCGCCAGCGCGCTCGCCTCCGGCGCGCCCTACGCCGATGCGCTCGCGACCTTGAAGCAGCTCGATCCCGGCCAGGCCGGGGCGCTGGCGCCGCTGGAGCCCTTCGCCCAGAGCGGCGCGCCGACCGCGGCGGCGCTGGCCCAGGGCTTCCAGCCCGTCGCCGCCAAGCTGAACGCGGCGGCGCTCGCCGCCCGCCAGCGGGCGGTGGCCGAGCGCGGCAGCATCACCGACCGGCTGAGCAGCATGGCCGAGTCGATCGTCTCGGTGCGCAAGGTCGGGAGCGAGGGCGCGGCCCCGGCCCCGGGCAACGCCGCCGACCCGACCGAGGCCGGCGTCGCCAAGATCCAGGACGCCCTGTCCCGCGGCGCGGTGGCGGAGGCGGCGCAGGCCTTCGACGCCCTGCCGGAGCAGGCCCGCCAGCAGGCCGGGGAGTTCGGCCAGCGCCTGAAGGCCCGCGCGGCGGCCGGCGAGGCCGCCCGGGCGCGGCTCGCCGCGTCCTTCGCGGCGCTCCAGGGTCCGGCGACCCGCTGAGGCCCCGAGGCCGCGGCCACCCTGAAGGGGCGCGGCACTCCGTTTCCGGCGCGGCCGCCACGGCGGCCGCCGTGACATCCCGGGGCGTCCCCGACGCCCCCTCGCGCGCCCGGTGCGGCAGCGCGGCTTTCTGGAGTTGATGGACCGATGTGGCGCGCACTCGCCTTCCTGGCTCTCCTCGCCCTCGCCGCCTACGGGGCGGTCTGGCTCGCCGACCGGCCCGGCGTGGTCACCGTGACCTGGGGCGGCTACGAGCTGGCGACCAGCCTCGCGGCCGCGCTCGTCGGCGTGATGGTGCTGGCGGTGGTGCTCGGCTTCGTCTGGGCCTTCGCCCGCGGCATCCTGAACCTGCCCGAGCGGCTGACCCTGTCGAGCCGGCGCCGGCGCCAGGCCCGGGGCTACAACGCGCTCTCGCGCGGCATGGTGGCGGTGGGATCGGGCGATCCGATCGCGGCGCGCCGCCACGCCGGCGAGGCCGAGCGCCTGCTCGGCCCCGAGCCGCTCGCCCTGCTGCTGACCGCGCAGGCCGCCCAGATCTCCGGCGACCGCGCCGGGGCCGAGCGCGCCTTCCTGCGCATGGTCGACGATCCCGAGACCCGGGTGCTCGGCCTGCGCGGCCTGTTCGTCGAGGCCCGGCGCCAGGACGACGAGACCACCGCCCGCGCCTACGCGATCGAGGCCGCTCGCCTCGCCCCGACCGTGACCTGGGCCAACGAGGCGGTGATGGAGAGCCATTGCGCTGACCGCGACTGGTCTGGCGCCCTCGACACCGTCTCGCGCCGCGCAGCCCTCGGCCTCTCCGACAAGGCGGCGATGCGCCGCCAGCGCGCGGTGCTGCTCACCGCCAGCGCCCTCGACCTCGAGGCGGGCGACCCCGAGCGTGCCCTCGAGCAGGCCCGGGAGGCGGTGAAGCTTGCCCCCGACCTCGTGCCGGCAGCGGCCGTCGCCGGGCGGCTCTTCGCCCGCCGCGGCGATCTCAAGCGTGGCGCCAAGGTGGTCGAGGCGGCCTGGCGCGCCAACCCGCATCCGGATCTCGCCCGGGTCTATCTCGACCTGCGCACCGGTGATTCGAGCCGCGACCGGCTCGCCCGCGCCGAGACCCTGGCCCGGATCTCGTCCTGGCATCCGGAATCGCGCTTCGCCATCGCGCGGGCGGCGATCGACGCCCGGGAGTTCGCCCGCGCCCGCGACGTGCTGGCGCCGCTCGTCGCCGACCAGCCGACCGCGCATGCCTACGAGCTGATGGCCGAGATCGAGGAGGCCGAGCACGGCGCCCAGTCCGGCAAGGCCCGCGAGTGGCAGGCCCGGGCCGCCCGCGCCCCGCGCGACCCGGCCTGGTGCGCCGACGGCCTCGTCACCGACCGCTGGGCCCCGATCTCGCCGGTAAGCGGGCGCCTCGACGCCTTCGTCTGGCAGACCCCGCCGGACCTGCTCGGCCGTGCCCCCGCCGGCCCCGCGCACGAGCCCGAGCCCGCCGCGGCAACGGGCCCGCTCGCCGCGAACCCGCTGAACGGCGCGGCGGCCCCGAAGGCCGGCAACGGCATCGCCACCGTCGGCACGATTCCGCCCGGCACGATTCCGCCCGGCACGGTGACCCCGCCGGTGGTGCCGGTGCCGGTCAAGGTGCCGGAGGTGGTGGGCCCGGGGCGCTGAGGCCCCCCACGACCTGGACGGCCGGGACCGGTACGACCACCGGCGCAATCCATCTCGACGTCATCCCGGGTCCCGCTGTCAGGGTCCCGGGATGACGCGGCGGGTTTCGATTTGGTCCGCCGAGCCAAGCCAAGCCAAGCCAAGCCAAGCAGGCTCAGCCCGGCCGCCTTTCCGCCCCCGCCCAGCGCCGCCGCACGCTCCAGGCGTAGCGCGAATCGCCGTCGAGCAGGTGCAGGTGGTCCTGGAGCCGGTTGCGCTCCAGCCAGGCGAGCGCCGCCTCCAGTTCCTCCACCGTCATCGCCGCCCGGCTCTTGTTGTTGAAGAGGCGCTTGAGCACCGCGTTGTAGCGGTGGGCCAGGGACGCGCCGCGGGGCAGCCGCAGCTCGGCCTCGTCCTCGACCGCCTGCGCCGTCACCATGGCGGCGACCCGGGCGCGCAGGGCCCGCTCGACCCGCGAGGGCGGGACCGGGCTCGCGTCGGTGCCGGCCTGCCCCGCCTCTCCCCGGGCCTCGGGCCTCGCCAACGCCACGGAGGGGCCGGGCCGCAGCATGGCGTAGCGCAGGCCGAGCGCGTTGCTCTCCAGCGGCACGATGCCGTCCTCGGTCTCGCGCGCCAGCGGCCGCGGCTCGGGCGAGGCCGCACCCGTCTGGCGCTTGCGGGGCCTCGTCGCGGTCGCCTGCTCAGTCTCGATCCGGGCGCGGAACTGCGCGAAGAGCGGATCGTCGGGGTGGAAGACCAGGGCGTGCTGGTCGGCGTAGTCGCCCGCATGGGGATCGACCCGCGTCGCCCGGGCGATCATCTGCTCGAGCCAGGGCCGCGATCGGATGTGGGTCAGCGCCGCCACCACCGCGACCTCCGGGGCGTCGAGCCCCTCGTAGGCCATCGCCACCGTCACCAGCACGGCGGGCTCGGGCGTGAGCCGGAAGGCGGCGAGCGCGGCGTGGGCGTCGGTCTCGGCCGAGGTGGCGATGCGCACGTCGCGGCGCGCCTGCTCCTCGGGCATCCAGGCCTGGAGCATGGCGTGGTAGCTCTGGGCGCTCGCCTGGTCGGGGGCGACGACCAGGAGCTTGCCGAGGCCCCGCACGCCCTCAGTAGCGCGAAGGCCGCGCTGGCGCCGGCGCTCGGCCCGCAGCCGGCGGGTGGCGAAGAACGCCTCGCGCAGCAGGTCGCGGGCGAATCCCGTGCGGAGCGCCGTGAACAGGGCCGGCCGGGTCGTCGCGCGCGGGCCCGGGCCCGAGAGCCGGTGCGGGCCGACCCGGGCCTGGCCGCTGGTGCGCCCGCCCTCGAGCCAGCTCGCCTCGCCGTCGAGCGCGCCGAAATTGACCGGCAGCACCGCCTTCTCGGCCAGCGCCTCGGCGCGGGAATAGCCGATCACCGCCCAGCCCGGCGCCTCGATGTCCGGCAGCGGCGCGCTTGTCTCCGTGCGGTAGGGCAGCCACAGGATGCGCCGGCCGTCCGCCCGCTCCAGGGTCCCGGAGAGGAGGAGCCGCAGGCGCGCCTCGCGAAACAGCGGCAGCAGGGCGCTGCTCCAGGCCGCGGCCTCGCTCCCCGCCTCGCCGTCGGCGAGCGCCGGCAGGTGGTGCACCTCGTCGACGACCAGCAGGGTGCGGTGGCGCCGCATCTCGGCGAGGTGGAGGGCAGGGGCCGCCGCCACCGCCTGGTAGGTGGTGACGTAGCCGGCCAAGCCCCGGCTCGGATCGGGCGCGTTGTCGGCCGCCCGCACCGAGAGGGCGTGGCCCAGGGCCGCCCGCCAGGCCGGATCGGCGAAGGCCTCTTCCGCCTGGAGCCGCAGGGAATCCCGCGGCACGACCCAGACCACCCGCTCGACGATGCCCGCCGCGATGAGCTTCGAGGCCGCGATGACCGGCAGCAGCGACTTGCCGCCGCCGGGCGTCACCGCCGCCAGGATGTCGGCGATGCCCGAGGCCTCGCCGCGGGCGAGCGCGCCGACGAGCTCCGACAGGCTGCGCTGGTGGCTGCGCAGGGGACGGGACGGAGCGCTCACGGGTGAAGGGAATCGCGAACCATTCCCGGACCATGCCGGAGCCCGCCTCCCTTGTGAATCCGGGGGACAAGCAGCTTTTCCGCGTTCCCCACACCAGAAACCGGTTGCGCGGTCGCCGGCTTTCAGCCTCGCCCGCGCTCCAGCATCCGCGACACCACCCGGGCGGTGAAATCGACCATCGGGACGATGCGGGCGTAGTTGAGCCGGGTCGGCCCGATGACGCCGACGACGCCGACGATGGTCTGGCTGCCGTCCCGGAAGGGGGCTGCGATCATCGACGAGCCGGAGAGCGAGAACAGCTTGTTCTCCGAGCCGATGAAGATCCGCACGCCCTCGCCGCCCTCGGCGCGCGACAGGAGGTCGATCACGTCCTTCTGGCTCTCCAGGTCGCTGAACAGCAGCCGGATGCGCTCCAGGTCCTCGGCCGCCCGCAGGTCGTCGAGGAGGTTGGCCTGGCCGCGCACGATGAGCTGGCGCTCCTCGCTCGGGCCGACCGAGCGGGCGAGGCCCGCATCGACCAGGCGCCCGGTGATCTCGTCGAGCTCCTGCTTCATCGCCGCCCGGGCGGCCTCGATCTCGCCCCGCAGCTCGCCGAGGGTACGGCCGCGGATGCGGGCGTTGAGGAAGTTCGAGGCCTCCTGGAGCGCGCCCGCCGGCAGGCCGTGCGGCAGGTCGAGCAGGCGGTTCTCGACCGAGCCGTCGTCGGAGACGAGCACCACCAGGGCGCGGCCGGGATCGAGCCGCACGAACTCGATGTGGCGCAGGCGCGGGTTCTGCTTCGCCGTAACGACGACGCCCGCTCCCCGCGAGATCCCCGAGAGCAGCACCGAGGCCTCGGTGAGCGCGCTCTCGAAGGTGTGGCGCGAGGCGGCGGCGCGCATCTGCGCCTCGATCCGGCCCTTCTCCTCCTGGCCGACATCGCCGAGTTCGAGCAGCGCGTCGACGAAGAAGCGCAGGCCGTGCTCGGTGGGAAGCCGGCCGGCGCTGGTATGGGGGGCGTAGATCAGCCCGGCCTGCTCCAGATCCGACATCACGTTGCGGATCGAGGCCGGCGAGAGCGCCATCGGCAGGATGCGCGCGAGGTTGCGCGACCCCACCGGCTCCCCGGTGGCGAGGTAGCTCTCGACGATCTGGCGAAAGATTTCCCGCGAGCGCTCGTTGAGCTCGGCAATGGCACGGGCCTGTCCGGAGCCGCCGGGCAGGGGTGGAAGGTCGCGCGTGTTCATCAACCCTACGGGAGCCAAACGACCCCTTACTGTGATGCGAGCCCGCGCTCCGTGCAAGCGGACGCGACGCCGCGCGGCGGGACGATTTCGCATGCCGCGATGCACGTCGTCACCTGAACGCAGGCCGACATCGCGTCTCAGATCGCGTTCAGCCCGCCGGCACCAGTCTCCACCCCATGGCCGCGACGAGGACGCGGCGAGACGAACCGGAGGCAAGGATGCTGACGATGCGAAACCCGATGGCGGCCGGCAAGCGGCTCGTGGGCAAGCGGCTCCTCGCGGCGGCCGCTCTGGTAGCGGGCGGTCTCCTCACGGCCGGCAGCGCCCAGGCGGCGCCGTTCGCGCCCGGGGCGGTGACAGCGCCGACGGCCGAGGTGGTGCAGGTGCAGTACGGCCACCACCACGGCTGGGGGCACGGTCATCACCGCGGCTGGGGTCACCGCCATCACGGATGGGGGCACGGCCACCACGGCGGCTGGGGCCATCGCCATCACCATCACGGCGGCTGGGGGCACCACCGGCGCCATCACGGGCACTGGGGCCATCACCACGGCCGGCACCATCACCGGGGCTACGGCTACTACTGAAAGGGCTGCTTCCTAACATATCCCGCTGACGACAAAGTCGCGGAATCCCCTCTCCCGCGTGGGAGAGGGGTAGGGGTGAGGGTGATACGGTTCCGCAGAAGGCTCAGACCGCCGAGCTGCCAGCACGACGCTCCCAGCTTCACACGGAAGCGCGCCACCCTCACCCCTGTCCCCTCTCCCACAAGGGGGGAATTGCGCTTTACTTTCGATCATCGCGGCAACAGGAATTGATCGAGGGTCGATCGCAGAGACCCTCACCCGCCTCCCTTATCCGCAAATCTCCTCCCGTCCCGGCTCCCCTTGCCGCCCCCGGCGCCAGCGCCTAAGAGCGCGGCCCTTAGCGGATCTCAAGTGCCGCGCCGTCAGTGCGCGGCGCCCTCGACAGGAGTTGTGCCCATGCGCCCCTCGAAGCGCGCCCCCGACGAGCTGCGCAAGGTCACGCTGGAGCGGGGCGTCTCGCGCTACGCCGAGGGCTCGTGCCTCGTCACCTTCGGGGAGACCAAGGTGCTGTGCACCGCCTCGCTCGAGGAGCGCGGGCCGTCCTGGCTGCGCGGCTCCGGCAAGGGCTGGGTGACTGCCGAGTACAGCATGCTGCCGCGCGCCACCCACGACCGCAACCGGCGCGAGGTCAATGCCGGCAAGCCGTCGGGCCGCACCCAGGAGATCCAGCGCCTGATCGGCCGGTCGCTCCGCGCCGTCGTCAACCTGCCGGCGGTGGGCGAGCGCCAGATCGTGGTCGATTGCGACGTGCTCCAGGCCGATGGCGGCACCCGCACGGCGGCGATCACCGGCGCCTGGGTCGCCTTGCACGAGTGCTTCACCTGGATGCGCGGCCGCTCGATCATCTCGGTCGACCCGATGCGCGACCACGTCGCGGCGATCTCCTGCGGGATCCACAAGGGCACGCCGGTGCTCGACCTCGACTACGCCGAGGATTCCGGCGCCGAGACCGACGCCAACTTCGTCATCACCGGCGGCGGCGGCATCGTCGAGGTGCAGGGCACGGCGGAGGTGAAGCCGTTCTCGGAGGAGGAGTTTTTGGGCCTCCTGCGCCTCGCCAAGGCCGGTGTGGCCGAGCTGGTGGCGCTCCAGAAGCAGGCGATCGCCTGATGGGCCGCCTCCTCTCCGGGCGGGTCGTGATCGCGACCCACAATGCCGGCAAGCTGCGCGAGATGCGCGAATTGCTGGCCCCCTTCGGCGTCGAGGCGGTCTCGGCCGGCGAACTGAACCTGCCGGAGCCCGACGAGACCGGCACGATGTTCTCCGAGAACGCCGCCATCAAGGCGCGGGCGGCGACGAAGGCCACGGGCCTGCCGGCCTTCGCCGACGATTCGGGGCTCTGCGTCGACGCGCTCGACGGGGCGCCCGGCCTGTTCTCGGCCCGCTGGTCCGGCGGCTCGAAGGATTTTTCCGGCGCGATGGCGCGCATCGAGCGCGAACTGGCCACCCGGGCCGCGACGAACCGCCGGTCGCACTTCGTCTCGGCCCTGGTCCTGACCTGGCCGGACGGGCACGAGGAGCTGTTCGAGGGCCGGGTCTTCGGCGAGCTGGTCTGGCCGCCCCGCGGCGACAAGGGCTTCGGCTACGACCCGATGTTCAAGCCCGACGAGAGCCCGCTGACCTTCGGCGAGCTGTCCTCGGAGGAGAAGCACGGCATCGACTGGGCGAAGGGCGAGGCCCTGTCGCACCGCGCCCGGGCCTTCCTGGCGCTCGCCGCCGCCTGCCTGCGCCGCCCGGGCTGAACGCGACGAGGCGCCCGCTCCCAGGGGGGAGGGGCGCCTCGGTCAGGGGGGGAGGGGGGGCGGCCCGCGCCGCCCCACCCCATGTTACGTCACATTACGCGACAGTGAGACCCACGTCGACGTTGCCGCGGGTGGCGTTCGAGTACGGGCACACCTGGTGGGCCTTCTCGACCAGCGTCTCGGCGGTCGCCTTGTCGAGGCCCGGCAGCGAGATGGTCAGGTCGGCGGTGATGCCGAAACCGCCCTCGGAGCGCGGGCCGATGCCGACCTTGGCGGTCACGGTGGTGTCGGCCGGGACGGCGATCTTCTCCTGGCCGCCGACGAACTTCATCGCGCCGAGGAAGCAGGCGGCGTAGCCGGCCGCGAAGAGCTGCTCGGGGTTGTTGCCGGCGCCGCCGGCGCCGCCGAGCTCCTTGGGGGTCGACAGCTTGACGTCGAGGCTGCCGTCCTGGGTCTGGGCGCGACCGTCGCGACCGCCATTCGCCGTGGCCTGGGTGGTGTACTTCACGTCGACGGACATCGGACTCTCCTCAAAGTTCGGGTCGGGCTGGCCGAAGCGGACCTCGCCGAAGCGGACTTGGCCGAAGCGGATCCCGGCTTGCCGCTGCATGCTCTTAGATCAAAATCCGGTTGTGCGCAATTTGTTTTTGTGCGCCGTCATCGCTATGATCGAAGCGGCCTCGGGGGCAGATGGTTCCGGGTGCCATTGTCAGGCCCCGCGCGACGGAGCCCTCTTGAGGAGCGGGACATGTCCGAGTTCGACGCGCGTGGTCCCAACCCCGACCAGCCCGCCGGCCAGGTCGACGACGACCTGCTGCTCTCCAGCCAGATCTGCTTTGCGGTGTACTCGGCGGCGCACGCCTTCAACCGGATCTACAAGCCGCTCCTCGACCGAATCGGCCTGACCTACCCGCAATACCTGGTGCTGCTCCTGCTCTGGGAACGGGACGGGCAGACGATGAAGACCCTCGGCCAGCGCCTCTACCTCGATTCCGGTACCCTGACGCCGCTGCTCAAGCGGCTGGAGGCGGCGGGCCTGGTGAGCCGGGCCCGCGACGTCCAGGACGAGCGGCTGATGCGCATCAATCTGACCGAGGCCGGCGCGGCCCTGCGCGAGAAGGCGACGCCGTTCCCGCACGAGATCGTCTGTGCCTCCGGCCGGCCCGCCGAGCGGCTGGTGGCCCTGCGCGACGAGATCCTGGCCCTGCGCGACAGCCTGCATGCCTGCGCGGCGCCGGATCGTGGGGCGGCTTGAGAACTCGGCTCCGTGTACCCACGGACGGTCCCGAGGTGCTGCGCAAGATTCTTGGCAAGATTCTCGGCGAGCGGTTTCGCGGCTGACCGATCGCGTTCGGATGTCGAGCGCGACCCGACCAAGCCGAACTCCCGACCTCGATGCCGGCGCAGGTGTGATGCGCCGCTCGCGCCTCACAGCATCGGCAGCTGCCGCGGCTCCCGCCCGCGCGGGAAAGCGGCATCGATCCGGGCGAGTTCGGCGTCGCTCAGGGTCAGGCTGCCGCCCCCGGCATTCTCGGCCGCGTGGGCCGGGCTCGACGCCTTCGGGATCGCCAGCACGCCGTCGCCGCGGGTGAGCGCCGCGAGCGCCACCTGCCGCGGCGTGGCGCCGTGGCTCTCCGCGATCTCGGCCAGCACCCGGCCGCCCGGGGTCGCCGGGCCCGGGAAGCTGTCGTGGCCGAACGGGCTGTAGGCCACCAGCGCGACGCCGTTGCGCCGGCACCAGGGCATGACCGAATGCTCGATCGCCCGCTCCTCCAGGTGGTAGAGCACCTGGTTGCAGGCGATGCGGCCGGGGCCGGCGACGGACAGGGCCTCGTCGAGGTCGTCGGCGTCGAAGTTGCTCACCCCCCAGGACAGGATCTTGCCCGCCCGCACCAGATCCTCGAACGCCGCGAAGGTCTCCGCCAGCGGGTGCGGCCCGCGCCAGTGCAGCAGGTAGCAGTCGAGCCGGTCGGTGCGCAGGCGCCGGAGCGAGCGCTCGCAGGCCTCGATCGTGCCGCGGCGCGAGGCGTGGCCCGGCAGGACCTTGGAGACCAGGAACACCTCGTCGCGCCGGTCGCCGATCGCCTCGGCGATCAGGGGCTCGGCCTCGCCGTACATCTCGGCGGTGTCGACGTGGCTCATGCCGACGTCGAGCCCGCGATTCAGCGCGGCGGCGGCCACGGTGGGCTCGCCCTCGTCGAGGTACCAGGTTCCCTGCCCGATCACCGGCACCGCGGGCCGGTTGCGTCCGAAGGGTTGCCGTCGCATCGCGCGCTCCTGCGATCTGTGCCGTCCTGGGCCGCACGGCACGCGGAGGGCAAGGGCAGATCACGGAGAATGCACGGTTTTCTGCGGATCGTCGCGGTGCGCGGGGGTTAGGCGCGCCCGCACGATCAGGAAAAAAGACCTTCTCCGTCAGGCGCGTTCTGCAAAAAGAACATTCCGGTTGACAGAAAGTCCGCTTCCGGGTTTCTGTGCCGGCCCGCCATCCGGCCTAAGACGTATCGCTGAAGGACCCCGATGACCGCTCCCGTCTCCCCGCCCGCCCGGACCCGCGCGCCGTGACGGCCCCCGTCCGCGTGCCGGTGCCGGCGGACCTGAGCGGCCGGCTCGGCGATCCCGACGCGCTCGTCCGCCTGGAGAGCGTGGCCAAGACCTACACCGCGCGCCGCGGCGCCGGCGCCGTGACGGCGCTGGAGGACATCGACCTCTCGGTGTCCCGCGGCCGGGTGCTCGGCGTGATCGGCCGCTCGGGCGCCGGCAAGTCGACCCTGATCCGCCTGGTCAACGGGCTGGAGCGGCCGAGCCGCGGCCGGGTGATCGTTGACCGGGCCGAGATCTCGGCCCTGCCGGAATCGGCCCTGCGGGCCGAGCGCCGCGGCATCGGCATGATCTTCCAGCACTTCAACCTGCTCTCGGCCCGCACCGCCGCCGGCAACGTCGCGCTGCCCCTCGAAGTGGCGGGCTACGACAAGGCGGCGATCGGCAAGCGGGTGGCGGAACTCCTCGATCTCGTCGGGCTCGAGCCCCAGGCCGACCGCTACCCGGCCGAGCTGTCGGGCGGGCAGAAGCAGCGCGTCGGCATCGCGCGGGCGCTCGCCACCAACCCGAAGGTGCTGCTCTCCGACGAGGCGACCTCGGCGCTGGACCCGGAGACCACCCGCTCGATCCTCGACCTGCTCGGCCGGATCAACCGCGAGCTCGGCCTGACGATCCTGCTCATCACCCACGAGATGGCGGTGATCCGGGCCATCGCCCACGAGGTCGCGGTGCTCGACGGCGGCCGCATCGCCGAGAGCGGCGACGTGTTCGAGGTGTTCACCCGGCCGCGCGCCGCGATCACCCGCACCTTCCTCGACGAGGAGACCGGCCGCACCCTGCCGCCGGCGCTCAAGGCCCGCCTCGCGCCCGGCCTGACGGCCGGGGAGGGGCGCCAGGCGGTGCTGCGCATCACCTTCCGGGGCCCGCACGCCACCGATCCGGTGCTGGCCCAGCTCACGAGCGAGGCCGGCATCCCGGCCGGCATCCTGTCCGGCACCGTCGACGAGATCGCCGGCCGCCCCTTCGGCACCCTGGTGGTCGGCGTCGCGGCCGATGCCGGAATCGTCGATCGGGCGACCGCCTTCCTCACGGCGCGCGGCCTCGACGTGGAGATGCTCGGCACCCTCGATCTCGCCGGCTGGCAGCGCACCGCCAGGCCTACGGACCCGTACCATGTCGCCTGAACTCCTCCGCCTCCTCGTCCAGGCCGCCCTCGACACCTTGCAGATGGTGGCGGTGGCGGCCTGCCTCGGCACGCTGGTCGGCCTGCCGCTCGGCGTGTTCCTCGCCACCAGCGGCCGCGGCGAACTCTTGGCCGCGCCCTGGCTCAACCGGGTGCTGGGGCTCGTCGTCAACGCCACCCGCTCGACGCCGTTCATCATCCTGGTGGTGGCGATCATCCCGTTCACGCGGGCAATCGCCGGCACCTCGATCGGCACCAATGCCGCCACCGTGCCGCTCACCATCGCGGCGATCCCGTTCATCGCCCGTCTCGTCGAGGGCGCGGTGCGGGAGGTCGATGGCGGCCTCGTCGAGGCGGCCCGCGCCTTCGGGGCGAGCCCGCTGCAGATCGTCCTCAAGGTGCTGATCCCCGAGGCGCTGCCGGGCATCGTGCTCGGCCTCACCCTGGCGGTGGTGTCGCTGATCGGCTTCTCGGCGATGGTCGGCGCCGTCGGCGGCGGGGGTCTGGGCGACCTCGGCATCCGCTACGGCTACCAGCGCTTCATGCCCGAGATGATGCTCGCCGTGGTGGTCGTGCTGATCGTCCTGGTGCAGCTGGTCCAGACCCTCGGCGACCGGCTGGCGCGGCGCATGAACAAGCGCCTGCGCCACGGCTGACTCCTTTCCCTTTCACCTTCGGAGCGTAAGACGATGCTGCGTACCCTCACCCTGGCGGTTCTGCTGACCGCCGCGAGCCTGCCGGCGCTGGCGCAATCCCAGCAGCGCGTGCGCGTCGGCGCCACGCCGGGCCCGCACGCCCAGATCCTCGAGGCGGTGAAGCCCATCGCCGCCAAGAAGGGCCTCGACCTCCAGGTGGTCGAGTTCTCGGACTACGTCGTGCCGAACGAGGCGCTGTCCTCGGGCGAGCTCGAGGCCAACTCGTTCCAGCACCAGCCCTATCTCTACAACCAGAAGGCCGACCGCGGCTACAAGATCGAGAGCGTCGCCCAGACGGTGAATTTCCCGATGGGCGTCTACTCGAAGCGCCACAAGAGCTTCGACGCGGTGCCGGCGGGCGGCACGGTGGCGATCCCGAACGATCCGACCAATGGCGGCCGCGCCCTGCTGCTCCTCCAGGACAAGGGTCTCCTGAAGCTGAAGGCGAATGTCGGCTTCAAGCCGAGCGTCGCCGACATCACCGAGAACCCCAAGCGCCTGCGCATCATCGAGGTTGACGCGGCCCAGACCCCGCGCTCCCTCGACGACGTCGATGCCGCGGCGGTCAACACCAACTATGCCACCGCGGCCGGCCTCAAGCCCGGCGACGCGATCCTCAAGGAGGAGCCGAAGGGCCCCTACGTCAACGTGATCGCGGTGCGCAGCGCCGACAAGGACAAGCCCTGGGTCGCGACGCTGGTCGAGTCCTACCGCTCGCCGGAGGTGAAGGCCTTCATCGACGCTAAGTTCGGCGGCGCGGTACTCACCAGCTGGTGAGTACCGAAAGGGGTCGTCGGTCTCGCTTCGCATCTTATCCACAGGGATGAGAGGGAATGAAGCGGGGCCGTGAAACCAAACGAGGCCGTGCGCGTCTTCTCTGCACGGCCCGACTGACGGGCTGGCCTTACCTTTCGAGGTGCCCGATGAAGATCATCACGTCCGCCCTGGTCGCCGCCGTCCTCACCGTCGCGGCCGTTCCCGCCTTCGCCCAGGGCGGTTCGCCCTACAACAACTCGGGCTCGCAGGCCGGCGGCCCGCTCGGCGGCGTGCAGCGCGAGATGGGCGCCCCCGGCGGCGCGCCGGCCATGGGTGCCGCGCCCCGCGCCACCATGCAGCCGATGATGCGCAAGAAGCGCATGATGAAGCACCGCCGCATGCACCGTCACCACCACGCCCGCTGAGCCGTCCTGCTCGGCTCTCGAGGCTGATCCGGCGCGCTCGTCCGGCGGTTCGCTCCGCCCGGCGGGCGCGCCTTCGCGCGTCATGACAGGGGCGCGTCATACGACCGATTTCCGGTTGATCGCTTCAGGCGATCCTGCCGGATCGCAATCGCGATGCGGACGTCGGCTTCGCTCAAGCGTGTGAAGCCTACGGCTTCACCGCGCGGGCTGGTGATGCGGTGACCGGAAGGGATCTTCCGGCGATCGTATCACTCCACCTTCTCGTTCGGGTAGACGCCCCAGAGCCGGTCCTGGCGCATGTAGCCGTCGACGTCGCCGCGCTTCTGCGGCAGGGCCACGATGAGGCGGCACCAGGTGCCGTCGCAGGTCTTGACGCTGCCGATCACGCCGGCCTGGAGCTGCGCCACCACGCCGCTTGCCGTGTCGGCCCGATCGTAGAGCGGCACCGGGGCGCCCTTGTCGGCGCCGCGGTTCAGCACCACCGCGGTGCGTCGGCCCGACAGCAGCGAGTGCAGCACCCAGCCCTCGGTCCCTTCCGAGTCGCGGATGCGGCGCCAGGTCTCGAACTCGGCGATGATCTCGACCGGCAGGCCGGCGCGCTGGAACACCCACAGGGTGCGATGGTCCTTCGACGGGCCCTCGCGCAGGTTCACTCGGTCGGTCTTCAGGCTGACGTAGCGCGGCAGCGGCAGCTTCGTCGCCGGGCCGATGGTGACGCCGATCTCGCCGGGGGCGGGGTTGGCGGCGGGGGTCGGCGGCGCGGCGGCGGCGGGTGGCGGCAGGACCGGCGCCGACAGGGCGGCGAGCAGCAGGGCGGCGAGGAGGCGCGGGTGGAGCATCGGCGGTCGGTCTCCCTTCAGGGAAGCGGCGCGGATTGTCTTCCCGATCGCCTCTGCTAGAGAGGCCGCCGGGCGTCGAGCCCCGGCCGGATCGAGGGGCGTACCGGCCCCTATCGCCGGATCATGGTTAACGGGGCGTAACGACGCCCCGGGGTCCGCACCAAGGCGGGGCTTTTCGCCGGGCCGCCGCGTCGCTTAATCTCGGGCGGCGCGGGCGCCCGTATCGCGTGTCGGGGCCGCGGGGGCAGGCCGGGAGGCCCGCCCGCGGCAGGGGAGGGATCATGTCGTTGAAGCGCAAGCCGCTCGTGGTGGTCACCCGGCGCCTGCCGGACGTCGTGGAGACGCGCATGCGCGAGTTGTTCGACGCGCGCCTCAACCACGAGGACGCGCCGCTCACCGGCGGCGCCCTGGCGCAGGCCCTCCAGGAGGCCGACGTGCTGGTGCCGACGGTGACCGACGAGATCGACGCCTCGCTCCTCGCCCAGGCCGGCCCGAACCTGCGCCTGATCGCCAATTTCGGCAACGGCGTCGACCACATCGATGTCGGGGTGGCGCTCCAGCGCGGCATCACGGTCACCAACACGCCGGGCGTGCTGACCGAGGACACCGCCGACATGACGATGGCGCTGATCCTGTCGGTCGCGCGCCGGGTCACCGAGGGCGCCCGGATCATCCCGGACGACGCCTGGTCCGGCGGCTGGTCGCCGACCTGGATGCTCGGCCGGCGCATCACCGGCAAGCGGCTCGGCATCGTCGGCATGGGCCGCATCGGCCAGGCGCTGGCGCGCCGCGCCAAGGCCTTCGGCCTCTCGATCCACTACCACAACCGCCGCCGGGTCGGCGCCCGGATCGAGAGCGACCTCGAGGCGACGTACTGGGAATCCCTCGATCAGATGCTGGCGCGGGTCGACATCGTGTCGGTCAACTGCCCGCACACGCCGGCGACCTACCACCTGCTCTCGGCCCGGCGCCTGAAGCTGCTCAAGCCCGAGGCGGTCGTCGTCAACACCGCCCGCGGCGAGGTGATCGACGAGACCGCGCTCGCCCGCCTGATCGAGGCCGGCGACATCGCGGGTGCGGGCCTCGACGTGTTCGAGCAGGAACCGGCGGTGAGCCCGCGCCTCGTCAAGCTCGCGAAGGCCGGCAAGGTGGTGCTCCTGCCCCATATGGGCTCGGCCACCCACGAGAGCCGCGTCGACATGGGCGAGAAGGTCATCATCAACATCAAGACCTTCCTCGACGGCCACCGGCCGCCGGACCGGATCCTGCCCAGCATGCTGTGAGGGACTGGACGAGGTTCTCGGCTCGAGGGTCTGACGTAACTCCGTCGTCATGCGAAATCCGACTGATTGCTTCGCAATGCGGATTTCGGCTTCGCTCAGGCGCCGCGCGGGCTGGTGATACGAAATCCAGAAGGGATCTTCGGGATTCCGTATCACTCCGGGGCCGCGGAGGATGCCGCAAACGGGGGCGCCCGGCCTGGCCCGGCAGGACGCCCCGCGACCGTCAGCCCTGCAGCGTCGCCTTCAGGCTGATCTTGGCGTTGAGCACCTTCGAGACCGGGCAGTTCTTCTCGGCCACACCGGCGAGCTCGTCGAACTTCGCCTGGTCGATCCCCGGGATCTTCGCCGTCAGGGTCAGGGCCGAGGCGGTGATGGTGAAGCCGTCGCCATCCTTCTCCAGGCTCACCACGGCTTCCGTGCGCAGCTCGTCGGCGGTGAAGCCGGCGCCCTGGAGCTGGAAGGCCAGCGCCATGGTGAAGCAGCCGGCATGCGCCGCCGCGATCAGCTCCTCGGGGTTGGTGCCCGGCTCGTTCTCGAAGCGGGTATTGAAGCCGTAGGGGTTGCTCGACAGCACGCCCGACTGGGTGGTCAGCTGCCCCTTGCCGTCCTTGCCGCTACCCTGCCAAACGGCGTTCGCCTTGCGGTTCATGCTCGTCTCCCGTGACGTGGAAGAGGCCGCGCGAGGGCGGCCCCGACATCGGCGGAGCCGTCAAAGGCCGCCGCTCACGCCCACAGGTAGGTCAGCGCGTCCCAAGGTCATCCGTGCCGGCGTCATCCTTGCCGAGGTCATCCTCGGATTCCGCGTCGATCACCCGGCGGGCAAGGGCGAACGGGAATCCGGCCCGCGCCATCGCGGCGAGGTCGCGCTCGCGCGCCGCCGCCCGGGCGGAGGGTGCGCGGTACGGCCCAAGGCGGCGCCGTCTGGCATAGGCGAGGGCGGCCTCGTCCTCGCCGCCCTCCTCTTCCACGGCGAGCACCGCGCCCACCGTCTCACGGTCGACCCCCTTGGCGGCGAGCTTGGCCCCGATCGCCCGGGCCGAGCCGCCGCGGCGGCGCAGGGAGCGCACCTTGGCGGCCGCGAAGGCGGTATCGTCGACGAGGCCGGCGCCGAGCGCGCGGGCCACCACCGCCTCGACCATCTCGGAGAAGTCGTCGGGCGCCTCGCCGCGCAGGCGGCAGCGGGTCTCGACCCGGCGCTTGAGCACCCGGCGCAGCATCTCGGCGGAGGCGCCGTAGCGCTCCAGGTAGTACAGGGCCGCCCGTTCGAGATAGGCCGGCGTGATCGGCCGCGCCGCCCTCAAACCGCCATCGCGCCCGGGTTCATCGGCGCCGTCCCGGATCGCCTCCGTCCCGGCGGAGGCGTCCGCCCCGGGCCCGCGCGAGGGGTGATGCCGGCGTTTCTGCACAAGCGTGAATCCTTCTTCCTCCTGGTCGCCCTCGCCCTCGGGGCGGTGGCCGGCGCGGTGCTTTACCTATCGCGGCCGACGACCCTGCGGGTCGCCGTCGGCCCGCGCGACCGGGTCGAGACCCACCTGATCCAGGCCTATGCCGACGCGCTCGCCCGCGCTCGCGAGGATATACGCCTCGAGGTCGTTCCTTACGACGACGTGCGCGACAGCGCCGCGGCGCTCCAGAGCGGCCGGGCCGATCTCGCGGTGGTGCGGCCCGACGTGCGCCTGCCGGAGAACGGCCTGACGCTCGCGGTACTGCACGACGAGGCGCTGGTGGTGGCGGCCCCTCCGGATTCCGGCATCCAGGCCTTCTCGGATCTCGCCGGCAAGCGGCTCGGCCTCGTCGCCCATCACGGCGCCGACCAGCCGCTGGTCGCGAGCCTGCTCGCCTACTACGCCCTGACCCCGGCGCCCGCCGGCGCGGCGCCCGCCCCGGCCGATCCGGGCGGCACGCTGCCGGCGGCGGCCGGCAGCGTCGCCCTGGTGCCGCTGCGCGCTTCCGAGGTCGCGGCGGCGCTCGCCGAGCACCGGATCGACGCCGCGGCGGTGATCGCCGCGCCATCGGCGAAATCCGCCGCCCGGGTGGTCCAGGCGGTCGAGGCGGCCTCGGCCAGTCACGGCGCGACGATCGTGGCGATCCCCGACGGCGAGGCGATCGTGCAGCGCCTGCCCGAATTGCAGGCCGTGTCCATCGCGGCCGGCACCTTCGGCGGTCGCCCCAAGCGCCCGGACGACGAGGTGAAGACGGTGGGCGCCTCCTATCGGCTGATGGCCCGCGCCTCGTTGAGCCGCGACACCGCCGCGAGCGTGACCCAGCACCTGTTCGAATTGCGCTCGCGGCTGGCCGCGATGGTGCCGACCGCCAACCTGATGAAGGCGCCGGACTTCGACAGCGCCGCCGAGGCGACGAGCGCGCGCCTGCCGATCCATCCCGGTGCGGTCGACTACTACGAGCGCGAGCAGCAGACCTTCTTGCAGCGCTACGAGGACTGGGTCTACCTGGTGGCGTTCTTCGGCGGCGGCCTCGGCTCGGCGGTAGCCTGGATCGGCCAGCGCCTCGCCCGCGAGCAGCGCGCCCGCATCGACGCGGTCCTCGACCGGCTGCTCGCCATCCTGATCGAGGCCCGCGCGACGCAGGACCCGGCCGCCCTCGAGGCCCTGGCGGTCGAGATCGACGGCCTCGTCATCGACGTGGTGCGCCATGCGCGCGCGCACTCCACCGATATCCGCACGATGAGCGCGCTGATCCTGGCGGTCGATGCGGCGCGCGCCGCGGTGGCGGATTGCCGGCGGGACGGGACGCCGATGCGGGAACGGGCGGGGCGGGTGCTGTCGCTGCATCCGGCGAGCGGCGCCTGACCTCGCGGAGCACCGCCGGGGATGGCGCAGGAAGGCCGCGCTCGCCCCGCGAGGTCGCGACCACCGGCGCAACGCGCCGGAAGCCGGGATCGATCACTCGGTCTCGGACGGCGCCGTCCGGATGAAGGTCAGCACCTCGTTCAGGGGTAGCGATCCGGGGTAGTCGGGGAAGGCGAGGGCGACCGGCGCGCCAAGGGCCGCCATGATCGCCCGCAGGTCCTCGACCCACGCATCGGCCTCGGCCTGGGTCGCGAAGCCGGTGCGAACCATCGTCTTGTCCGGCTCGATCGTCACCGTGACGGAAAATCGTCCATCCGGCATGTCGAAGATCTGGTACGTCACGCGGCGAGCCATGACGAAGCCCTAGCGCGAAAACGCGATTCCGGAAAGTTATGTGAACGGAATTTACTTCGGGACAATCCGGCAAGCGGGACATTTATCCTCTCCCGCCCCGGATATCCCTGCGCAGGTACGGGCTCGGCGGGGAAGGGTCCGGAAGCGGTAGCCTGGCGGCCGGCACGTGCCCCTGTGATCCGCGACCAGCGATCCGGATTGCCGGTGGTGGAATCCGGCTCGGGCGTCAGGTGACGAGGTGGTCCCGACGCCGCAGGGCCGGAAACAACCGTCCCCACAACGCCGCCACCGCCACCGTCGCGACGCCGCCGACGACGACCGCCGGCACCGCCCCGATGAACGCCGCTAGCGTGCCGGATTCGAACTCGCCGAGCTCGTTCGAGGCGCCGATGAACACCGTGTTGACCGCCGCGACCCGGCCGCGCATCGCGTCCGGCGTCTCGCCCTGGACGAGGCTCTGGCGCACGTAGACGCTGACCATGTCTGCCGCGCCCGTCACGAACAGGCAGGCCATCGACAGGGGCAGCGAGGTCGAGAGGCCGAAGCCGATCGTCGCGAGGCCGAACACCCCGACGGCGATCAGCAGCCGCGGGCCGACCCCGCGGGTGAGCGGGCGGTGGGCCAGCAGGATCGCGGTCGCGACCGAGCCGAGCGCCGGCATGCTGCGCAGGAGCCCGAGGCCGAGCGGCCCGACGAACAGCACCTCCTGGGCGAAGATCGGCAGCAGCGCGGTGGCGCCGCCGAGCAGCACCGCCACGAGGTCGAGGGTGATGGCCCCGAGCACCACCGGCTGCGAGCGGATGTAGGTCAGTCCGGCAAGCAGGGTCGCCCAGGTCACGGCGGGCCGGTGAGTCACCGCTGCCGTCGGTGGCGGCCGGATGCCGACGATGCTGACAGCCGCGCAGGCAAAGCAGGCGGCCGCGAGCCCGAACACCACGGCGGGCCCGAGCGCGTAGAGCAGGCCCCCGAGGGCCGGCCCGGTCACCGACGCGCTCTGCCACAGCGACGAGTTCAGCGCGATGGCGCTGCCGAACTGCTCGCGCGGCACCAGGGTCGGCAGCAGCGCCTGGCTCGCCGGGTTGGCGAAGGCGCGGGCGGTGCCGACGAGCACCATCAGGGCGTAGACCGGCCAGACCGGGGTGGAATGGGAGGCCGCCAGCGCCATCAGGCCGAGGCCGGCGAGCGCCAGGAGCCCGTAGGAGATCGCCGCGACCCGGCGCCGGTCGAACGTGTCGGCGACGTGGCCGGTGACCAGGGCGCCGAGCATCGCGGGAGCGAAGCTCGCGAGGCCGACGAAGCCGAGCGCCAGCGCGCTGCGGGTCAGGTCGTAGACGAACCAGCCCACCGCCACCGCCTGCATCTGGTAGGCGAGCCCGGTGAGGAAGCGGGCGCCGCCGAAGAGACGGAAGTCGCGGTTGCGAAACAGGGTCCAGCCGGACGGCGCAGGCGAGAGCATGATGGTTCCGTGCCCCGCCCGGTCGGCGGGGGTTCGAGGTCCGCTTAACCCCGCCCCGGGGCGGGCTCAAGCGGACGGGATCACGCGAGAACCTTGCGCAGCAGGACCGAGAGGCCGAAGGCGAGGGCCGAGGCGGCGACCGAGATCGTGATGTAGAGCGTGCGCCGCGGCTGCTGGGCCGATTCCGCCCGCACCGGCTCGACGATCATGCTGAAGAACTCGATCTGCCGGTCGGCGATCATCCGCGAGCGCTCCCGCGCGGCGATCGTCGCCGCGTAGTACTTCTCGGCGGTCTTGCGCTCGGCGTCGAGCTCCTCGAACTTCGTCAGCGTGGCCGAGAGCACCCGGCGCTGCTCTGGATCCTGGTTGGCCGCCTCGCGCTCGATGCGGGCGATGGTCTCGTCGAGCTGGGCGATCTGGGCCTTGAGATCCTGGACGCTGCGGCTGTCGTCGCGCAGGTCGCGCTGGAGCAGGCTGAGCTTGACGGCGAGGCCGATGCGCTGGGAGCGGATCTCGGCGATCATCTTCAGGTTGGTGTCGTTGGACTTGACGGCGTCGAGCACGCCGTCCCGGTTGCGCAGGTCGCGCACCGCGAGGTGGAGCTTGGTCAGCTTCGCCTCGGCGCGCTTCATCTCGCGCTCGCTCTCGGCCAGGGCGTCTGTGCGGGCGCGCTCGGTGAGCTGGTTGACCAGTCGCTCGCTCTCGGCCAGCACGGCCCGGCTCACGACGAGGGAATCGTCCGGGTCGAAGGTGTTGACCGTGACCTCGATCAGGCCGGACGCTTCCACGCCGACCTTCACCCGCTCGCCCCAGTACCGGACCAGCTTCTCGATCGGCTTCTCGGGATCGAAGCGGGAAAAGTGGTCGACGTCGTCGCGCGAGAACATCTTGCGCAGCGGCACGGTGCGTTCCAGCGTCTCGACCATCGTCCGGCTCTTGATGTACTCGCCGACGATCATCGAGTCCTGGGCGATCATCTGGGCCGGGATGCTGGAGGTGGTGCCGACCGAATCCGGCGTCGCCTTCTCGGCGCCGCCGATCGCCGGCCGCAGGGCGAAGCGCGCCTCGGTCACGTAGCGATCCGAGAGGTAGAGGCCGAAGAACCCGATGCTGCCCAGCGACGGGAGCACGAACAGGAACAGGCACAGCAGCGGCGTCACGATGTCCCGGCGCCGCTGCGCCCGGATCGTCCGGATGGTCGACTTGTTCGGGTTCGAGAACCGCGACACCCGGGCCGCCTGCCGCAGGGCCTCGCCGATCATCCGGGAGCGGTCGGCGGGGCTGAGCGCCTTGCCTTCCGGATTACGGGCGTCGATCGTCATGGCGGGGGAGTTCCGGCTGGGCGGGGCCGGGGTGCGGGAGGCACCGGCCGGCCGGGGAGACGGGAAAAGGAAGAGGCGGGAGGGGCGACGGGGGGCGTCGCGCTCACTGGTTCAGGCGCTGGTAGACTTCGATCGCGTCGTTGATGTCGGGATAGATCACGGCGCGGCCGTTTGCCAGCACGATCCCCTGCTGGGCATAGTCCCGGATCGTGTCCATCGAGTGCGAGCACATGATGATGTCGGCATTCTTCCGCCGCTGGCTCCACACCTCATCGCAGCGCTTGGCGAAGCGCGCGTCGCCGACGCCGGTGATCTCGTCGACGATGTAGCAGTCGAACGGGATCGCCATGCTCATGCCGAAGGCGAGGCGCGCGCCCATGCCCGAGGAATAGTTGCGGATCGGCACGTTGATGTAGTCGCCGAGCTCGGCGAAGTCCTCCACGAAGGCCAGCACCCGGCGCGGATCCTCGCCGTGGATGCGGGCGACGAAGATCACGTTCTCGCGGCCGGTCATCAGCGGATGGAAGCCGCCGCCGAAGCCGAGCGGCCAGGAGATCCGGGTGGTGCGGATGATCCGGCCCTTCGTCGGCATCTCGCAGCCGGCGATCAGCCGCAGGGTCGTCGACTTGCCGGCACCGTTGATGCCGAGGATGCCGTAGCTTACCCCGGGCTTCAGCGTCATCGACGCCTGGTCGAGGATGGTGCGGCGGTATCCGTCCGTCTTGTAGATCTTGGTGACGTTGTCGAGGCGGATCATCGGCGGAAAGGACACGCTCGAAGCGGGGCGGTCGCCGTCCGGGCGCGACGGGCGGGCCTTCGGGCCTCACCGATCATGCACCGAGCCGGGCATCCGCACGGTTGACGAGGCCGACCGCGGCGATCGGCAGGCTCCGACGTAGCCGCAGAAAGCGGCGAATCTGAGAAGCCGGGCCTGCGGCTCGTCTCGGCCGGACCCTCCGATGAGGCTGCCGCAGTTTCAAGTTATTATAAAGAAGAAGCGTTCCGGCGCGCTAGGATCGCACCGGCTTTTGGATTAAACACCGGCCTCTCTCGTATCGTTTTACGGAAAGACGCCCGTGCTGATTGCGTTCCTGATCATGCTGCGCGAGGGGATCGAGGCGGCCCTGATCGTCGGCATCATCGCCGGCTACCTCGCCCAGACCGGGCGGCGGGCCTGGATGCCGGCGGTCTGGGGCGGCGTCGTGCTGGCGGCCCTGCTCTGCCTCGCCCTCGGCCTCGGCTTGCAGGCGGTCGGCGCCGAGTTTCCGCAGAAGCAGCAGGAACTGGCGGAGGGGGTGATCGCGCTGCTCGCCGCCTGCATGCTGTGCACGATGGTGTTCTGGATGCGCAAGGCCGCCCGCTCGGTGCGGGCCGAGCTGCACGGCGCCGTCGACCACGCGCTCGGGCGGCACGGGAAGGCGCGGGGAGGGTTCGCCCTCGCCGTGATGGCATTCCTGGCGGTGGGCCGCGAGGGGCTCGAATCGGTGTTCTTCCTCCTCGCCACCGTGCAGCAGGATGTCGGCTGGGGCGTGCCGGTGGGGGCGGTGCTGGGCATCGTCCTCTCGGTGCTGGTCGGCGTCGCGCTCGCGAAGGGCGCCGTGCGCCTCGACCTGCGCCGCTTCTTCCGCTGGACCGGGGTGTTCATCCTGTTCGTCACCGCGGGCCTGCTCGCGAGTGCCCTCAAGGCCTTCCACGAGGCCGGCCTGTGGAACCACCTCCAGGCCACCGCCTTCGACCTCGGCCACGTCCTGCCCGCCGACACGGTGCTCGGCACCCTGCTCACCGGCATCTTCGGCTACCAGGAGGCGCCGGCCTGGGGCGAGGTGCTGGTCTATCTCGGCTTCCTGGTCCCGGCCCTCTGGGCCTTTCTCGCCGGCGCCCGGCCGGCGCCGGCCGCCCAGCCCCGCCACGCCTGAAGGACACGCAAGACGATGACCGCCCGCCGGCCGGCCGCCCTCGCCCTTCTCCTCCTCTCCACCGCCGCCGCCTCGGCGCAAGGCCCCGAGCCCGTCGCCGTCACGGTGACCGACAAGGGCTGCGAGCCCGCCGCCCTCACGGTGCCGGCCGGGAAGTCGGTGTTCAGGATCAGCAACAAGAGCCGCCGGGTGCTGGAGTGGGAGATCCTCCAGGGCGCGATGATCGTCGAGGAGCGGGAGAACATCATCCCGGGCTTCGTGCAGTCGCTCTCGGCGACGCTCCAGCCGGGATCCTACGAGATGACCTGCGGGCTGCTCAGCAACCCGAAGGGCACGCTCACGGTGACGGCCGCGGCGGCCACCGCCGCGGGCGCCCCCGATCCGATGGCGCTGGTCGGCCCGCTTGCCGCCTACAAGCTCTACGTCATGGGCGAGGTCGAGGCGTTCCGGACGCAGACCGCCGCCTTCGTCGCGGCGGTGAAGGCCGGACACGTCGCCGAGGCCAAGGCGCTCTATCCGCAGGCGCGCCGCCACTACGAGCGCATCGAGCCGGTGGCGTCCCTGTTCAACGACCTCGACAAGAGCATGGACGTGCGCGCCGACGACTTCGAGCGCAAGGAGGCCGATCCGGGCTTCACCGGCTTCCACCGCCTCGAGAAGGGGCTGTGGGTCGACAACAGTACGGAGGGCCTTGCCGCGCATGCCGACCGGCTCATCGCCGACGCCTCCGAGCTGAAGCGGCGCATCGCCGATCTCACCATCCCGCCGGCCAGGATGGTCGGCGGCGCCGCCGGCCTGATCGAGGAGGTCGCGGCGACCAAGATCTCCGGCGAGGAGGACCGCTACAGCCGCACCGACCTGTGGGACTTCCACGCCAACGTCGAGGGCTCGCGCAAGATCTTCGACCTGCTGCGCCCCCTGGTGGCACCCCGCGACCCCGACTTCGTCGCCCGCACCGAGAAGAATTTTTCGCGCGTCGAATCGCTGCTGGCGAAGTACCGGACCGAGGACGGCGGATTCGCCCCCTACGACTCCTTGAGCGACCGCGACCGCACCGCCCTGAAAGGTCCGATCACCGTGCTGGCCGAGGACCTCTCGACCCTGCGCGGCAAGCTCGGCCTGGACTGACCGCCCCTCATCGACGACCGCCATGGCCTCCTGCCCGTTCTCCACCTCTCGCCGCGCCCTGCTGCGCGGGTTCGCCGCCGGCACCGGCGCCGCCGCGCTCAAGGCCCCGCAGGCCCGCGCCGCCGACGCGACGCCCTCTTCCGCCAGCGACGGCACCCTCGACCGCCAGCCGTTCCACGGCCCGCACCAGGCCGGCATCGTCACGCCCCAGCCGGCCGCCGCCCTGGTCGTCGCCCTCGACGTGCTGGCCGAGGACCGCGGCGACCTCGCCAAGCTGTTCCGGATCCTGACCGAGCGCTTCGCCTTCCTGAGCGCCGGCGGGCCGGTGCCGCCCCTCGACCCGCGGCTGCCGCCGGCCGATTCCGGCATCCTCGGGCCGCAGGTGCTGCCGGACAACTTCACCGCGACGCTCGGCGTCGGCGCCAGCCTGTTCGACGACCGCTACGGACTGGAGGGCGCGAAGCCGCGCGCTTTACGCCCGATGGATCGCTTCCCGAACGACTCCCTCGACGCCCGGCTCTGCCACGGCGACCTGCTGCTGCAATTCTGCGCCAACACCGCCGAGACCAACCTGCACGCGCTCCGCGACGTGATCCGCCACACCCCGGGGCTCGTCTCGCTGCGCTGGAAGCTCGAGGGCATGCTGCCGCCCCACGTGGTCAAGCGCCAGGGGCAGGACACGGTGCGCAACTTCCTCGGCTTCAAGGACGGCACCGCCAACCTCGACGCCCGCGACGAGGCCCTGATGCGCCGCCAGGTCTGGGTGCGGGCCGGGGGGCCTGAGCCGGCCTGGGCGTCGGGCGGATCCTACCAGGTGGTGCGGATCATCCGGAACTTCGTCGAGCGCTGGGACCGCACGCCCTTGCGCGAGCAGGAGCGGATCTTCGGCCGCCACAAGGACAGCGGTGCGCCGCTGGGCGGAACCGACGAGCACGCCCTGCCGGACTACGCCTCGGATCCGGCCGGCAGCCGCACGCCGATGGACGCGCATATCCGGCTCGCCAACCCGCGCACGCCCGAGACGGCGTCGAGCCTGATCCTGCGCCGGGGCTACAACTACTCGGCCGGCATCACCCCGTCGGGCCAGCTCGACATGGGCCTGCTCTTCGTCTGCTTCCAGGCCGACCTCGAGGCCGGCTTCGTGGCGGTGCAGAACCGGCTCAACGGCGAGCCGCTGGAGGAGTACATCAAGCCGGTCGGCGGCGGGTACTTCTACGCGCTCCCGGGCGTGCCGGAGCCGGGCGGGTTTCTGGGGCAGGGGCTGCTGGTCGGGGCGTGAGCCAAGGCCCCGGATCCGGCGCGCCGCCGGATCGACGCCCCCCTCAGCGCATCGCTTCGCGCTGCGCCAGGGTCGTCGGCGCGCCCGACTTCTGGATCAGCCCGTCGATCTGGTCGCGCTGGCGGCGGAACTCGGCGAGCAGCCGGCCGTCGAGCTCGCGGCCGCGGGGCACGCGGATCTTCATCGGATCGACGAAGTGGCCGTTGATGATCACCTCGTAGTGCAGGTGCGCGCCGGTCGAGAGGCCGGTCGAGCCGACATAGCCGATGATTTGGCCCTGGCGCGCCTTGGCCCCGGCGCTGACGCCGCGACCGAACCGGGACATGTGGTTGTAGGTGGTGACGTAGCCGTTGGCGTGCTGGATCTCGACCCGGCGCCCGTAGCCCGAATCCCACTCCGCCTTGATGACGGTGCCGTTGCCGGCCGCGAAGATCGGGGTGCCGATGCGGATCGACCAGTCGACGCCGGTATGGAGCTTGGCGTAGCCGAGCACCGGGTGGCGGCGATAACCGAAGCCGGAACTCATGTTGCCGTCGGCGACCGGCTTGCGCAGCAGGAACTTCTTCAGCGAACGGCCGGCCTCGTCGAGGTAGTCGACGCTGCCGTCGTCGGGCGACTGGAAGCGGTAGATCCGTCGCGACTCGCCGCCGAGGTTGAGGGCCGCGAACAGGATGTCGGGCCGCTCGGCCGAGCCGCCGGATTCCTCGTCGTAGGTGTAGAACAGCTCGATGCCGTCGCCGGTGGCGACGCGGCGCTGGAAATCGACGTCGTAGCCGAAGATCCGCACCAGGTCCTCGACCGTCGAGCGCGGCAGGTCGTAGCGCGCCGCGGTCTCGTAGAGGCTGGCATAGAGGCGCGCGCCCGTGCCCTCGTCGTCGTCGTCGGCCTCGGGCTTCGCCGCCGGCTTCTGGGCCACGCCCTCCGGCACCGGGGGGGCCACCGACACGAAGGCGCCGCGGTCGTTCATCGCGGCGATCGCCTCGACGCCGGACTCGCCGTAGAGGATCACCCGGGTGAGCTGGCGCGGGTCGCCGGCCCGGGGCCCGGGGCCGACCTGGAGCCGCATCTGCTGGCCCTCGCCGATGCCGGCCCGGACCCGGGTGCCGAGCGCCGCCAGGATCGGGCGGATCTGCTCGTCGAGCCCGCCATTGGCCCGCAGCACGCCCTCCAGGGTCTCGCCGCGCTTGATCGCGACGTCGCGCTCGTCGACCAGCGGTGCGTCGCGCTCGCGCTCCATCTTGGCGAGGTCGGTGACGTTCTCGCGCATCACCCGGACCTCGATCGACTTGAACGGGCCGGACGCGCCGCCGAAATCGCCGCCGCCGTCGAGGCCCGGCAGGGCCGCCATGCTGCGCAGCGTCCGCGAGAGCATCAGCTGCGGGGCGATGGGCAGCGCGGCGCGCCGCCCGGCCTCGGCGGCGAGCCGCCGCTCCTCCTCGATCTGCGCCGCCACGTCCTCGTCCGAGAGGGCGGGAGCACTCGCCGGCACCGCGAGGTCGCCGAGGTCGCGCTTGACCACCGACACCTCGGCGTCGGGTGCCTCGGCGGCACCTTGCGCCTCCGGGGCGCGGTCGGTGCCCGGATCGGTGAAGAACCGCATCGGGTCGAACGAGGGGATGTCGGTCGCCGCCATGCCGGCGGTGGCCGAGAGCGCGGTGGCGATCCGCACGAAGGGCCGGACCTTGATGATCTCGCGCTCGCCCGCCCGGAGCGTCACGGGAGCCTTGAAGCTCTGCTTGGCCAGCGCCACCATCGGGTTGCGCACCAGCCGGTCGCCCTTGCGGGCGAGGTTGGTGCCGCCCTCGCTCGCCACCGGCCGGGGCGCCACGGTCACCGCCTGGGGCAGTTCGGCGAAGGTGACCTCGCCCTGGAGCGAGACCCAGATCGCCGAGCCGATCAGGGCGGCGCCGGTCATCCCGGTGAGCACGCAGGCGGTGAGCCAGCGCAGGTTGACGTCGCGCCGGTCGGACCGCGGTGAGGCGGCGCCCGACAGGTCGAGCGGCGGCTCCCGGCCCGGATCGGCGGACCGGCCGCGGGGCGCCTGCTGGGATCCGACCGGGTCGAGCCGCGCGCGCTTCACCGTCTCTCCTTCGCTCAACCGTGCCAGAGCCGCCGCGGCGATGCCACGACGGCGAAGAGGACGCTTCGGCTCGCTTGTCCTTGAGCCCCGCGACCATGCGTGGCGCAGGCAGGGAAATCAACGGCGGGCAGGAGGCGCATCCCCAACCGGCCGTGCGCGTCTGGACGCCCGGCCCGTCGGATCTCGCTCCCGTGTCTCCGGCGCCAGCATGTCAGGATTGAGGCGTGTCAGGATCGAGGGGTGGGCCCGGCTCCGCGCGGCGCTCGATTTGCCGCATGGCCGGCGCCGGGACCCGGACCACTTCTCGGGAGGAGGGCGCAAAACGTCGATCCGCGGGCGTTTCCGGCAGCGCGGCGGTTTCCTCGGCGGCGCCTCTTGCACTAGGGTTTCCTGTACCACGGTTTCCCACGCCACGGTTCGCTGCCCCTTTCCGGGAGTTCCCCATGACGCGTCGTCACGCCGGCCTCGCCGCCGCCCTGCTGCTCCTCTCCTCGCAAGCCGCCTTCGCGCATCCCGGCCACGGCGACGCCGCCGGTCTGGCGCACGGCTTCGCCCATCCCTTGAGCGGGGCGGACCACCTGCTCGCCATGGTGGCGGTCGGGCTGCTCGCGGCGGCCCGGGGCGGGCGGGCGCTCTGGGCGGTGCCGCTGGCCTTCCTCGGCATGATGGCGGTCGGCGGGGCGCTCGGCGCCGCCGGGATCGCGGTGCCCTTCGTCGAGGCCGGGATCGGCCTGTCGGTGGTGGCCTTCGGCCTCGCGGCGGCCCTCGGCGCCGGCCTGCCGCTCGCCGCGGCGATGGCCCTCGTTGGCGCCTTCGCGGTGTTCCACGGCTACGCCCACGGCGCCGAGATGCCCGAGACCGCCTCGGGCCTGACCTACGGCATCGGCTTCCTGGCGGCGAGCGCCCTGCTGCACCTCGCCGGCATCGGGCTCGGGCTCGCCACCGGCCGCGTGGCACAAGGGCGCGCGCTGCCCTTCGCCGGGGCCGCGGTGGCGGTGGCGGGCGTGGCGGTTCTGGCCGGAACCCTCTGAGAGCCTTATGACCGGGGCCGCGAAGGCTCCGGTCACCCCGGGTTGACGGCCGTCGCGAGCCAGCAGGCGCCGTCGAGGCGCACCGGTCCCCGCGCCGGCATCGCCGCGCGCAGGGCCGCCAGGGCCCGTTCGCGCAGGCGCGGATCCTCGATCTCGCGCAGGAGCCCGGCGATCGGCCCGACGGTGGCGGAGAAGCGCGCGGCCTCCTCCCCGTCGGCGCCGATCTCCAGGGGGCGGTCGACGGGCACGACCGCGGCCTTCGCGAAGCCGGCCCCCTCGAGCAGGGCGACCAGGGCCCCGCCATCGGCGAAGCGGAACGGTCCCGGGCCGCCCGGGGGCGAGGGCGTGGGCTCGGGCACCACGCTCAGCACCGCGGCGCGGGGTACGCCGACCCACGGATTCTCGGCGAGCGCGCGCCAGCACAGGATCGCCAGCCGTCCTCCCGGCCGCAGGGCCCGGCGGATGTTGGCGAAGGCCGCCCGCGAATCCTCGAAGAACATCACTCCGAAGCGCGACAGCGCAACGTCGTGCTCCGGGGCGAACGGATGGGTCTGGGCGTCGGCCTCGGTCCAGGCGACGGGAGCGCCGGCGGCCGGCCGGGCGCGGGCCCGGGCCAGCATCGGCCGGGACACGTCGACCGCCGTGACCGCGCCGCCGGATCCGGTGCGCGCGGCGGCCAGCAGGGCGGTCTCGCCGCAGCCGCAGCCGATGTCGAGCACCCGCTCGCCGGGCCGCAGGGCGGCACCGTCGAGCAGGGCCGAGGTCAGCGGCGCGAAGACCCGGTCGAGCTCCGCCTGCATGTCGGCCCAGCGCGTGCCGACATCGCCGTTCCAGTACTCCGTCTGGGTGATCGGCTCCGGCATCGGCGCGCCCTCGTCCCGTGGTCTCGTCCCGACGCTACAGCCTGCGCGAGACCGGGGACAAGGGGGCTTTCAGGTCGCCTTCCGCGGCCGTCCGCGCCGCGCGGGAGGCGCGTCCGGGGCGTCGTCGTCCTCCGCTCCGCGCAGGCGGCGCCGGCCGAGGCCGCTGTTCTTGGCCAGCTCCGAGCGCTGCGAGGCGTAGTTCGACGCGACCATCGGGTAGTCGCGCGGCAAGCCCCATTTCTCGCGGTACTGGTCCGGCGTGAGGCCGCGGCCGGCGAGATGGCGCTTGAGCGTCTTGTAGGGCTTGCCGTCCTCCAGGGAGATGATGTGGTCCGGCGTCACCGTGCGGCGGATCGGGATCGGCGGCTCGGGCTTCGGCGGCTCGGGCGCGGGCGGCGCCATCAGCTGGGTCAGGGTCGAGTGGACCGCGCCGATCATCGGCGGCAGCTCGTTCGGCGGCACCGCATTGTTGGACACGTAAGCCGTGATGATCGCGGCGCAAAGATCGACGACGCGGTCACCAGAGCCATTCTCCTCGACATTCATCGCCCAACCCCGTCTGCATTCGTGTTGAAGAATGCATGATGACGACCAAACGTCAAACAGACTGCGCATCGACCGCGGCTAATCCTGTGGGCGTAATCTGTGTTGCTCAGTCAGTTGGGAGGAGGGCAAGCTAACTTATGTTTATGAGGCGGGCTACGCTCTTCGATGTAGGAGGGCGCCGCGGCGCCTGCGGGCGCGTGTCCCTGCGTGCCACGTCCTCGGCTCCGCCGCTGCGATATCCGATTCCAGAATAATGCGTATCTGAAAATAGCTACTGGCCAATATCGCCGTCGTCGATATCCTGGGTCAATCAAGAAGCATAAATCCAGATGAAGGCATTGCAATCTGCGAAGCCGCAGGTTGCGGGAGGACGGTCCGTGTCAAATATAAGTCGATTTGACTCAGCGCGTTATATTCTGACATTATCATGCCGTGACAAATCCGGCATTGTCGCCCGAGTCTCGGCCTGCTTATACGATCAGGGCGCAAACATCGTCGAGGCAGAGCAATTCGAAGATGCGGAAAGCGGTCGTTTCTTCATGCGTATCGAATTTACGGCCGACATCGATGCCGTCATGACGTTGAGGCGTGCTTTCGCGCCGGTCGCCGCGCATTTCGACATGCACTGGCTGCTTCGCGACAAGACGGAGCGCAAGAAAGTCGTATTGTGCGTCTCCAAATTCGATCACTGCCTCGGCGACCTGCTTTACCGGCACAGGCTCGGCGAACTTGCCATGGATGTGGTTGGAATCGTCTGCAACCACCCGCGCGACGCCCTGAGCGTGAGCTTGATCGGGGAGATCCCGTTCCACCACCTGCCGATCGACAGGGGCAACAAGCCGGAGCAGGAGGCCAGGATCAAGGCCATCGTGACCGAGGCCGGGGCCGACCTCGTGGTTCTCGCCCGCTACATGCAGATCCTGTCCGACGACCTGTCCGCCTTCCTCTCGGGCCGGTGCATCAACATCCATCACAGCTTCCTGCCCGGCTTCAAGGGCGCCAAGCCCTATCATCAGGCCCATGCCCGGGGCGTGAAGCTGATCGGCGCGACGGCCCACTTCGTCACCGCCGACCTCGACGAGGGCCCGATCATCGAGCAGGACGTCGAGCGCGTCACCCACAGGGACACGCCCCACGATCTCGTGCGCAAGGGCCGGGACATCGAGCGCCGCGTCCTCTCCCGGGCCGTGAGCCTGTTCTTGCAGGACCGCGTGATGCTCAACGGCGAACGGACCGTCGTCTTCGCCAACTGAGTGTCTCTCACGAAACTCCCGGTCACCGGCGCCGCTCGACGTGGCGGCGCCGGCGCAGCGGGAGTTTCGTGAGGTGCACTGAGCGTCGCGCCAAGGTCACCCCGACCGGCCCGCCTGTGATCTGCCGCCGACCAGGTGAGATCCCCGGCAGCTTAGAGCCGGCAATTCCAAAAACCCCGAGGAAACACCATGCTGCCGCCCGACCTGCGCAAGGTACCCGAAGGCTATTTCACCAGCCGCTGGGGGATGCCCGAATACACCGACTGGATCGACGAGAGCATGTCCTGGAAGGAGACCTGCTCGATCGGCGACTGGTCGTTCCTGTGGGAGCGCCGCTTCAAGGGGCCGGATGCCCTCAAGCTGTTCAGCGACACGTCGATCAACAGCTTCGCCAAGTTCGACGTGCTCCAGTCGAAGCACGTCACGCACACCAACCAGGATGGCAAGGTCATCGCCGAAGGCATCCTGACGCGCCTGTCCGACGACGAGTACATGCTGTTCGGGCGTGGGACGTTCTGGGTCGATCACGTCCGGCGGAACGGCAACTACGACGTCACCTCGGAGGCGGACGACTGGTTCAATTTCCAGGTCGCCGGGCCGACGTCGCTGGCACTGCTCGAGACGGCATCCGGCGCCAACCTGCGCGACATCAAGTTCATGCGCTCCGGCGAGATCGAGATCGCCGGCTGCCGGATGCTGGCCCTGCGCCAGGGCATGTCCGGTGAGATCGGCTTCGAGCTCCAGGGGCCGATCGCCGACGCGCCACGGGTGTACGAGCACCTGATCTCGGTCGGCCAGGAGTTCGGTCTCAAGAAGCTCGGCGGCAGGGCGGCGTTCATCAATCACCTGGAAGCCTGCTTCCCGACGATCGTCACCGATTACCTGCCCGGCATCTTCGGGCCCGAGATGGCGGGCTACCTGGCCGAGTTCCGGGCCGCCATGCCGGCCTTCGCCTCGACGTTCAACGTGGCCGGCAGCTTCGAGGCCGACGACATCAGCGCCTGGTATCGCAGCCCGGTCGAGCTCGGCTGGGGCAAGAACATCAAGTTCGATCACGACTTCATCGGGCGCAAGGCGCTCGAGGACGAGGTCGCCCACCCGCGCCGCGTGATGCGGACGCTGGTCTGGAACGGCGACGACGTCGCCGATGTCTATGCCTCCCTGTTCCGCAAGGATCAGAAACCGTATCAGTTCATGGAGATGCCCCGCGACCAGCGCGGGTTCATGTACGCCGACAAGGTGCTTCTGGGCGACCGTGAAGTCGGCGTCGCAACCTCGCGCGGCTACAGCTACTACTTCAAGGAGATGCTCTCCCTCTGCGTGATCGACGTCGCTCATGCGGAGATCGGCACGGATGTCGCGGTGGTCTGGGGCAATCCCGGCGACCGCCAGAAGGTGATCCGCGCCAAGGTGGCTCCCGCCCCCTACAAGCAGGACAACCGGCGCGCCGACCTGTCCAAAGTCTAGATCCCACGTCTGGTTCGATCATGCCTGCCCACATCATCGACGGGACGGCGCTTGCCGCCGCACTTCGCCAGGACGTCGCCGACGGCGTGGAGGCCCTCCTCGCCCAGGGTGGTTCCCGCCCCGGTCTCGCGGTCGTGTTGGTCGGCGACGATCCGGCCAGCCACGTCTACGTCGCCAGCAAGGTCCGCCAGACCGAAGCGGTGGGGATGCGTTCGATCCGGCACGATCTGCCGGCCGACATCGACGAGGGCACGGTGCTCGCCCTCGTGAGGAACCTGAACCGGGACCCCGCCATCGACGGGATCCTGGTCCAGTTTCCCCTGCCGGCCCAGATCGATCCGGCCAGGATCGTCGATGCGATCGCGCCTGAGAAGGACGTCGACGGCTTCAACCCGCTCAATGTCGGGCGCGTCGCGAGCGGTGCTGCCAACGGCCTCGTGCCCTGCACGCCGCTCGGCGTCATGCGCCTGATCCGCTCGGTGCGCGAGGATCTCGCCGGTCTGGGAGCGCTGGTGGTGGGTGCGTCGAACGTGGTCGGGCGTCCGATGGCGCGGCTCCTGCTGCAGGCGGGCTGCACCGTCTCGATCGCGCACCATCTGACGACGGATCTCGCCCGGCGGACGCGCGAGGCCGACATCCTGGTGGTGGCGACCGGCGTGCCCGGCCTGATCCGCGGCGAGGCGATCAAGCCCGGCAGCGTCGTCATCGATGTCGGGATCACCCGGGTCGCGCTCCCGTCCGGCAAGACCCGCCTCGTCGGCGACGTGGTCTTCGACGAAGCCGTGGAGGTTGCCGGCGCCATCACGCCGGTTCCCGGCGGCGTCGGCCCGATGACGATCGCCCAGCTGCTGGCGAACACCCTGACGGCGGCGCGGAGGCTCCGGACCCATGTGGGATCACGCTCTTGCGCCTGACGCCCTGGCGGCGGGCGCTCCCCCGTCCGTCCGCGTGCTAGCCTCCCGGGGCACCATCCCTGATAGCAGGATCGGCTCGATGGATATCCGGCGGCTGGATCTCAACCTCCTGCTGATGCTGGACGTGCTCGAACGGGAGAGAAATCTCTCGGCCGCGGCCCGCCGCCTCGGCATGAGCCAGCCGGTGGCCAGCGCCAGTCTCGCCAAGCTGCGCGCCTTCTTCGGCGATCAGCTGTTTCTCAGGACGGGACGCGGCATGCGGCCGACGCCGTTCCTGGAGGAGATCATCGGTCCGGTCAGGGCCGTCCTGGAAGCCATCGATCGGGACATCCTGCGCAAGCCGACCTTCGACGCCGCCCGCAGCGAGCGCGTGTTCACGGTCACGACGTCGGATATCGGCGTGCTCGTCTTCGTTCCGCCGCTCCTGCGCTGCCTGCGGGCGCAGGCCCCGAAGGCCAGCCTGCGCTGCGTGACCATGCATCACCGCGAGCTCGGCGACGCCCTGGATCGGGGCGACGTCGACGTCGCCATCGGTTACTTTCCCGACCTGTCGTCGCCGAGCATCGCCGAGGACGATCTCGTCGAGCATCCGTTCACCTGCATCGTGCGTCGGGATCACCCGACGATCGGCTCGACCCTGAGCCTGGAGCAGTTCCTGGCGGCCGATCACCTGGTGGTCAACGAACAGGGTCGCAGCCAGGAGATCGTCGAGCGCCGGATGCGCGAGTTGCGGCTCGAACGGCGCGTGCTGCTGCAGATGAACCACTTCATGAGCGTGCCGCAGCTGATCGCCAACAGCGACATGGTGGCGATCGTGCCCGCCTCGCTCGGGGCCTGGTACGCCGGAGCCGGCCTGAAGATGGTCCCGCCTCCGTTCGCGGTTCCCGATATCCGGCTCAAGCAGTTCTGGCACAGACGGCGCGAGAACGACCCAGCAATTCGCTGGTTGCGCGGCATCATCAACCAGCAGCTGCGCGGCCGGGATCCCCTGCTCGCGATGACGCCCGACTATGCCGGACTGATCGACGACTGATCGCATGCTCCCGTCGAGCAGGTTCTGCGGCGCAAAAAATTCACCTGGGAGGAAAAATCATGAATGCTGCACCTGTCACGTCGGGCACCGGCCCGGCGGTCGATCTCGGCTTGCTCGTCGACGACGGGGCGTGGACCCGTTCGCGCAAGCAGGTCCTGCTGCTCTGCGCGCTCGCCATCATTCTCGACGGGCTCGACAACCAGATCCTCGGCTTCGCCATCCCGTCGATGATGGCGGAATGGGGCGTGACCCGGGGTGATTTCGCCCCGGCGCTCGCCCTCGGCTACGTCGGCATGACGGTCGGCACGCCGCTGGGCGGCGTTCTCGGCGACCGGATCGGCCGCAAGATCGCGCTGGTCGGGTCCGTCATCCTCTTCGGGCTTGCAACAGCCGCGATCGCGCTGGCGCATGGTCCTTCCGACATCAGCCTGTACCGCTTCATCGCCGGCCTCGGCCTCGGCGGAGCCCTGCCGGCCGCGACCACGCTGATCGCCGAGTTCACGCCGAAGCGCCGGCGCAGCCTGTCGGTGATGCTCGGCATCGTCTGCATCCCGATCGGCGGCATGATCGGAGGCCTTCTCGCGGCGCAGTTGCTGCCCGCTTACGGCTGGCGCAGCCTGTTCGTGGTCAGCGGGCTGGCGCCGATGCTGGTCGCCGTGATCCTGGCTTTCGCCCTGCCGGAATCGCCGCAATACCTCCTGCGCCGGGGTGCCGACCGGCGGCGGCTGGAGGCGTCGGTGCGCGCGCTCGGCGTCGCCGTGCCGGCGGGAAGCGATTTCGTCGACCAGCGTGACGCGGCCGTCGCCCGGGCGTCGTTCGGAGCCTTGTTCGAGAGGGATTACCGGCGCAGCACGTTCGCGCTGTGGGTGGCGTTCTTCTTCTGCCTTCTGCCGGTCTACGTCCTCTATGCCTGGGCCCCGACGCTGCTGACCAGCAAGGGGATCGACGTCAAGCTGGCGAGCCTCGGCCTGTCGCTCTTCAACTTCGGTGGCGTCGCGGGCTGCATCGCCGCGGCGTGGGCGATCGCGCGATACGGCTCCCGGATCGGGATCCTGACCATGGCGGGCGCCGCGGCCCTCGGGGCCGCGATCCTCTCCCTGGTCCCGCTCTCCGCCTCCAGCCAATCCGTGCTGATGCCGCTTCTCTTCGTCGAAGGGTTCTTCCTCCTGGGCGCGCAGGGCTCGTTGTATGCCCTGGCCACGCATGTCTATCCGACATCGATCCGCTCGACGGGGGTCGGGGCCGCGGCCGGCTTCGGGCGGGCCGGTGCGATCGTCAGCGCCTATATCGGCTCGGCGGCCCTCGGTTACGGGTCGGCGGCCTTCTTCGGCGTGATCGTGACCTGTCTGGTTCTGACCTTCATCGCCGTCGGCGTCGTCAACCTGCACGCTGCATCGCTGCGGCGGCACGGCTACGGCCATGCCTGACGACTCGTGAACAGTCACGCGTTCTTCCGGACCCGCCCGCCGTCGACCGTTGCGGCCCCCGCTTCCCCGGGGGCTGCGCCACGGGCACCCGCCTCCGGTGACCACGTCGAGAGGAGCCGCGGCACCCGCGATCCGGCCATCGGCCTCGCATACAGGTAGCCCTGGGCGTAGTCGCATCGCATCGCCCGCAGCCGCCGCGCCTGCGCCTCGGTCTCCACCCCCTCGGCCGTCACCTGCATCCCGAGGCTGCGGCCGAGGCCGATGACGGCAGCCACGATCGCCGCGTCGTCCTCGTCCCGCTCCAGGTCGCGCACGAAGCTCTGATCGACCTTGATGTGGCTGACCGGGAACTGCTTCAGGTGGGTGAGGGAGGCGAAGCCGGTGCCGAAATCGTCGAGCGTCACCATCACGCCCTGGTCGTGCAGGCGCCGGAGCGTGCCCGGGACGCTCTCCGAGCCGTGGCCGAGGAACACCGTCTCGGTCACCTCCGCCTCGAACAGCGCGGCGGGCACGCCGAACGACGCCAGCGCCTCCAGCATGCTGCCGGCGAGATCCGGCTTCTGGAACTCCGCCGAGGAGACGTTCACCGCGACGCGGCCGAAATCCAGGCCATCGTCGCGCCACGTGCGCATGTCGCGCAGGATCTGCCGGAGCAGGCTGTCGCTGAGCGCCGTCGCGATCTCGGGGTCCTCAAAGACGCTCCCGAAGTAGCCGGGCGTCAGCAGGCCCTTGTCGGGATGCTGCCAGCGCGCGAGCGCCTCGAACCCGGCGATCCGACCGGTCCCGAGGCACACCTTCGGCTGGTAGAAGGGCACGATCCGGCCTTCTGCGAGCGCGGATCTGACCTCGTCGGCGATGGCGATGCGCGTCTCCGTCGCGGCGCGCAGGCCGAGATCGAACACCACGGCGCGCGAGCGGCCGAGCATCTTCGCCCGGTGGAGCGCCATGTCGGCCGCCTTCAGCATCTCGGGCGCATCGCGATGGTGATCGGGGTAGCCCGCAAGACCGATGCTGGCCCTGCACGAGAGCGTGCGCCCGCGGTGCTCGAACGGCTGGCGCAGGCGCTCGATCAGGACCTGCGCGTGGTTGGCCGCGTGCTCCAGCCGCAGCGGCTCGGTCAGCAGGATCGCGAACTCGTCGCCGCCGAGCCGGGCCACGAGGTCGGCCGCCCGCAGCCCGTCGCCGAGCCGCCGCGCGGTCTCGCACAGCACGGCGTCGCCCGCATCGTGACCGTGCGTCTCGTTCACGTCCCGCAGCCGGTCGAGGTCCACCAGCAGCAGGCTGACGCAAGACCCGCCCTCCTCGGCGGCGGAGACGGCCTGCTCGAAGCGCTGGTGGAACAACTTCCGGTTCGGCAGTCCGGTCAGCGCGTCGTGGTTTGCGGCGCGCCAGGCCTTCTCCTCGGCGAGCTTGCGCTCCGTGATGTCGAGGGTGATCCCGACGATGCGCTCCTGGCCGACCCACTCGGCCCAGCCGCTGAGCCAGATCGTGCGGCCCGCGGCCGTGACGTAGCGGTACTCCAGGTGCTCGTGATGCTTGCCGCCCTCGAAGAAGGCCTTCACCGCCGCCCGGTCCTCGGGATGGACGCGGTCGAGGAAGACCGAGAACGGCTCGGTTCCAAGGCCGAGGAGCTTCACGCCGTTCTCCGATCGGTCGGCCGGGTCCGGGCAGGAACTCCGCTCCCAGGCCACCATGCGGCCGGCCCGCAACGCGAGCCGAAGCCGCTCCTCGCTGGCGCGCAGCGCCAGGTCGGCGCGCCGCTGCTCGGTCATGTCGTGCATCGCACCGACCACGCGCACGACGCGGCCGTGCGCGTCCCGGATCATGAAGCCGCGGTCGAGCACGTCCGCGAAGCTGCCGTCCCCCCGGGCGAACCGGTAGGTGTCGCTCCACAGGTCGCCCTGCCCGTCGACGACCTCCCGCAGCGAGGCCGTCACCCGCCGGCGGTCCTCCGGGTGGATGGCGTTCCTCCACCACGCGCCCGTCCGGTCGATCTGCGCCTCGCCGTAGCCGAACAACGCCTGCGCCCTCTCGCTCCAGGTGATCGTGTCCGTGGACAGGTCGTGGTCCCAGGCCGCGTCCTGCGTGGCCATGAGGGCGAGCCGGTAGCGCTCCTCCTGCGAGCGGATCAGCTCGCCGGCCCGCCTGCCGTCGTGGATGTCCGTGGTCGTCCCGACCCATTCCTGGATCTTTCCGGCCGCATCCGTCAGCGGCACCACTCTGGCGAGGAACCAGCGGTACTCCCCGTCCGAGCGCCGCACCCGGAACTCGCAGGTGCCGGGCGAGCGCGAGGCGACGATCTCCCGCCAGCGCGCCGACACGCGATCGAGGTCCTCGGGATGGAGGCACCCGGCCCAGCCGAAACCCCGGGAGGCGCCGGGCGCCTGGCCGGTATAGGTCTCCCATCCGCTGATCTCGATCAGCGCGCCGTCCGGCTCGGCGCGCCACACCATGGTGGCGGTCGCGTCGATCAGGGCCTTGTAGCGCCGGGCCGTCGTCTGCAGGTCCGTCTCCAGCCCCACCTGCGCGGTGACGTCGCGCGAGATGATCAGCATCAGCCCCCGGGTGCTGCCGTGGTCGCGGAGCCGGTTCAGGCTCACGTCCCACCATTTCGGCTCGCCCCTGGCGGTCCGGCAGAAACCCCGGAACCGGGCCGAGCCGGCCTCCCGCGCCTCCTCGACGGCGCTCAGGGCCGCCGCGTGGTGCTCGCCCTGCCAGAGGTCGACCCAGGCCCGGCCGAGATACGGCGAGACGTCGTCGATCTGCATCGCGCGCAGCCCGCCCGTGCTGAGGAACAGCAGGCCGCCGCCCTGGTCGATCAGCGTCACGCAATCCGTGCAGGTCTCCAGGATGTCCCTGAGAAGCTCGCTGACGAAGAGCGGCTCGGGCCGGATCAGGCCCATCGGCTGATCCGGGGCCGGCGGCGGCTTGCGGTCGGCGACGAGCGCGACGCGGGCGTCGCCGTTCGCGTGGAACCGGAAGGTGTTCCGTCCGTCGGCCTTGGCCCGGTACAAGGCCTGGTCGGCACGGGCGAAGAGCTGGTCGGGGTCGTCGCCGTCCTGCGGCGCCAGCGCGATGCCGACGCTGACCCCGATGCCGGCCGGATAGCCGTTGAGGTCGACGGGCGGGACCATGGCGGCGATCAGCCGTTCGGCCAGCCGCTGCGCGTCCGCCGCACGCCCTTCCCCGGTCTGGACGATCACGAACTCGTCGCCGCCCAGGCGCGCCACCGTGTCCTCGGCGCGCAGGACGGCCTTCAGCCTCTCGGCCACCACGCAGAGCAGCGCATCGCCGGCCTGGTGCCCGAGCGTGTCGTTCACCAGCTTGAAGCGATCGAGATCGAGGCACAGGAGCGCGAACCCGCCCGCGTTGCGCCGGCAGCGGGCGATCTCCCGCTCCAGGCTCTCGCGAAAGTGCAGGCGGTTGGGAAGGCCGGTGAGCGGGTCGTGACGGGCCAGCAGCACGGCCTTCTCCTCGGCCGCCTTGCGCTCCGAGATGTCGCGCAGCACCGCGACGTATCCGTCGGGCCGGCCCGTGCTCCTGGAGCGGGTGAGGCAGAACGAGATCTCGACCCAGACCCAGGACCCGTCCCGCCGGCGGTAGCGCTGCTGCGTGAGGGCCTGGGACGAGAGACCCTGCCGCAATTCGCCGAGCAGACGCGCGTATCCGTCCGCGTCGTCCGGGTGCACGAAATCGAGCGGTCTCGTGCCGACGAGCTCCTCGGGCGCGTAGCCGAGCAGCCGCTCGCAGGCGGGCGAGACGTAGCGGCGCGTCCCGTCGAGATCCGAGCGGACGATCATGTCGGTCGTGTTGTCGGCCAGGAGCCGGTACTCCGCCTCCCTCAGGCGCGCGTCGCGCTCCGCCCGGTTGAGGCGAAGCTGGGCGACGACGACCTGGGCGAGGTCGGAGAGCTGGCGGGCCTGCTCGGGCGAGAAGGCGCGCGTCGCCGTGTCGATGATGCACAGGGTGCCGACGCGGATGCCCGGGCTGAGCACCAGGGGAGCGCCGGCGTAGAAGCGGATTCGCGGCTCATCCGTGACGAGCGGGCTTTCCGAGAACCGGTGGTCGCGCGCGGCGTCCTCCACCACCATCACGTCGTCGCGCAGGATGGCGTAGGTGCAGAACGAGATCGCCCGCGGCGTACCCTCGGCCTGCCACCCGCACCTCGCCTTGAACCATTGCTCGCTCTCCCCGACGAGGGAGACGAGCGCGATCGGCACGCCGAAGAGCGCCTGGGCCGTGCGGCAGATCGCGTCGAACTGCGGCTCGGGCGGCGAGTGCAGCACGTCGAGGTCGTGCAGGGCCGTCAGCCGTTCGGCGTCGTTCGGGGGCAGCGGGTACATTCTCGCCTCATCGCGCCCATTCGAGGGCCGGATTGCCGGCAGGCTACAATCCGGATCTTAACAGGCGCTGCTCGCCCAAGCAGGAATTCGGCGCTCACCGAGGATGTAACAGTATGATCTGTCTCGTTCGAGCATAAAATGTGTACGCGAGACAATGCGGCTCGTTTCTGGCACTTAACGGTGAGGTGGGCTCGTTTTTAACTGCCTAACGCATAGGCATCATTAACGTGCCTTTAATCGCGGACGGGCGCCTATCGGACGGACCACTGTGCTCGGGGGCAGTACAGGGTCTCATTCCCCGGTCCCGTCCAGGTGCGCGATGCGCGTATTCAACAACCTCAACCTGCTGGCGAAGCTTGCAATCCCGGCCGTGCTGCTCGTCGTGGTGTCCGCCGGCCTCGTGGTGCTCGCGCGCGCCAGCCTCGCGACGCTGGAGCGGAACACGCAGCGCATCGTCGATGTGAGCGCGGCGCGTCTCGTCACCGCCCTGGACCTGGGAGCGGCCATCGACGAGGCGACGATCCACGAGAAGAACGTCATCATCGAGACCGACGAATCCCGGATGGCCGACCAGCACGCCGGCTACCAGGAGGCGAAGCGGTCCGCCTTCGCGCAGATCGACCGGCTGATCGCGATGGCCGACACCGCGGAGCGCCGGTCGGCGAACGAGGCCATCAGGGGCCTGTTGCAGACCTTCTTCTCGGCGTCGGAGCGTGCCGTCGCCCATGGACTGAAGAACGAGAACACGGTGGCTGCGCGGATCTCGAACGGTGAGGGGCGGGTCGTTCGCGTCGATCTCGCGAAGGCCGTGAGGAACCGCGTCGAGGCGAACCGGCGCGACCTGGATCTCGCCAAAGGCAATGCGGCGCAGGTCGCGGCCGCGGCGTCGCAGACGCTCACCCTCGTGGCGACCGTCGGGTTGCTGCTCGCGATCGGGGCGCTCGGATCGGTCGCGGTGTTCGGCGTCGCACGGCCGCTGACCGCGATGGCCGGCACGATGGAGCGCCTCGCGGCCGGTGACCTCGACGTCGCGGTGACCGGCATTGCGCGCCGGGACGAGGTCGGCACGCTGGCCCGCTCGCTCCAGGTATTCAAGGACAACGCCGTCCAGGCCCGCGCGATGGCGGCGGACCAGGAAGCGGAGAACGCGGCCAAGATGCGCCGGGCCGAGGCGCTCGACGGCCTCACCAAGGGGTTCGAGCGCAGCGTCTCGGCGCTCACGCACGGCCTGTCCGCGGCGGCCACCGAGATGGAGGCGACCGCGACCGCGATGGCCGGGACGGCGGACCAGACGACCCAGCAGAGCATGAGCGTCGCCGGAGCCGCCCAGCAGACATCGACCAACGTCCAGACGGTGGCGGCCGCGAGCGAGGAGATGGCGGCTTCGGTGCAGGAGATCGTCCAGCAGGTCAGCCAATCGGCCCGGATCGCCGACGCGGCCGTCGCCAAGGCGGCCCACACGGACACCACCGTGCAGCGCCTGACCGCCACCGCCGATCGCATCAGCACGATCGTGTCGGTGATCTCCGGCATCGCCGCGCAGACCAACCTGCTCGCGCTCAACGCGACGATCGAGGCGGCCCGCGCCGGTGCCGCGGGGCGAGGCTTCGCGGTGGTGGCGAGCGAGGTGAAGGAACTCGCCGGGCAGACGGCGAAGGCCACCGACGAGATCGGGGTGCGGATCGGGGAGATCCAGGGTGCGACCCAGGAAGCCGTTCGCGACATCCAGGAGGTCGGCAAGATCATCGGCGAGATGTCCAGCTACACGGCCAGCATAGCTGCGGCCATGGAGGAGCAGGGAACCGCCTCCCGGGAGATCACCCGCAACGTGCAACAGGCGGCCTGCGGCACGGAGCAGGTCACCGCCAGCATCTCCGGGGTGCGCGAGGGGGCCGGCCAGACCAGTGCGGCGGCCTCGCAGGTCCTGAGCGCCGCCCAGGAGCTCGCCCGCCACTCCGACAGCCTCAGCCAGGAGGTCGCCTCCTTCCTGATGCGGGTCAAGGCAGCCTGACCCGTCACGGGGCGGCCCTCGCCGCGAGCGCCGCCTCGACGGCGGCCAGACGAACCTCGCGGCGTTCCAGGACCTCGCGGAGAGATTCAGGACGCAGCTGCCTCTCTGGCACCGGGTGATCCTCGTCGACACCGAAGGCCACGTGGTCGTCCGCACCGGCATGCCGCTCGGATCGCCGGTCCCGCCGGTGACCGACGCGACGAGCTACCGCCGGGTCCTCGCGACCGGCGAGCCCGTCATCGGCAACCTCGCCGGGCCGGGGCCGGCGGATAACGGCGGCCCGCCCCGGGCGAGCTTCCGGGTGCCGGTCCTGCGCGACGGCAAGATCCGTTTCGTCCTGACGGGGGTGGTGTCGATCGAGCGCCTGTCGGCGCTCCTCGACTATCCCGGCCTCGACCCTGCGTGGCGCCCCTATCTCGTGGACGGCTCCGACAGGGTCGCGGCGAACCTGCGGATGCCGGCGAGGGTCGGAAGCTCCGCGATGCCGCCCACCATCGCGGCGCGCGAGGCCGGTTCGGTCGGTGTCTACGATGCGACCGGCCCCGATGGCGAGCCGCTGGTCACGGCCTTCCGCAAGTCCGATCGGACCGGCTGGTCGGTGCACCTCGCCATCCCACTCGCGCTCTACACCCGGCCCCAGACCCGCGCCGTCGCGATGGTCGGCGTCGCCGCCGTGACGGCCCTCGGCCTGAGCGGCCTCTTCGCCCTCCTTCTGCGGCGGGAATTGCGATCACAACGCCGGAAGACGCTCCAGCAGGAGCGGGCCATACGCATGGATGCGCTCGGGCGGATGACCGGCGGCGTGGCGCACGACTTCAACAACCTGTTGATGGTGATCTCGGGCAACCTGGAGATGCTGGGTCGCCGCCTGTCCGAGCCGCGATTCGCCGAGCCGAGACTCGAGCGCTACGTGACGGCGATCCGCAAGGCGGCCGAGCGCGGGACCGGCCTCACTCGCGACCTCCTGGCCTTCTCGCGCGGGCAGGGCACGCAGGCCGAGATCGTGGACCTGAACGGCCGCCTCGGTGCCGCCCTCCCGATGATCCAGCAATCCGTCGGCGGCGAGATCCGTGTCGAGACCGATCTCTCGCCTGGACGGCACGCCGTGAGGCTCGATCTGCTTCAGTTCGACCTCGCTCTGCTGAACATCGCCGCGAACGCGCGCGACGCGATGCCGGATGGAGGACGCCTGCGGATCGCGACCCGCCTTGTCCCGGTTCCCGGCTCGACGCGCGCGGGCATCGCGCTGTCGATGACTGACACGGGGAGCGGCATTCCAAAGGAGGCGCTCCCGCACGTGTTCGAGCCGTTCTTCACGACCAAGGAGGTGGGCAAGGGGACCGGCCTGGGGCTTTCCCAGGTCTACGGCTTCGTCAAGGCCGCCGGCGGCGTCGCCGACATCGAGAGCCGGACGGGACAGGGAACGACCGTCACGCTCGTCCTGCCGCTTGCCCCCGAGGGCGTGCCGGTGCCGACCCCCTCCGCGGACGTGTCGGCCCCGATCGGCACGGCGTCCGGATCGATCCGCGTCGTCCTGGTGGACGACAACGAGGAGGTGAGGGGTGTCACGGCCGCGTTCCTGGAAGAGGCCGGCATGCGGGTCGAGCAGGCGAGCAGCGCTCAGGCGGGACTGGCGTTGCTGGATGAGACCGCCGCCGACGTCCTGGTCAGCGATCTGGTGATGCCCGGCACGATGGACGGCCTCGCCCTGGCCAACGAGGTGCGGCGGCGCTGGCCGGCCCTGCCGATCATCCTGGTGTCGGGTTACAGCACGTCCGCTGCGGCCGCCACGGAACAGGGATACACCCTGTACATGAAGCCGTTCGACGTCATCGAGCTCGTGCGAGCAATTCGAGGAAAGCTCGATGTCGTTCGGCGATGACGGAGCCTGAAGCCGAAGGATTCTCGGGAAGACGCCCTCTCCCGAGGGAGAAATGGTCGGAGTGGCAGGATTTGAACCTGCGACCCCCACGTCCCGAACGTGGTGCGCTACCAGACTGCGCTACACTCCGACGCGCCCGAAGGCACGGGTCTCATATCGATCAAACATCCTGGGTTAGATGCTCGATGCTCTCGGGATGACTCAGGCTCGCGAGAGCGCTGGTCGGAGTGGCAGGATTTGAACCTGCGACCCCCACGTCCCGAACGTGGTGCGCTACCAGACTGCGCTACACTCCGAACGGCCGGCCGTGGCCGACGACCGGGCTTATAGCGAGGGCATCCGGGGGCCGCAAGGCCGTTCGTGCGTGATGGCCGAGTTTCTTGAGCCGGCCCGGTTCGGCGCCCCGGGCGGGGGAGGCGGGATAGGTCTTGCGCGATTCGCTCCCGCCCCCCATTGTCCCGCCATCAGGACGGTCGACACCGGCGGGGTGGCGTATGGCGAGCCGGGTGGCGGCGTGAGCGAGGACGATCAGGCCGGGGTGCCGGAGCCGGGGGTGAGCCACTCCGCGGAGGCGCCGTCCCTGGCGCACCTGAAATCCGCGACGATCCGCAAGCCCGGTCTCGACGACCGCGGCAGCGTGTTCTTCGCGGCGATCGAGATGACCCGGATGCCGATGATCCTGACCGATCCGCGGCAGCCCGACAATCCGATCGTGTTCGCCAACCGGGCGTTCCAGGACCTCACCGGCTACACGCAGGCGGAGCTCGTCGGCCGCAACTGCCGCTTCCTGCAAGGGCCGGAGACCAGCCGCGAGACGGTGGGCGAGCTGCGCCAGGCCGTGGAGGAGCGCCGGGCGATCGCGACCGAGATCCTCAACTACAAGCGCGACGGTTCGCCGTTCTGGAACGGCATCTTCATCGGCCCGGTCTTCGACGAGGCCGGCGAGATCGTCTACTTCTTCGCCTCGCAGCTCGACGTGACCCGGCGGCGGGTGTCGGAGCAGGCCTTCCGCCAGTCCCAGAAGATGGAGGCGATCGGCCAGCTCACCGCCGGCCTCGCCCACGACTTCAACAACCTGCTCCAGGTCGTTTCCGGCAACCTCGAACTTGCGCGCAACGGCGTGACGAGCGAGCGGGCGCAGCGCCAGCTCGCCAACGCCGCCGGCGCGGCGGAGCGGGGCGCCAAGCTGACGAAGCAGCTCCTGTCCTTCGCCCGCAAGGCGCGGCTGGAGCCGCGCTCGCTCAACCTCAACGCCCTGGTGCTCGCCTTCGCGGAGGTGGCCGAGAGCACGCTCGGCAGCACCGTCTCGGTGCGCCTCGACCTGACGCCGCGCCTGCCGGCGATCACGATCGACCGCACCAACCTCGAGATGGCGCTCCTCAACGTGCTCATCAACGCCCGCGACGCGATGCCGGCGGGCGGCACGGTGACGATCTCGACCGCCTCGGTGCATCTCAACGGCAACGGCCGGGCCCGCGCCCTGCCGCCCGGCGACTACGTGGCGCTGCGGGTGCGCGACGAGGGGGAGGGGATGCCGCCCCACGTCGCCGAGCGGGCGACCGAGCCGTTCTTCTCGACCAAGGGCCCCGGCAAGGGCACCGGCCTCGGGCTCGCGATGGCGCACGGCTTCGTGCAGCAATCGCGCGGGCGGCTGGAGATCGAGAGCCGGCCGAATGGCGGCACCACCATCACGATGCTATTTCCGGCCGGCCACGGCGCAGCGGTCGAGGAGAAGCCGGCCGAGCACAAGTCGGTGCTGCGGGGCGGCGACGAGACCGTGCTCGTCGTCGAGGACAGCGACGACGTGCGGGCGCTCGCCCGCGAATACCTCGAGAGCCTGGGCTATCAGGTGCTCGCCGCCCGCGACGGCGAGGAGGCGCTCGGCATCCTGGAGCGCGAGGAGCGGATCGACCTCCTGTTCTCCGACATCGTCATGCCGGGCGGCGTCAACGGCCTGATCCTGGCCGACCGGGCCCGGAGGATGCGGCCGGACCTGCCGGTGCTGCTGACCACCGGCTACAACGAGGACCTGGTCGCGGAGGGACCGGCGACCCCGACCATGGACGTGCTCGGCAAGCCCTACCGCAAGGCCGAGCTCGCCGACCGGATCCGCGCCGCCCTCGACCGCGGCGCGAGGCCGATGCCGGCCCCGGGCGAGCCGCATCACGGTTGACGGCCCGGGGGGCGATCTCCCGGCGGCACTGTCGTCACTTCGCTGACATGGGTCCTGCGCCAGAACGGCCGCGCCCCTTCCCGCGAGGACCCTATGCCGCGCCGTTCCCTGCTCGCCCTCACGCTGCTCCTGTCGGCCGCACCCGCCGCCTTCGCCCAGGCGCCCCAACCGTCGCAGGCGGAGACCGCCCCGCGGACCTTCCCGGCGACGCTCGCCGGCCACGCCGTCCTGCCGGCGGAGAGCTACCTGCCGACGCCGGAGGACGCGCCGAAGGACCTCGCGACGCCCGGCAAGTTCACCACCGGCCGGCGGGTCGAGGCGGTCGGCACCGTCGAGGTCCTGTCGATGGGACGCCCGACCAGCCTCAAGCTGCCGCTCAAGGGCCAGCCGCTCCAGGGCCATTCCGGCATCAAGCATAGGCCCGACGGCACCTACTGGGTGCTGACCGACAACGGCTTCGGCACCAAGGCCGGCTCGCCCGACGCGATGCTCTACCTCAACCACTACCGGATCGACTTCGGAGCCGGCGGCGTCGAGCGGCTGGAGACGATCTTTCTGCGCGATCCCGACCGGAAGGTGCCGTTCCGCATCGTCAACGAGGCGACGGACAGCCGCTACCTCACCGGCAGCGATTTCGACCCCGAGAGCTTCCAGTTCGTCGGCGACCAGATCTGGATCGGCGAGGAGTTCGGCCCGTTCCTGATCAAGGCCGACCGCACCGGCAAGGTCGAGGCGGTGATCGAGACCCTGGCCGACGGCAAGCCGGTCCGCTCCCCCGACAACCCGGCGGTGACGACGCCGGCGGCGCCCGGCGGCGCGATGGTCTTCAACGCGCGCCGCTCCAAGGGCTTCGAGGGCATGGCGGCGTCGCCCGACGGCAGCCGGCTCTACGCGCTCCTCGAAGGCCCGCTCTGGGACGTCGACGCCAAGGCGTTCGAGACCCGCGACGGGCGAGACGTGCTGCGCATCCTCGAATTCGACACCAAGGCCGAGACATGGACCGGCCGCTCGTGGCTCTACCCGCTGGAGCAGGCCGGCAACGCCATCGGCGACTTCAACATGATCGATGCCACTACCGGCCTGATCATCGAGCGCGACGACGGCGAGGGCACCGCCGACCGCGCCTGCCCGGCGGGCGAGAAGAGGCCGGACTGCTTCTCGGTCCCGGCGAAGTTCAAGCGCGTCTTCAAGATCGAGATGACCGACGCCAACCAGGGCGGCCCGGTGCGCAAGATCGGCTCCATCGACCTGATGCGCATCGCCGATCCGAACAAGAAGGCGCGCAAGCCGCTCACCGACGGGGCGCTTGCCTTCCCCTTCTGGACCATCGAGAACGTCGACAAGGTCGACGACACCCACATCGTCGTCGGCAACGACAACAACCTGCCGTACTCGGCGAGCCGCGACCCGCACCAGGCCGACGACAACGAGTTCGTGCTGCTGGAGGTGGGCGAGTTCCTGAAGGCGAAGTAGCGGGAAGGCGCCCCGCATCTCGCGAAAGGTGCGGGGCGACCGGCTGACAACATCCGATGTCGCCTTGGTTCCTGTCAGAGTTGCGACGCCAGACTCGATGCCCTGCCGGTCACTCCGCTGCGCGGCCCCGGAATAACCAGCAGGGACGTCAAACCGTTCGGGGGTGAAACGAACGCGCTTTCAGCGCTTCGCCTTGTTCGCCTCGCGAAACAGCTGCCACTCCTCGACCACGCGCCCGTCGGGCAGGTGGCAGTAGCCCGCCTCGCCCTTGGCCTCCTTGCGCATCTCCAGGCGGCCGCCGACGGAGGTGCAATAGGCCGAAGCCGGGTTTCCGAGAGCCCGGGCCTGTGGAATCGCCGCGGTCACGGTGAGCAGTGCGGCGGCGAACAGCGACCTCATGGTACTCTCCCGAACCCGTCCGCGGTGGAGGATGGGAGCGCGCGATGAACCGACGGTGACGCAAGGGCGCCCCGCCGGTCCGAGGCTTCAGTGACCGCCACCCAGATACGCCGCCCGCACCTGCGGATCGTTGCGCAGCTGCGCCGCCGGGCCCTGGAAGCGGATGCGGCCGTTCTCCAGCACGTAGGCGTGGTCGGCCACGCCCAAAGCCGCCATGGCGAACTGCTCGACGAGGAGCATCGTCACCTGCTCCTCCTTCAGCCGGCGGATGATGCGGAACACCTCCTCGACGAGCTTCGGCGCCAGGCCCATCGAGGGCTCGTCGAGGAGCAGGATCTCGGGGCGCAGCATCAGGGCCCGGCCCATGGCGAGCATCTGCTGCTCGCCGCCCGACAGGGTGCCGGCGAGCTGGGTCCGGCGCTCGCGCAGGCGCGGGAACAGGGTGTAGGCCCGCTCCCGGTCGGCGTTGACGTCGCCCTTCGGCCGTGAGCCGGTGAGGCGCGGGAAGGCGCCGAGCGTCAGGTTGTCCTCGACCGAGAGGGTCGGGAAGACGCGCCTACCCTCGGGCGAGTGGGCGAGCCCGGTGCGGGCGACGTCGTGGCTCTCCAGGCCGCCGATCTCGCGCCCGTTGAGCTTGATCGAGCCGGCGCGCGGTCGGATCATGCCCGACAGCGCCCGCATCGTGGTGGTCTTGCCGGCTCCGTTGGAGCCGATCAGGGTGACGACTTGGCCCTTCGGCACCGTGAAGGTGAGGCCGTGCAGGACCTCGATCTGGCCGTAGCCGGCCGACAGGCCGCTGACGTCGAGCATCTCTCTACTCCGCGGCGTCGGCAACCGGGCTGCCGAGATAGGCTTCGATGACCTTGGGGTCGGACTGGACCTCGCGGGCGCCGCCCTCCGCGATCTTGTGGCCGAAATCGAGCACGCTGACGCGGTCGCACAGGCCCATCACCACGTCCATGTGGTGCTCGATCAGGATCACCGTGATGCCGGCGTCGCGGATCTTGCGGATGATGAGGGTGAGCTCGGCGATGTCGGGCGCCGTGAGGCCGGCGGCCGGCTCGTCGAGGAGGAGGAGCACCGGATCGAGCGCGAGCGCCCGGCCGATCTCGAGGAGCCGCTGCTTGCCGTAGGGAAGGTTGCGCGCCTCGACCTGGGCGAGCGAGCCCAGGCCCACGAAGTCCAGGATCGCCATCGCGCGGGCCCGGGCCTCGCGCTCCTCGCGCCGGCGGCGCGGGGTGCCGAGGATCGCGTCGAACAGCGTGCCCTGGAAGCTGTGGTGCAGGCCGACGAGCACGTTCTCGAGCGCCGTCATCTCGCGGAAGAGCTGGACGTTCTGGAAGGTGCGGGCGACGCCCGACAATGCGATCTCGGACGGCGTGCGGCCGTCGAGGCGCTTTGCGGCATCCGTGCCGGTCGCGAGCGAGACGCCGCCGGCGGTCGGCTTGTAGATGCCGGTGAGCACGTTCATCATCGTGCTCTTGCCCGAGCCGTTGGGGCCGATCAGCCCGTGGATCGTGCCCGGCCGCACCGCGAGGTCGACCTCGTTGAGGGCCTTGAGGCCGCCGAACTGCATCACCGCGCGCTCGACCCTGAGCAGCGGGTCGGCGCCGGAGCGGCCGCCCTGGCGGATCAGCGCCTCGCCCGACGCCGTGAGCTCCTGGGTCGCCCCGGTATGGTGCGGGCGCAGGAAGGGCAGCTTTTCGCGCAAGAAGCCGACGATGCCGTCCGGCAGGTAGTAGACCACGAACAGGATCAGCAGGCCGAAGACGGTGAGGCGGAAATCGGTGACCGATTCCATCGCCAGCGTCGCCGGGAAGAAGGCGAGGCACAGCGCGCCCGGGATGAGCAGCGTCATCCGGTTGTCCTTGCGGCGGATAAAGGCGAGGCCGACCACGATCACGGCGAGCGCGGCGATGATCCCGGCCATGATCCGCACGAGGCCGATATCGGCCAGGATGTTCGGCATCATCACGATGATCGCGGCGCCGATCAGGGGACCTGCGCGCGACTTGCGCCCGCCCATGGTGACGGCGAGGAGGAACAGCACCGTCAATTCGAAGCCGTAGGAGTTCGGCGCGACGTAGCGCTCCGACCAGGCGAACAGCGCGCCGGCGAGCCCCGCGAGCGCCGCCGAGATCACGAAGGCGTAGACCTTGTAGCGGTAGACGCTGACGCCCATGCAGTCGCAGGCGATCGGCGAATCGCGAAGCGCCTCGAAGGCGCGGCCGAAGGGCGAGCGCACCACCCGGTTGACCACCAGGATCGTCGCGAGCAGGCAGGCGCAGACGAGGTAGTAGAATTCGAGCTTGCGGCCGGCGGCGCCCCAGGGCGCCTGCATGCCGATGAGCGAGAAGTCGAGGACGCGGGCCGGCGGCAGGGTGATGCCGAGCGGGCCGTTGGTCAGATCGGTCATCTCGTTGATGAAGATCTGGATGATGGTGCCGAAGGCGAGCGTCACCATGGCGAGGTAGGGCCCGCTGACCCGCAAGGCCGGAATCGCCAGCAGCAAGCCGAAGGCCGCGGTGACGCCGATGCCGGCGAGGAGCCCGACCCAGAGCCCGAGCTTGAACTTGAGGAACAAGACGGCGGCCGCGTAGGCGCCGATGCCGAACAGGCCGGCATGTCCCAGCGAGACCTGGCCGGTATAGCCGACGACGATGTCGAGGCCGAGGATCAGGATCGCGTAGATCGCGATCACCACCAGCAGGTGGATGTAGTACTGGCTGGTGACGACGTGCGGAAAGGCCGCCAGGAAGACGACGAGGCACACGGCCCCGAGGAGGCCGACGTAGCGGCCGAGCCCGGCTTGAGGGACCGGCGGGGCGGTTTGCCGGGCAAGGGCCGGCGCGGAGGCGGACTGCGCCATGATGGAGAAGGACCCTGGATGGAACGGGAAGCGTGAAGACCGCTCCCGCAACCGGGAGCGGCGCTAGGCGAAGAGACTCAGACCTTCTTGATCACGGCCTTGCCGAACAGGCCGACCGGGCGCACCGCCAGCACGGCGAGGAGCAGGATCAGGCCGGGCACGTCCTTGTAGCCGGTCGAGATGTAGAAGCCGGTCAGCGTCTCGGCGACGCCGAGGATCAGCCCGCCGACGATCACGCCGAGGCCGGATTCGAGGCCGCCGATGATCGCGACCGCGAAGGCCTTGAGCGCCAGCACCGAGCCCATCGTGGCGCCGGTGAGCGTCACGGGCGCCACGAGCACGCCGGCGAAGGCGGCGGTCATCGCGCTGATCGAGTAGGACAGGGTAATGACCTTCTGGGTGTTGATGCCCATCAGCCCGGCGGCGTCGATGTCGTTCGAGGTCGCCACCACCGCCTTGCCCCAGATCGAGCGGCGGTTGAACAACTCGACCGCGAGCATCATCAGGAGCGCGCCGGCGACGATCATCAGCTCCATCGGCAGGATGCGGACGCCACCGAGCGTCAGCGCCTGCTCCGGCAGCGGCGAGGGAAACTTGAGGTCGTCGCGGCCCCAGATGTTCTCGGCGACGTTCTTGAAGATGATGCCGAGCGCGATGGTGGCCATGATCCACCCGTACTCGGACTTGATCTTCACGGCCGGCCGCACGCCGAGGCGCTCGACGATCGCGCCGAGGGCGAAGCCGAAGACGAGGACGAGCGGCAGCATCAGCCAGTAGCCGGTGAACGGCACCAGCGTCAGGCCGAACAGGGCGCCGAGCATCAAGGCCTCGCCCTGGCCGAAATTCAGGGTCTTCGAGGTCGCGAAGGTGAGCTGGTAGCCGAAGGCGATCGCGGCGTAGATCATGCCGACGGCGACGCCGCTCGCCACGAGCTGAAGGAAGATCTGCATGAGGGGAAGGCTCGTCTCGACGGGCAAGCCCCGCGCGTCATGCGCGGGGCTCAGGTTGCGGCCTCAGTTCGAGGCCTTCTCCTTGACGCGGACGACGCCGGCGTTCTTGGCGTCCTCGTCCTTGGCGTAGACGATCTTGCCGTCCTGCACCTTGCCGAATACCACCATGTTGCGGCTGATCGCGTTGTGGTCCTTGGCCGTGAACGGCTTGTCGTAGGTGGTGACCACGCCCTCGACCTTGGTGTTCAGGTTCTCGAGCGCGGCGCGCACCTTCGCGCCGTCGGTGGAGCCGGCCTGCTTGATCGCGGCGGCGAGCAGGTAGACCGAGTCGTAGCCCTGCGCGCCCGCCACCGGGGTCGGGATCTTGTTGACCTTGAAGGTGGCGTAGTACCCGTCGAGGAAGGACTTGCGCTTGGGCAGCGTCTTATCCTCGATGAAGGTCTGGGGCATGATCACGCCGTTGCCGTTCGTCCCGGCGATATCGATGAAGCTCTGCATCGAGGCCGGCCACGAGGTGATCATCGGCACCTTCCAGCCGAGCTTGGCCATGCCGTTGGCGATCTGGGCCAGTTCCGGGCCGATGCCGTAGGCGAGGATCACGTCGGCGCCCGCCTGCTGCGACTTCAACAGCTGGGGCGTCATGTCGACGTCCTTGATGTTGAACTTTTCCACCGCGACCGGCTTCACGCCCTTCGCCTTGAGGTACTTCTCGAGGTCCTCGCGGCCGAGCTGACCGTAATTGGTCGAGTCGGCAAGGATCGCGATCTTCTTGAAGCCCTGTGCGATCGCCTCGTCGGCCATCATGCCGGCCTGCAGCACGTCGTAGGCCGAATTCCGGAACACGTAGTTGTTGTCGTAGTCCGGCGGGTTGAACTGCTCGGTGATGACCGTCCCGGTGGCGACGTTGTTGATCACCGGGATCTCGGCTTCCTGGTAGAAGCGCTGGGCGGCAAGCGCCACGCCGGTGTTGATGAAGCCGAGGGTGGCGACCACCTTCTCCTTGTTGATCAGCTCCTGGGCAACCTGGGCGCCGACCTCGTTCTTGGCCTCGTCGTCGCGCTCGACGAGCTGGATCTGCCGCCCGAGCACGCCGCCGTTCTTGTTGATCTCGTCGGCGGCGAGCCGCACGCCGTCGCGCATCGACACGCCCATCGACGAGGAGCCGCCGGTATAGGGGCCGGTCACCCCGATCTTGATCGGGTCGGCCGCCAGGGCCGGGGCCGCGAAGGCGGTCGCGCAGGCGAGCGCCGCCGCGAGCGCGGTCAGGGATGAGCGCATCTGGATTCCTCCGGGGACCGTTTCTTGCCGTCCCGCCCTTGGCGGGCGCGGATCGGGGTGCCGGATAGAACCGGGATCGGCAGCGCTTGTCGAGCGCGTCTTTCGATCTAGAGGGCGGGCCGGAGGTGGGGTGGAGTGCCGAGGCCTCGGATTTTCGAACCGAGACAAGCGCGATCGAGGCCGCTACCGACCACACCCTCACGTCATCCCGGGTTCTCGCCTTCGGCGAGCCCGGGATGACGTGAGGGTGTGAAATCCGTCAGCGGCTCGACAGGTCCGGGGCGCGTCGCCCTCAATCCTTCGCCGGCTCGTCCTTGCCCGGCACCTGCGTGATCCCGCCGATCACCCGCACCGGGCGGTTGCCGTCTGGCGGGGTCTTCCAGCCGCCATCCTTGGTCTCGGGGGCCTTGGGCGGCGCGGCCTCGGCCGCCTTGGCGGGCGAAGCCTCCTTGGCGGGCGGGGCCTTGGGTTCGGCCTTGGGCGCCAGGGGCGGGACGAGGGCCGCGGGCGCCTCAGTCTCGGCCGGCTTGCTGCGCGCGGCGGTCCGGCGCGGCGCTTCGGGCTTTGCACCCTCGGGTGCGGTCTCGCGGCGCGGCGCGGCGCCGGTGCGGCCGGCCGGGCTGTCGGGGTTCATGCCGAGCGGGTTCGGCCCGGCGGTGCGGGGCGCCGGCGCGGTGCGGGCGGGCGCCTCGTAGGAGGGCGCGCCCGGCGGGGAGGCGGGTTGCGGCAGCGGGCGGGCGGCGACGCGGCGTTCCTCCGGGCGCTCGCCCACCGGCGGCAGCGGCTCGCCGCGGGAGAGCGGCACGGGGGCGTAGGTCCCGCCGTCGCGCCAGCCGTTGTCCCGCGGCGCGCGCTCGCGGAACGCCTCCTCGCGCGGCCAGGAGGGGCGGGCCTCGGACTCGGTCCAGCCGTAGCCGGGGCGACGGCCGCCAGGGATGCTTCCGGGGGGAATCAGCGGCGCCTCCAGGCGCTCGCGGTCGAGGATGCGGCCGGTGCGGGCGTCGACGACGAGCTGCACCCGGTTGCCCCACGGGCTGTCGGCCTCGACCCGGTAGGTCTCGCCGTCGAAGCGCGGATGGCTCATGCCGGTGAAGCCGGCCCGGCCGAGGCGGAACACCACCGCCCGCGGCGGCAGGATGGCATCGTCCTCGTCCTCGATGACGACCCGGTAGCCCTGCGCCCGCGCGGGCGCGACCGCCCCCGCCAGCAGCGTGGCGGCGAGCGCAGCCAGCAGGGCCGCGCCCGTCACGGACCGCGGTCCCGTCTTCGACGGCAGTGCAGTCATCGTCCCGCATTCCCTTGTTTCCGGGGTCGTGCCGGGTGCGTGCACCCCGCATTCCCCTCGTGCTCGGACGAGAATCTGTTAACCGCGGGATTGAGGCGGGATTGCGGGAGCGCGGCCGTCGCAGGCAACCGCCTTTCGGGTAAGGATCGACCGGCGAGCGATCGCCAATCCCGGAGGAAACCCCATGCCGCGCCAGAACCTCAAGCCGCGCCTGCTGCCCGCGCTTCTCGTCGCCCTCCTGCCGGGCACCGCGTTCCTGGCGGGCGCTGCCTTCGCCGGGGACCGCCTGCCGACGATCCCGCCCGCCCAGTACTCCCCCGAGCAGAAGCAGGCGGGGGACGCCTTCGAGACCGCCCGCAAGACCCCGGTCTTCGGCCCGTTCGAGCCGCTGATGCACTCGCCCGAGGTGATGACCCTGGCGCGCGCGATGGGCGACTACCTGCGCTACAAGCCGAAGATCGGCACCACGCTCTCGGAGCTGGTGATCCTGGTCAATGCCCGCCACTGGACGCAGGACTACGAGTGGTACGTCCACGCGCCGATCGCCCGGAAGGTCGGCATCGCGGAGGAGACGATCGCGGCGATCCGCGACGGCCGTCGCCCGGCCGGCCTGCCGCAGGACCAGGAGACCGCCTACGACTTCACCAGCGAGCTGTTGCAGAACAAGCGCGTCTCGGACGCGACCTTCGCGCGGGCGGAGACGCTGTTCGGCAAACCGGGCGTGGTCGATCTGACGGCGGTCAGCGGCTACTACACCTTCCTGGCGATGGAGCTGAACGTCGCCCGCTACCCGCTGCCGAAGGACGGCACGCCGCTGCCGCGGTTGCCGGAGTAGGGCTTCCGTCCGCCCGGTCCGGATCCCGGGTCACGGGCTCCTGCCCTCCCGGGCGAGCCCGGGATCCGGCGGGAGAGGGGGCTTGCGGTGCCGTCTCCCCGTCGTCCGACGATCCCGCCTCATCGTCCCGGGCCGCGATCCGGCGGCGGCCGGTAGGCTTCTGGCGGCAGGTCGCGCGACAGGGTCTCGCCGGCGCCGCGGCCCGGGGCCGGGCTCGGCGTCGGGGTGGCGCCCGGCGGCTCGGGGGCTTGGGGGCCGTCGGTGATGTAGCGCTGCGACCCGCTGCGGGGCGCGGCCTCGGGCGGCGGAGCCTCGGGTGGACGCGCCTCGGGGGTGCGGGGCGCGAGGTAGCGGCGCCCGCCCTCGGCCGGCGGGACCGGGACGGTCGGGCGAGGCGGGACGGGCTCCGCCCGGGGCTGCGGCTGCGGGCGCTCCGGCGGGGGCGCCGGACGGGCCTCCGGCGCAGGCGCGGGAGCGGGGCGGGGTGCGGGCTTTGCCACCCGACGACGCGGAACCGGGCGCGGTGCGGCGACCGCCCGGACCGCGCCGTCGCCCGGCAGCGCGATCGTCAGGTGCTGGACCGCCGCCACGAGGTCGTCGAGGCTCGCCTGCGCGGTGCGGCAGAGCCGGATCCGCAGCGACAGGGCGCGGCGCCCGGCACCGGGCTCGGCGGTGCCGAACGCCCCGTCGCGGGACGCCATTTGCGCCCCTCGCCGCGGCCGCTCGAACCATTGCCAGGCGTAGAGGCAATCGGCCCCGAGCGCGAGGCCGATCGGACCGTAGGCGTTGCGGCGCGGCACTGCCTGCACCCGCATGACCTCGCCGGGAAAGCGCACGGCGATCTCGCCGGCGATGCCGAACTCGCTCGGCTTGGCGAGCCGCGGCGGGAAGGCGAGGAGCAGGTCCCCGGTCTCGTTGCGCAGGGCGATCTCGGCGTGGTTGCGCCCGTCGCCGCCCTCGTAGGTGATGCGCTGGTCGAAGCCGTCGCGGTGGCGCGTTTCGATCACCGCGGCGACCCGGCCGGCACCCGGGAGCCGCAGGGCCGGTGCGGGCTGCGCCAGGGCGCTGCCCGCGCCTACGACCAGCGCGAGGAGGGCGATGCAGAGGCGGGTGTTCACGGATAGCCCTTCTCGGCGGGAACCGCCCGTTCCGAAGTCGTGCGGGCCGGCACCGAGAAGCGGACGCTCTCGGGGGCGACGGAGCGGGTGCGCTCGCCCTCCTGGTCCTGCCACAGCGTTCCGGGCGGCGGTCCGGTCAGGCCCTCGGGCTTGTCGAGGCCGTTATAGCCCGGCAGCAGCGTGTAGCCGTAGCGCTCGTAGGGCATCGCCCCGGCGCCGGGCACCCGGCGGGCGACCAGCGGCGGCGCCGGCACCACCGGCTCGCGGGCGTAAGCTCCCGCGGGTGCCTGACCGACCCCGGCCGCGGGATAGCGCAGGGGATTGTCGAGGGGCACCGCCAGGGGGAACTCGCCGCGCTGGACCGCCGGCGGCACCGCCTCGGTCCGGCCGCCGGCGCCCGGGGCGTCGGGCCGCGGCACCCGGCCGTAGGAGGGCGGCGGCTCGGGCCGCACGGTGTTGGCCGCCGCGGGCGCGGCCCGGCCGGTCCCCGCAGTCGTCGCCTGCGCGGCGCAGGGCAGCGGCGGGCCGCCCTGGCTCTCGCGGAACAGGAGCTCGACCACCTTCGGAAACAGGCCGTCGTAGCGGTTGACCACCTCGAGGTAGGGGCGCTGGCGCCGCAGGCGCTGGAGCGTCAGGGCGTAGCCGAACACCGTGCTCTCGCTCGGCATCCAGGCCACCGCGCGCTGGAACCATTCGAGGGCGGCGTCGAACTGGCAGGAATTGTAGGCGTACCAGGCCAGGCCCTGCGCGCCCTCGCCCGACGTCGTGGCGTTGACGACGCGCGCGTAGCGCTCGATCCGCGCCGGCTCGATGTAGGGCGGGCTCGCCAGCGTCAGCTTGCGCTCCAGGAGGTCGACGAACAGGAGTTCGTTGCCGACGAAGCGCTCGCGCCAGGCATACGCCACCTCCTCGGCCTCGCGCATCATGTTGAGCTCGCGCAGCGTGTGGGCGAGGCCGTGCGCCACCATCGCGTCGCCGCCGCGGGCGATCGCCATCTTGAACCACTCCAGCGCCTCGCGGAACTGGCGCCGCTTGTAGGCGTACCAGCCGAGCAGCCCGGTCTGGCTCGGCTCGGCGATCTTGCGGGCATAGGCCTGGAAGGCGGTGAGGTCGGGCAGCGTCGGGGTCTGGGCCGGCTCGTCGTGCAGGAAGGCGGCGATCCGTGCCCGGGTGATGTCGAGGCGGATCGGCTCGAACTCGGAGGCGCCGGATGGGTCCTGCCTCCCCATGGCGATCAGGCGCTCGGCCTGCTCCATCTTGATGTGGGCCATCGCCTTCTGGATCGTGGCGAGGCGCGCGCCGGTATCGGCGTTGCCGTCCAGTACCGACTTGTAGAGGTTGAACGCGTCCTCGCCCGCCCCCGTGGCGGCGAGGTCGTCGGCGATGGTCCAGATGCTCTCGACGTCGGCCGGATCGAGGGCGCCCGGATCGGCGCGGTAGAGCGCCACCACCTCCTCCGGGTTCCGGCCTGCCGCCGCCGCGATGCTGGAACGGAACTCCGCCCGGCGCAGCTTGCGCCCGAGCTCCTCCGAGGGCTGCCAGGACGGGTCGATCGAGCGGCGGGCATTGATCGCGGCGCGCAGGTCCTGGAGGCGGCCTGCGGTGAACAGGTCCCAGAGCGGCGCCTCCTCGGGCGGGCTCGGCTGGAGGCTGTCGAGGTCCGGCGGCTCGGTCCAGCCCGGATAGAGCCGCTTGAGGCGGGCGATCTCGGCCCGCATCCGGGCGGTCTGCTTCTGCGAGGCGTAGTAGCGCAGCGCGCTCTCGTCGACCATGCCGGGGGTGCGGGAGGTCTCGGGATCGACCATGATCGCCGGCGCGCGCACCCCGTCGCCGTAGACGACCCGCGGGATTGCGGTCTCGGGCGCCTGGGCAAGCGCGGGGCCCGCGGACAGGAGGAGCGCCGCGACGAGGGGCAGGATCTGTCTCACGACTTGAGGCATGACGGGGTGCGCATCCGGGCCGCGACCAGGGCGAGGAGGTGGAGCGTCGTCGGGTAGTAGTTCTGCCCGTCCTGCACGCGGCGCAGGGCGTCGGGGAAGGGCGTGCCGTCCTGCGCGCAGGCGACGAGGGCGGGGAGCGCGGTGTAGCCCGGCTCGGTCAGCCACTCGACCGGGCGGCCGTCGCGGGTGTCGACGATCGGCAGGCGCTCGCGGTCGATCCCGCCCCACAGGGTTCGGAACGCGGCAAAGTCCTCCGGCCGGCCGACGCCCGCCCAGGCGAGGTAGAGCGGGATCCGGATGGCGTTGTAGGAGAACAGCGGCGGGAAGCCGTCGGCAGGGCGCAAGCTCTCGTCCTTGGCGGAGATCCACTCGGTCGGCAGGCCGCTCGGGCCGAAGCGCGAGCGGCGCAGGACCTCGACGCCGCTGCGGATCACCGCGGCCCAGTCGTATTCGGGCGCCACGAGGCCGAGACGCTGGAAGGCCGGGAAGACCCAGTACGACAGGTTGACGAGCGGCCCGTCGGCCCGGTCGCGGGCGGCGAAGCCTGCGACCGCCGGCAGCACTAGGGGGCCGGGGCCGGCGCGAAACAGGATCGTCTTGCGCCCGAACTCGACGGCGAGCCGCCGCGCCGCCGTGCGGTAGGACGGCTCGCCCCAGGCCTCCGCCGCCTCGGTGAGCGCCCAGGCGACGAGGATGTCGCCGTCGGTGGCGTTGTTCATGTCGGCGACCGCCGGGCGGTGGTCCGGCGCCCAGCGCCAGGCCAGCAACTCGTCGGAGCGCACCATGAGGTTGGCGCGGGTCCAGCCCCAGATCCGCTCGAAGGTGGCCCGGTCATTGGCCGCCACGGCGAGCAGCATGCCGTAGCCCTGGCCCTCGCTGTGGCTGATGAAGCCGTTGGCGGTGTCGACGACCCGGCCCTTCTCGGTCACGAACCGGGCCCGGTAGGCGCGCCAGCCGGGATCGTCGCCGAGGCTGCCGGCGAGCGCCGGCCCGGCGGCGCGGCCCGGCGCCTCGTCGGGGGTGGCCGGCGGCAGGCTCGGCACGGCGGTGGCGGGGGGCACGGGGGTCGGCTCCTGTCCTTGCGCGACCGAATCCGGCGCGCCCTCGGACGCCGGAACGGATTGCGGCGCCCGCGGCGCCTGCGCCCAGGCGGGCATCGCCGCGAGCAGCAGGGCCGCGACGGCGAGGGCGGGGAGGGTCCGGCGGCTCATCGGTTCCTCCGGCCGAGCTGGCGCACGAGGCTCGTCGTCGCGAGCCCGAGGCAGAGCGCCATCGCGAGCGTCATCGCCACGTAGGCGCCGGGATTGAGGGAGAGCCAGGCCGCCGAGACCAGCCGCAGGTTCGAGAGGGCTCGCGCTTGCGTCTCGATCAGCCCGACGCGCTTCGGCTGCACGGTGGTGAGGCTGCCGTCCGAGGCGTCGAGGAAGGCGGCCTGGCCGGAGAGGGCGGTCCACACCACCGGATCGACGAGGCACGAGACGGACGCCCTGAGGATCGAGGCGTTCGGGGCGGTCACCAGCACGGTGCCGTCCCGGACCTGCCCGCCGGCGCCCTGCGCGATGATGAGCGAGGCGCGGGGATTGAGCGGCACCGCCTCCGGCGCCGGCCCGCCGGCGAGGCTGAGCGCGAGGTCGCGGGTCTCCGCCGCCCGCTGGACCAGGCCGGTCCAGGCATTGGCGAGCACCGCCGGGACGACGTTGAGGCCGCGCGCCGACTCGTCCCAGCGCGCGACGAGGTCGGCCTCGCTGTCGGCGGGCGCCTCGGCGGGATCGGGCGTGGGCGCCTGCGGCGTGGCTTGCGCGGCGACTTGGACTGGCTGCGCGGACCCTTGGACCGGTTGCGCGGAGGCGGTGCGCAGGGGCGTGGTGAGGGCCGGCAGGGCGCAGCGCATCGGCAGGTTGCGACGCAGGCGGTCGAGGGTGACGACGCCCTCGGCCCCGAACGGGCCGGGGGTGGCGACGGTCTCGGCCCGGCCCTCCCAGATCCCCCGGACCTGCGCCGGATCGAGGCCGACGGCCTCGAGGGCGGCCGGGGTGAGCGCCCGGACCGGGGCGACGATCAGGTGGGCGCCGCCCGCCTCGCGCTCGTCGCCGCCGACCTCGAAGTCGATCACCCGGCCGGCCGCGATGGCGAGGCGCGCCGCCAGGGTCGCGGCCGCCGAGGCCGAGTCGCGGTCGGGAGTGGGCAGGACGAGGCGCGGGCGCGGGGCGCCGGTCGGGAGGTTCGGCGCCAGGAACGGCACCGCGCCGGCCTTCACGGCGGCGAGATCGGGGCTGCGCACCGCGCGGGCGAGCGCCGGGACGTCGATCCGGGTGCGGTCGAGGAACAGGAAGCGGGCGCGCTTGGCCCCCGGGGCCAGGGTGTCGCAGGTGCGGTCGGCGGCGGTGGGCAGCTGCGCGCTGATCTCGACCCGGTTCAGCCCCGGCCGCCACAGGCTCAAGGGCAGCGGGATCGCGCTGTCGGTGAACACCTCGCCGCGGCTGTAGGGCAGGGGGACGCTGGCGGCGTTGCGGCCGTTGATGTCGACGACGATCCGGGCGCTCGGCTCCAGCCCGGCGGCGTAGCCGCCGGCGAGGTGCAGCATCACCTTGCCGTAATCGGCCGGGACGAAATCGGCGGGAAACCGCACCGCGAAGCCGACCCGCAGCAGCCGGCCGCTGAACTCGCGGCTCGCGACCCCGAGCTGCTCCAGGGTCAGGCTCTCGCCGCCCTGGACGGGGTAGCCCCGGGTCAGCTCGACGAGCCGCGTCCCCGCCGGCGTGCCGGATTCGTCGCCCGCGGCGGCGAGCATCGCGGTCGCCTGGCGCACGTCGGCCGCGCTCGTGCCGGTGACGACGAGGACGGGGGCGCGGCTGCCGCGCGGCGCCAGCACGGCGACCCGCGGGCCGGTGATCGGGCCCAGCTCCTCCAGCCCCTCGGTGCTGCGGATCTCGGCGGCGGTGCCGACGACGAGGGTGAGGCCGGTGCGGCCGGAGAGGGCGGAGCCGAAGCTCACCGCCGGGCGGGCGAGGCGCCCGACCAGGGCGACCGCCTGCACCGCGCCGATCATCCGCTCGAGCCGCTCCGGGCTCGGCCGCTCGGTGAGGAGCACGCCGATCGGCAGCGCCCCGCTCTCGTCGGGCTCGAGCGCCGCCAGGGTCCTGAGGTCGAGGTCGGCCGCCTGGCCCACGACGAGGCCGGAGCGCGACGGGTCGATCTGGGTCCACAGCTCGTAGGTGGCCTCGGTCGAGCAATCGACCCGGTGGCGCTGGCTCGCGGCGAGGGCCACCGCGTTGTAGCCGGGCCTGAGCACGCCCTCGGGGAGGGGAAACTCCACCACCTTCACGGCGCCGGGGGCCTGGATCCGGGTCCAGCCGACCCGGGTGCCGTTGACGCTGCCCGACAGCTCGGAGGATTCCGGCGCCACCGAGATCGCCGAGAGGTAGGAGACGCGCAGCTTCGCGGCTCCCCGCGCCTGCGCCTCGGTCACGTAGACGGGAAATTGCAGCGACGCTTCCTCGCCGGCGAGGCGGTAGCCGCCCGTGCCAGCGGGAAACCGCCGCGCCGCCTCGATGGCCGCCACCACCGCCACGCCGCGGCGGGCGGGGTTGGGCTCGGATTGGGCCTGCGGCGCTTGCTGGGCCTGCGGCGCTTGCACCCCCTGTCCTGTCGAGCGCGGCGGGGCCGGGCGCAGGGGCTCGCCGGCAGGCGGCAGGGTCAGGCGCTCGCTCGGGCCGGTGCCGAGGAAGCTCTGGGCGAGGGTTGGGGTGGCGGACAGGCACAGGACGAGTGCCGCCACGGCGCCCGCCTCGGCGAGAGCCCGGCTGGTGAAAGCGGCGATGCGGTGCAGGATCATCGCCGCCTCACGCCGCATCGGTGCGCCGGCCGCGGGCGGCCAGTGCACGATCGTTCTCGAAGTCGAGCATCAGGCGCACCCAGTCGCCGTCGGCCTCCGCCTCGTCCTCGGTCCGGGCGTGAGGCTGTGCCTGGGCCTGGGCATTGGCTTGCGCCTGGGTCCGGACCGGGATCGTCGGCCGCGCGGGCGGCGCGAAGGGCAGGTCGACCGGCGGGGGCGGCGCGGCCGGTTCGTCGTAGGGAGGAGCCGCCTCCGGTGCCTCGACCGGAACCGGCCGGCGCACCTCCCCGGCGAGCGCGTAGCGCAGGGCGCGGACCGGCTCGGCAAAGCCCCACCAGACGAATTGCAGCGTGCCGGTGAACAGGTCCTTGTGGCGCCGCCGGCGCAGCTGGAACCGGCGCATCGCCTCGGCGTCGCCGTACATCAGCCCGGCGAGCGCGACGTAGTCCTGCGGGCGCAGGGTCGCGAAGGCGAGACGGCAGACCGCGTCGGCACCGGAGCGCGTGACCGGCCCGAGCACCACCGGCAGGGCGCCGGCGGGGCGGGCGCCCGCCACCGGCACCACCGCGAGCGTGCCGGGGACCGGGCGGTGGCCCGCGCCGGCGGCGAGGAGGGCCGCCGGCATCCGCACCGTGCAGGCCTCCGCCGAGACCCGCTCGATCGCCACGTCCACGGCGCGTCCCCCGAGGGTGAGCTGGCCGCGCCGGGCGATCGCCAGGGACGGCGTGCGCTCGATCTGGCGGCGCTCGGCGCAGACCCCGAGCGCCGCCCCGGCGGTGAGCAGGTTGAACAGGTTCCACAGCCCGACGACCAGCATCAGGTTGGTGACGCCCGGCTCGAACAGGTAGCGCCAGGCCGCGACCGCGCAGCCGGTCAGGAGCAGGCCGTAGACGGCGAAGAACGGCAGCGCCAGCGCCGACAGGTGGTCGTGGTCGAGCGTCGCGCCCTTGTTGGTGACGTTGAAGGTGGGTTTGCGCGGCGACCACATCACCGAGACGATCGCCTTCGACAGGTACAGGCCCTGGACGTACTCGTACAGCTCGGAGACGAACGGCCAGCGGAACTTGCCGTAGACGTAGTTCTGCATCATCAGGTTGATGACGATGTAGGTCGCCGTGTAGGCGATCGACTCGTCGACGCTGGCGACGAAGATCTTCAGGTCGAAGAAGATGTGCAGGAGCGGCGCGAACATGAAGGCGAGCCGCGGGATCGGAAAGAACCAGAACGTCATGCTCGACAGGTAGGCGAGCTTCTGGATCGGCTTGAGGCCGCGCTTCAGGGCCGGGTTCTTCAGGATCAGGATCTGGAACATGCCCTGGCACCAGCGCGAGCGCTGGCCGATGAAGTCGGCGAGCGTGTCGGGCTGGAGGCCGGCGATCAGCGGCTTGTCGACGTAGGCGCTGGTCCAGCCGCGGGAATGCAGCTCGAAGGCGGTCTCGCAATCCTCCGTGATGGTGATGCCGGCGAAACCCCCGGCCTCGTCGAGGGCGGTGCGGCGCAGGAGCGCCGCCGAGCCACAGAAGAACGAGCCGTTCCACTTGTCGAGCCCGGCCTGCGTCACCGCGTAGAACATCTCGTTCTCCGACGGCATCCGCTCGAAGGTCTTGAGGTTGCGCTCGATCGGGTCCGGGTTGAGGAAGGCGTGGGGGGTCTGGACCAGGAAGAGCTTCGGATCCTCGGAGAAGTAGCCGACGGTCTCGGCGAGCAGCGAGCGGAACGGCACGTGGTCGGCGTCGAGCACCAGGACGAGGTCGCCGGTCGCGGCGGAAAGCCCGTTGTTGAGGTTGCCCGCCTTGGCGTGCTCGTTGCGGGCCCGCGTCAGGTAGCGGGCGTCGAGGTCGCGGCAGAGCGCCTGCAATTCGCCCCGGCGGTCCTGCGCCGCCCGCGCCTTCTCGGGGTCCGGGTCGGCGCATTTCTGGTCGGTGCCGCCGTCGTCGAGGAGCCAGACGGTCAGCTTCTCGGCCGGGTAGTTCATCTGGCGCGCGGCGGCCAGCGTCATCGCGAGGATCGCCGCATCCTCGTTGTAGCTCGGCACGAACACGTCGACGGAGGGCAGGTCGGCCGCCGGCACGGCGGCGGGCGGGCGGCGGCGCAACGGCTCGGCGTTGATGATCAGGCTGACGAACAGCACGAAGACGCAGTACAGCTCGCACAGGAGCAGCAGCAGGCCGAAGCCGAAGCTGACCGGGTCGCCCGGCGAGGGCAGCGTGTCGGTCACCCGCCACAGGATGTAGCGCAGCACCACCAGGCTGCCCATCGCCAGGAAGACGAAGCGCGTCCGCGGCCCGTCGAAGACCAGCCACAGCCCGGCCATCGCCGCCATCGCGGCGAGGCTCATCGCGAGCTGGTTCTGGGTGCCGACGGGCTGGCTCAGGAGGACGAGGCCGGCCGCCGTCGTCCCCATCCAGGCCAGCCATCGCAACACACGCACCACGCCCGCCACCTCAGAATCGCCGTATCACCTACGCCATAGGAATATGTCGGTTTCTCGTTACGAGAACCTGCTTTTTTTCGATGGCGGTAGATCGATCGGGCGGCGAAGATCGCATCATCCCCGTCTCAAAATGCCACACTTGATTATGGATTGGCTCGACAAGGTTTCGAATTCTTGCGCTGACCTGAAACGATAAGGCCAAGTTTCCTAGGAATATTTTGTCATAACGTGGCGCAGAGAGCGGAAATCGCTCAGTCGTGATTGCCCGCTGGGGACGGCGTGGCGCAGATGTCGACAGCGTCATCCCCGTTGAATGCCGCCGGTGACATGATGCGGGAGCGACGAGCGACTGCCGTGCGGGGATGGGACGAACGGGAGATTGCGCTTTCTCAAGGTCATCCCGGCGGTGCCGTGCGCAACCCGGAATTGGAAAGGTGTTCAGGGTGTGGATCGGCACCGCCGGCTTCCGGAGGCCGTTCCGAGAGCCTGTCTGATCGGCTCTTGCAGGATTGCCACTCTCCGCGTCATTCCGGGCTCCGGTTTCGCGGCCCCGGAATGACGCGGAGAGTATCAAGACTGTCGAGACAACAGGCACAGGCGCTCACCACCGTACGCGCCGAGCCGGTGATCGGTCCAAGTCGACCGATAGCTCGCCCCGACAGCCCGCTCCTCAAAACGCCGGCACCGCCCGATCGCATGGCGACCGGACGGTGCTCCCTGGTCTCAACCCTTCGCCGTATCGCCGGCGAGCGCCCTAGAACGGGATGTCGTCGTCCAGGTCGTCATAGCGCTTCTGGTTGCCGCCGCCGCCGGAGGAGGCCGGGCGCCGCTCGCCGCCGGAGGACGAGGAACGTCCGCCGCTGCTACGACCACCGCCGCCACCGCCACCGCCGTAATCGCCGCCGCGGCTGATCTGGCCGCCGCCCATTCCGCCGCCCATGTCGTCGGCGCCCATCTCGGCCATGCCGCCCTCGGACCCGCCGCCGCGGCCGTCGAGGATCGTCAGCTCGCCGCGGAAGCGCTGGAGCACGATCTCGGTCGTGTACTTCTCGACGCCGGACTGGTCCTGCCACTTGCGGGTCTGGAGCTGGCCCTCGACGTAGACCTTCGAGCCCTTGCGCAGGTACTGCTCGGCGACGCGGGCCAGGTTCTCGTTGTAGATCACGACCGAGTGCCACTCGGTCTTCTCCTTGCGCTCGCCGGACGCCTTGTCCTTCCAGGACTCGGACGTCGCGAGGCGCAGGTTCACCACCGGATCGCCGGAGGCCAGCCGGCGGGTCTCGGGGTCGCGCCCGAGATTGCCCACCAGGATCACCTTGTTCACGCTGCCCGCCATCACGCTCTCCTCTCGTTCCATCTCACTCGGGCGCATGCCCGGCCGACGCCGCGGAACCGCTTCGGTCGCGCGAGTTGGGCCGAACAGGCCGGGACCGGCAAGGGGAGGGGGCCGCTTGTGCCCGAAACACACATCGCCGGGGCCGGGGCGTGTTCTACATTTGTTCGGGCCATGAGGCAAGCGCCGCCCGGGATCGGTCCGGACGGCGCGGGGGCTCGGTGTCTCTCGTAAAATTCCCGATCACCGGCGTCGCCCGACATGGCAGCGCCAGCGCAGAGGGAGTCCTGTGAGGTGCGCTCAGCCGAGCGCGTCGAGCGACTGCGCCACGTCGGCGATGAGATCCTCGACCGATTCGAGCCCGATCGACAGGCGCACGGTGTCGGGGCCGACCCGGGCGGCCTCCTTGTCGGCGGCGGGGAGCTGGCGGTGGGTCGTGGTCGCCGGGTGGATCGCCAGGGACTTGATCTCGCCGATGTTGACGAGGTGCGAGATCAGGTTGAGCCCGGTGATGAATGTCTGCGCCGCCGCCTCGCCGCCCTTGAAGCCCACCGTGAAGATCGAGCCCGCGCCCATCGGCGCGTAGTGGTTCGCCACCGCTTCGCCAGGCTGGCCCGGCAGCGACGGGTAGCTCACCCAGGCCACCTTCGGATGGTCCTTGAGGAAGGCCGCGACGGCTCGCGCGTTCGCGCAGTGGCGTTCCATGCGCAGGGGCAGGGTCTCGGTGCCGGTGAGCGTCAGGAAGGCGTTCATCGGCGACAGGCCGGGGCCGAGGTCGCGCAGGCCGAACAGCCGGCAGGCGGTGGCGAAGGAGGTCTCGGGGAAGCGCTCGGAGACGACCAGGCCCTCGTAGTCGGGCCAGGGCTCGTTGATGAGGTTGTAGCGACCGGTCGCCTTCCAGTCGAAGCGGCCGGCATCGCAGACGATGCCGCCGATCACCGTGCCGGAGCCCGACAGGAACTTCGAGGTCGAGTGGACGACGATGTCGGCGCCGTGCTCGATCGGCCGGATCAGGGCCGGGGAGGCGAGCGTGTTGTCGACGACGAGCGGCAGGCCGTGCCGGTGCGCCACCGCGGCGACGCCCTCGAGGTCGATGACGGTGCCGCACGGGTTGACGATCGATTCGCAGACGATCGCCCGGGTCTTGTCGGTGATCGCGGACTCGAAGTCCTCGGGCGTCAGGCCGCGGGTGAATTGCGGCACGAGGTCGTAGCGCCCCTCCAGCCGGCGCATCAGCCCGAGCGAGCCGCCGAACAGCCGCGAGGAGGCGACGTAGGCGTCGCCCGACTGCATCAGGGTCATCAGCACGAGCAGCATCGCCGACTGGCCGGAGGCCACCGCCACCGCGGCCTTGGCGCCCTCCAGCGACGCGACCCGGCGCTCCAAAGCCGCCACGGTCGGGTTCGAGCCGCGGGAATAGGAGAAGCCCGTCGCCCGCATGGCGAAGATGTCGGCGGCCTGCTCGTTCGATTCGAACACGAAGCCGTTGGTGAAGTAGATCGGCTGCGCCCGGGCGCCGGTGGCCGGATCGGGGGCGGTGCCGGCATGGACCGCCCGGGTGGCGAAGTGCAGCTTGGTCGGATCGGTCATCGGGGTCGTCCGTGGAAGGGTCGGCTCAGGCGGCGCGGCGCACGGTGTCGTGGAGGGTGCGCACCAGGGCCGAGGGCGCGTAGGGCTTGGGGATGAAGCGCGCGCCCGGCGGCATGTCGTGCGGGCCGGGGCTGCCCATGCCGGAGACCACCAGCACCGGGATGCGCGGCCAGCGCCGGGAGACCAGGCGCGCGAGGGCAAAGCCGTTCATCGAGCCGAGCGGCATGTCGACGTCGGTCATCAGCACTTCGACGTCTGGCCGGCTCTCCAGCACCTTCAGCGCCTGGTCGGCGTGGGGCGCCTCCAGCACGGTGAAGCCGGCCTCCGCCAGGGTGTCGGCGGCCTCCATCAGCAGGAGGCCGTCATCCTCGACGAGGAGCACCACCGGCGCAGCGTCGCAAGACGCGTCCTGTGCGTCCTGTCGGGAGTCGTCCTGACGGGACGCCTGATCGTATCGGTCCAGGTCGGATGTCATCGCGGGCAATGCGGGCGGGAGCCAATGGTTGCGGCCGAAGCGTGCTGCCTATGGGTCCGCATCCCGTGGGTCAAGCGTGGCCGGGGAACGGCCGGGACGGCCGCGCGGTCGCATCCGGAGGACCATTCACGCCGTCTCGTCCAGGGGATTGCTCACGCCGTCCCGTCCAGGGGACCGCTCACGCGGTCCCGTCCTGCATCGCCGCGAGCGGCGCTTCGAGCTCCATCACCGCGCCCCCGGGGGGAAAGCGCAGGCTGACGCGGCCGCCGAAGCTGTGCACCAGGCTGCGCTCGATCAGCCGCGAGCCGAACCCGCCCCGGACCGGCGGCGCGACGGCTGGACCGCCGCTCTCGCGCCAGCACAGGCGCAGGACGGCCTGCGCGTCGTCCCCGGCGAGCTCCCAGGTGACGGCGACCCGGCCCGCCGGGCTCGACAGGGCGCCGTACTTCGCCGCGTTGGTGGCGAGCTCGTGCAGCATCAGGGACAGGGTCAGGACCGGGCGCGGCCCGAGGCTGACGGGGGGGCCGGCGGCGGAAAAGCGGCCGGTCACGGCGTCGAGGTGCGGCGCCATCGCGGCCTCGACCACCGCTGCGAGGTCTGCCTCCGCCCAGGCGCCGCGGATCAGCACGTCGTGCGCGTCGGACAGCGCCATCAGGCGGCCGTTGAACGCCTCCATCGCCGTGTCGATCGAGGTGGCGCTGCGCAGGGTCTGGGCTGCGACCGCCTGGACCAGTGCCAGGGTGTTCTTCAGCCGATGCGCCATCTCCTGCATCAGCAGCGCCTGCTGCTCCTCGGCGCGGTGCGCCTCGGTCACGTCGCGGGCGACCGCCAGCAGGCGCTCCGGCGCCCCGTCGAGCCCCTGGATCGGCGACACTACCACGTCCCACCAGCGCGGATCCTGGCCGCCCGAGGGGGCGCGGAAGCGGCCGGTACGCCCGGCCCGCGCGGCGGCGAGCGCCACCTCGGCGGCGGTCCGGTCGCCGGGCTCGGCCCAGGACGCCGCCCAGATCGTGCCGATCACGGCCTCGTCGGGCCGGCCCGCCGCGGCGCGGCCGCCCTCGCTCAGCCACTGCACCGTGCCGTCGAGGGCGAGGACCTGGATGCTGTCGCGGCTCGCCGCGAGCAGCCGGGCGGTGAAGGCCTCGCTCGCCCGCAGCCGCGCGTTCAGCTCCTCGGCGGTGGCGAGGCGCGCCTCCCATTCGGCGGCGGGGGCGGCCCCGGCCGGCCGACCGGGCGCGGCGTGGACGGCGCGCAGCAGGGCGCGCAGCCGGGCGGTCTCCTCGCGGATCGCGCGCTGGCGCGCGGTCTCCTCGCAGGAGGCGCGTTCGGCGTTGCCGTCGTGGGCGACCATCGCACCAGCCTCCAGACCCGTCCGGGCGGCATCCGTTCCGGCCGGCGCGAGTCGGCTCGCCCGGCGCCGAAACTGGACGAGGCCAGTAGATCACGGGAGCAGGCTTGGCTGCAATGCTTGGAGAAATTTTTCCCTGTCCGCCCTGCCACAGCGGCAGGTCGGCCGGCCGCGCGGATCGTCGCGGCCGCCAAGGGCGTCTAGATTATTCTCGTCGCCGAAGCGGCGACCGCTTCGGCGGGAGGCTTCAGGACAGGGCCTGGTCGAGGTCGGCGATCAGGTCGCGCGGGTCCTCGATGCCGATCGACAGGCGTACCACCTCCGGCCCGGCGCCGGCCCGGGTCTTCTGCTCGTCGGTGAGCTGGCGGTGAGTGGTCGAGGCCGGATGGATCACCAGCGAGCGCGTGTCGCCGATATTGGCGAGGTGCGAGAACAGCTTGAGGTTCGACACCAGGGCCACGCCGGCCTCGTAGCCGCCCTTGAGACCGAAGGTGAACACCGCGCCGGCGCCGTGCGGGCAGTAGCGCTTGTGCAGCTGATGGTAGCGGTCGGTCTCGAGGCCGGGATAGCTCACCCAGGCCACCGCCGGATGGCGGCTGAGGTGCTCGGCCACGGTCTTGGCGTTGTCGGAGTGGCGCTGCATCCGCAGCGGCAGGGTCTCGATGCCGTTGATGATGAGGAACGCGTTGAACGGCGACAAGGCCGGCCCGAGGTCGCGCAGGCCGAGCACCCGCACGGCGATGGCGAAGCCGAAATTCCCGAAGGTCTCGGAGAGCACCATGCCGGCATATTCCGGCCGCGGCTGCGACAGCATGGGGTAGCGCGCGTCGCCGGCCCAGTTGAACGAGCCGCCGTCGACGATGAGGCCGCCGATCGAGTTGCCGTGGCCGCCGAGGAACTTGGTGGCCGAGTGGACGACGATGTCGGCGCCGTGCTCGAACGGGCGGATCAGGTACGGCGTCGCCATGGTGTTGTCGACGACGAGCGGGATGTTGTGGCGCTTGGCCACCTGGGCGATCGCCGCGATGTCGGTGATGACGCCGCCCGGATTGGCGATCGACTCGATGAAGATCGCCTTGGTGCGCGGGGTGATCGCCGCCTCGAACGAGGCCGGATCGTCGGTGTCGGCCCACACCACGTTCCAGCCGAAGTTCTTGTACGAGTGGTTGAACTGGTTGATCGAGCCGCCGTACAGCTTGTTGGCCGCGATGAACTCGTCGCCCGGCTGCATCAGGGCGTGCATCACCAGGAATTCGGCGGCGTGGCCGGACGCCACCGCGACGGCGGCGGTGCCGCCCTCGAGCGCGGCGATGCGCTCCTCCAGCACCGCGTTGGTCGGGTTGGTGATGCGGCTGTAGATGTTGCCGAAGGCCTGGAGACCGAACAGCGAGGCGGCGTGGTCGACGTCGTCGAACACGAACGAGGTGGTCTGATAGATCGGCGTCGCCCGCGCGCCGGTGGCGGCGTCCGGCGCCGCGCCGGCATGGATCGCGAGGGTGTTGAAGCCGGGCTGGCGGTCGGTCATGGCGTCCTCGTGGCGTCCTCGGGCGTCGGTCTCTTGCCGACGTGCTTAGGACCCGCGGGGGCCGAGGGTCAAGCAGGGACGCCCGTCGATCGCCACAGTACAGACCGGCGATTCGCTGCGCCGCCGTGGCTGTGATCCGGGCCGGAGAAGCAACGGCTACGAGACGGCCCGAACCGACAAGATCGTTCTACCGGATCAGCAGAACAGACGGACGACGAAACCTCGCCCGCGTGGCCACGACCTCAGCGGTAATGGCGGTGCCGACGGTGATGGTAATGGCGGCGGCCCGGCAGGCCGGTGCGGTAGGCGCGCCGGCCCGGATCGATGCCGAGCACGCCGTTGACCCCGCCCACGGCCCCGCCGACCGCGCCGCCGACGATGCCGCCGATCGGCCCGCCGACCCGGTTGCCCTCGCGGGCGCCGCGGTCGATGCCGCCGGGAATGCCCTGAGCCTCGGCGGCGCCGGCGAGCGTCAGGGTAGAGAGCGCGAGGGCGGCGATCAGGGAAAGTCGCATGGGGCGATGGGGGTCCTCTGCCGGGCGCGCCGCGGAGTGTCCGGCGGCTTGCGCGATGCCTCTCAACGCTCCGCTTCGCCGAAGGATCCGGCTCGCACGGGCGCCGGGGAGAGCGCGCCTCTAAGCAGATTTCGCAAAAGTGGCCGCCGGTTTTGCGACAAAAATCTGCGACAAATCACGAAGCTAAGCAGACTTGCGTTGGCCTGCCAACGCAAGTCTGCTTAGCAGCCGGCGAGGACCGCCTCGACGATCTCCTGCACCTCCAGCGCCTCCGCCAGGGTGGCGAGGGCGTGGGGCTCGCCGCGGGTCATCCGCACCACGCCCTCGAGCTGGCGCCGCAGGGCGATCGGGCGGGCGCGCTCGTTGGGGATCGCGTCGGGCGCGGGCGCGAAGCTGCCGTCGGGGCCTTGCCGCTCGGCGATCGCCCAGTCGCGCAGGCGGACGGTGCCGGCCTCGCCCTCCAGCGTCCAGGTGTTGTGGTCGTCGAGCGCGGTCTCGCCGACCCGGCCGCGCAGCACCACCGGCACGGCGCCGGCCTGGAAGACGGCATCGAGCGCCCGCTCGGACCGGCCGGGCTCGGGAAACCGCGCCTGTCCGCTGAGCCCGTGCAGGGGGCCGAGCAGGCGGCGGCTGAGGAACAGGAAGTGCGACACCACCTCGCGGGTGAAGCCGCCCTCCCGCGGTCCGTCGAGCCAGCCCGCGGCGTCGGCCTGCCATCCCCGCGGCCAGCGCGCGAAGGCGACCTCGATGGTGAGGCGGCGGGGCGTGCCGACCGCGCCCTCGGCGATCCAGCGTGCCAGGGTGGCGACCCCGAGCGAGGAGGCGAACGGGAAGTTCACCGCCCCGCGCGAGCCGGCCATCGCCACGAAGGCGCGCGCCTCGTCGAGATCGACGGCGAGCGGCTTCTCGCAGAACACGCTCCGCCCCTCGGCGAGAGCAACCCGGGCGTGGCCGAGATGCGAGGCGGGCGGGGAGGCGATGTAGACGCACTCGCTCGCGGCCACGACCGCGGCGGCGTCCGCCACCACGGGCAGGGTGGGGAAGCGCGCGGCGATGCGCGCCCGCGCCGCCGGGTCCGGATCCCACAGGGCCGCGACGCGGACCGGGGCCTCGTCCTGTCCCAAAATGTCCTGTCCCATGACGGCGTCGAGCATGCGCTCGCCCATGATGCCGGCGCCGATGATGCCGAGGGCGAGGGGTTGGGTGGGCTGGGGCATCGGGGATCCCTGGAGAGCGACAGGCGCCCGTCATAAGGCCGAACAGGGCCCGGGGGAAACGCAGGCCGGCACGCCGCTCGCAGCCTCACCTCGCGCGGGGGGAAGAGTGTCCCGCCCCGGGAGAGATCGTTCACATGTGGCACAGTGCCGTCGGCTTCCTCGCCGTCGCGACCGCGGTCGCGCTGATCGTCCGGCATTTCGGCGCGCCGCGCGCCGTGATCTACGGCTTCCTGATCACTGGGCTCGGCGCCTCCGCGGCGACGGTGCTGCTCGCCGACATCAACACCGTCGACCCGGGCGCCAGCCGCGCGCCGGCCTTCACCGCGCAGACGCCGCCGGTTCCGGGCCGCGACGCGCGCGACCCGCGCGGCTGGCGCTGAAGGCCCCAAGCGGATCTCGCGAACGCGGTTGCCGGCTCTGCGAGAAGGTCGGCTCAGTTGAGCGAGATCAGCGCCACCCCGGCGATCATCAGGCCGCAGCCGAGGATGCGCCCGAGCCCGGCCGGGTGCTGGGCGAAGCCGACCCAGCCGTAATGGTCGAGCAGCACCGAGGTGACGAGGCCGGCGGTGACGGTGAGCCCGGTGAAGAGCGCGGCCCCGAGCCGCCCGGCGAGGAAGATCATCGCCAGCACGTAGGCGCCGCCCATCGCGCCGCCGAGCCAGGCCCACCACGGCGCCTGGGCGAGCCGCGACGCCCCGGGCCAGCCGAGCCCGACGAAGGGCGCGGCGGCGAGGTAGACCACCGCGTTAGCGGCCGAGACCGTGAGGGCGACCAGCACCGGCTGGCCCAGCGTCCTGTCGAGCGTAGCGTTCGCTCCCGCCTGGACGGTGTTGAGCGCGCCGGCGAGGATGGCGATCAGGCTGATGAGGGCTGGCATGGGCGGAGGGCTCCGTGGGAGCCTCGTCAACATCTCGGAACGGGCATCGGTCCCACGGGCCGCGTCATACGAAATCCGATCGATCGCTTCGCGATGCGGATTTCGGCTTCGCTCAGGCGCCGCGCTGGCGTGCCGATACGAGTTCCGAACGGATCGTCCGGAGCTCGTATCACCGCTCCGGCAGGCCGGCGCGCCGCAGGCCGTCGTAGATCCGCTCGCGCTGGGCGAGGAAGGTCGGGTCGGTCGAGGTCAGGCTGCGGTAGCGCGCGACGGTGTAGCCGGGCCGCAGCTCCAGGAACCGGGCGAGGGCCGCCCGCGCCTCCCCGTCCCGGCCGAGCCGCGCGAAGGCGCAGGCGAGATAGAGGTGGGGAAAGTCGAAGAGCGGGTTCACCGCCGCGGCGCGCTGCAACGGGGCGATCGCCGCCTCGTCCCGGCCGAGATGGAGCTTGGCGAGGCCGTCCCGTGCCAGCCAGGCGCCGAGCAGCGGATCCTTCGGGCTCAGGCGGATCGCGGCCGCGATGTCGGCTTCCGTTTCCTGCGCCTGGCCGAGGAAGATGTGGATCAGGCCGCGATAGGCATGCGCCCGGGCAAAGCTCGGGTTGAGGGCGAGCACCCGGTCGAAGGCGGCCAGTGCCTCGTCGTAGCGGGCCCGGGCGCGCAGGGTCTCGCCGCGCAGGTAATGCGCGAAGGGATGAGTCGGATCGCCCTGGAGCACGGAGGTGACGGCCTGCTCGGCGGTGTCGAGGTCGGCTTTTCGCTCCGTCGTCCAGCCGTTCAGCACCCCGTCGACCAGCACCTCGGCGAGGCCGAGCCGGGCGTGGATATTGCCCGGATCGAGGGCGAGCGCGCGCTCGAACAGCGGCCGGGCGCCGGCGTGGTTCTCCCGCGCGAAGGGCCGGTTGAGCAGGGCCTGGCCGCGCATGACGAGGTCGACCGCGTCCGCCGGGTGGCCGGCGCGCGCTTGCGTCTCGGCCTCCAGCAGGCGGATGCCGAGCGTCCGCCCCACCTGCGCGACCAGGGCGTCCTGCGCGGCGGCGAGGTCGGCGCGGGCCCCGTCGTAGCGGTCGGCCCACAGGGCGGCCCCGGTCTCGACGTCGGTGAGCTGCACGGCGAAGCGGACCTGCTCGGCGCTCTGGCGCAGGCTGCCCTGGACCACGTAGCGCACGCCGAGCTCCCGGCCGACCGCCCGCGGCTCGACCGGGCGCCCGCGATAGGACTGGGCGGTGCCGTGGGCGATGACGAAGGTGCCGGGCGCGCGGGCGAGGTCGGCGGAGAGGTCCTCGGCGAGCTGCTCGGCGAGGTAGTCCTGCTCCGCGTCGCCGCTCTGGTTGGCGAATGGCAGGACGACGAGCGACAGCCGCGGCCGCGCCGAGGGCGCGTCCTCTCCGCGCTCGGAGGCCAGGTATGGCCAGGCGAGGGCGAGGCCCGCGAGGACCAGGGCGGCGAGCGCCCCGAGGGCGGGCCGGAGGACGCGGGCCAGTCGGGGCGCGCGCGCTTCCGGCGACGGCACGGCGTAGACCCGGATCGGCCGGGCGATGTTCTTGAGCCGCTGGGTGCCGAGATCGACGAAGCGCAGGCCCGCCATGTCGCGCACCTGCCGGTAGGCGGCCTCCGACAGCCGCAGCGCACCGGGCTCGGCCGCCGCCTGGAGGCGGGCCGCGATGTTGACGCCGTCGCCGAACAGGTCGCCCTCGTGCACCATCACGTCGCCGAGATGGATGCCGATGCGCAGGCGGAACCGCCCGGCATCGCCCTCGGCCTCGGCCAGCGCCTGCTGGATCGCCACCGCGCAGGCGACCGCATCCGTCACGCACGCGAACTCGGCGAGCACGCTGTCCCCGGCGGTGTTGGCGATCCGGCCGCGTCGCGCCGAGATCAGGCGGTCGACGATCCGCCGGGTGGCCTGGAGCGCCCGCATCGCGCCGCTCTCGTCGGCATGCATCGCCTTGGAATAGCCGGCGATGTCCGCCGCGACGATCGCGGCGAACCGGCGTTCCGGAACCGGCCACTCCGTCGCGGCGGATCGTTGCCTGCGCTCGGTCATGACCACCCGTCCATGCCGGCCCGGTCCGACGGCCGCCCCGCGTGGGCGGACGGCGTCCGGCGAGGGGGCAGGCGAGGGAAGAGGCAAGTCGAAGCGTCTTGCGAGACGATATCAATCATTCCGACGATCATCGAAAACGACCTCCATTGACGTCTCCGAGCCCGTTCGACCCGAAATCCTAAGGCAGCCCCGACGATTCGGACGGTCCCGACCGACACCGGCGACGCGAGCCGAGCCAGCCGCATCGATCGCGACCCCGTCCGGCATGGGGCGCGGCGCATCGGCCAGGTGGGCGGTTAGCAAACCGGTAATTCAGGAAGATTGCTTCCCGGAAACACGTCGCGCCGACCGGCGACATGGCGAAAGCTTGCCGCGGTGGCGCGCCGGAGCATCATCCCGGGACTCACCGGAGGCGGGAACCCGGGATGACATCGAGGGTGTCAGTGCGGTCTGCGCGCACGCGGAAGCGGCCCTGACGGCACTGCCGCGAACCGTGATCGCAGGGCGATCGGGGGGGCGCGCCCGGTCAGCGTTGGCGCGACCTGTGACGCACTCCGAAAGCAACCGCGAGCCCGTCCTGCGGGGCCCCTCGGGGCCGCCCAGCAGATACACCCCCGATCCGGAATATCGTCCTACGCGCCGACCGATCGTGGTGCAGGTCGACCGTTGGTTCCCTTGGTGCAGAGAAACATCTCGCCTGTCTCTCTTGTGCACGACAAATCTTTCTTAACGCGCTGACCCTACGTCTCTGAGCGTTCCAGTCTTCGGTCTCCCTGGGGGAAACGAGTCCCAAGATGTTCAGGTTCAGCATCGGAAGCAAGCTCGCCTTGGCGTCCACGGTGACCGCGCTGTTCGCCGCCGGCGCCATCGGCAACCAGTGGTCCAGCAACGTCGAGGTCCGCGGCGCGAACGAGGCGGTGGCGCGCGAGGCGACGATCCTGCGCGGCATCTCGCAGGCGCAGCTCGCGGTCACCCGGATCCAGCTGAGTCACAAGACCGTCGAGCTGGCACGCAACGCCGCGGCGGCCGACGCGGCCGTGATCGCGGCGCGCGACGCGGCCGAGGCCGCCGCGGCGGGCCTCGAGCGGCCGATCGCGATCGCCCTCAAGCCGGAGGTCCTGCGCGAGAGCGAGCGCAACCTCGGCGACCTCGCGGCTGCGGTGAGCAAGTATGCGCAGGTCGGCCGGGCCGACCTCTACGGCCGGCCGGTCGACGCCGCGGCGGCGGGCGCCGCCCGCGACGAGATCGCCGCCCTGACGCGGCGCGCCGAGTCGGCGATCGGCGAATCGGTGGCGAATGCCAACCGCTTCACCCAGGAGGCGATGGAAGCGGCCTCCGAGCGGATCGCCGCGGCGACGCGGGTCGGCCTGCTCGTCGGGGCGGCGATGCTGCTGAGCCTGCTCGGCGCGGCGGTCGCGCTGATGCTCAACATCCGGCGGCCGATCACCCGGCTGGTCTCGGTGCTGGAGCGGATGGCCTCCGGCGAGATCGACGCCGAGATCGCCGAGAGCCGGCGCGGCGACGAGATCGGGGCGCTCGGCCGCGCCGTCGACAGCATCAAGGCGATGGTGGCGCGCAAGGCGGCCGAGGATGCCGAGCGCCGCCAGATCGCCGATGCGGCCGCGGCCGCTTCCCGCCAGCGCGCCATGATGGAGCTCGCCGACAGCTTCGAGGCCGAGATCGGCGGCATCGTCGGCTCGGTCTCGGCCTCCGCGACCGAGCTTCAGGTCACCGCACGCTCGATGAGCGCGACCGCATCCGAGACGGCGGCGCAATCGTCGAGCGTCGCCGCGGCGGCCGAGGAGGCGGCGGCGAATGTCGGCACGGTGGCGGCGGCGGCCGAGGAGCTCGGCGCCTCGATCTCCGAGATCGGCCGCCAGGTGTCCGGATCCGCCGGCCTCGCCCAGCGCGCGGTGGCGGAGGCCGACCAGACCACGCTCTTCGTGCAGGCCCTGAGCCAGACCTCGGCCAAGATCGGCGACATGGTCGGCCTGATCTCCAACATCGCCAGCCAGACCAACCTCCTGGGCTTGAACGCCACGATCGAGGCGGCGCGCGCCGGCGAGGCGGGCCGCGGCTTCGCGGTCGTCGCCGCGGAGGTCAAGGAACTCGCCAACCAGACGGCCCGGGCGACGGAGGAGATCGCGCGTCAGATCGGCGAGGTCCAGGGCGTGACGACGCAGACCGTGGGGGCGATCGGCGCGATCACCTCCCTGATCCGCGTGATCGACGGGGTCGCCGCCTCGATCGCCGCGGCGGTGGAGCAGCAGGGGAGCGCCACCCAGGAGATCGTCCGCAACGTCTCGCAGGCCTCGATCGGCACGAGCGCGGTGACCGGCAACGTCGCGGGGGTGGCCCAGGCCTCCGAGACGACCGGCCTGGCGGCGACCCAGGTGCTCGCCTCGGCGTCCGACCTGTCGCGCCAGTCGGTGCACCTCTCGGGCGAGGTCCGCCGCTTCCTGGCGACGGTCCGGGCGGCCTGACCGACTTCGGGTGTGAGCGGCGAACGGAGCGCGCCCGACGCGTCAGGCCTTCGGCTCGCCGTCCCCGGGCGGGGTCTCCGGCGGCGCGTCGGGCGACGGGGCGTCTGGCGGGGGCGCCTCGGGGGAGGACGGGGGCGCGGGCGGGACGTGGTCCTTGCGCCACTGGGCGAACAGGCTCTGGAGCACCGCGACGGTGTCGCGCACCGCCTTGGCCTCGTCGTCGACCGAGACGCCCTCCGAGACGGAGTTGCGCGTGGTCAGCACGGCGCGCTCCTCGATCTCGCTCAGGCGCTCGAGGAAGTCGGGGCGCGACGCCAGGAGGTCGAGGGCGTCGCCCATGGCGGTGGCGAGCGTCGTGGCGAGGAGCCCCGCGGTCGCGACGTCGCCGACCGAGGCCTCGTAGGGCTCGGGCGCCTCGTCGTCCTCGTCCTCCTCGGCGGCGGCCTGGAGGCCCTCGACCAGGGCCTCGACCAGCTCGACCGCGGTGTCCTCCGGCACGGCGAGCCGCACCGCGACCTCGATGTCCTCGCCGCTGAAGCCGGCGGTGCCGAGGGTCACCTGGAGGATGCCCGGCCGGCGCAGGCTGAGTGCCATCAGGGTGTTGGCGTAGATGGTGGGCGCGTCCGGCATGACCTCGACCTCTTCCGGGCAGGCGCTGGGATCCCGCCGCCTGCCCGGGCTATATCGTGCCCTGGGGCATTGTCCGACGAAATGGGTACCGGTTCGTCGGAAGAAAATGCGGCCACCGAAGGTCTGAGCACCAGGGGCGACCGCGGGAGGATGCGGTCACGCGCTGGCGAGCCGGACGACCTTGTTGTCGGGTAGTTCGATGTCGACGCCGAGGGTCGAGACGGCGTCGCCCCGCTCCATCGTCACCTTCACCTTGTCCTGGTCGATGGCGACGTGCTTGGCGATCACCGCCAGGATCTCCTCGCGCAGGATCGCCACCAGGTCGGAGCGGCCGAACGCCGTGCGCTCGTGCGCCAGCAGGATCTGGAGCCGCTCGCGCGCTATCGGCGCCGTGCCGCGCCGCGACAGGAAGTTCAGCAGGTTCATGCCGCCCTCCGGGTGAACAGCTTGCCAAGCAGCGAGCGCTTCTCGCTCGGCACGGTCATCGCCACGGTCTCGCCCTTGAGGCGGCGCACGGCGTCGGCATAGGCCCGAGCCGGCGCGCTCTGGGGCGCGTTCAGCGTCACCGGGCTGCCGAGGTTCGAGGCCTTCAGAACCTCCTCGCTCTCCGGGATCACGGCGAGCAGCGGGATCGACAGGATCTCCAGCACGTCGTCGATCTTCAGCATCTCGCCGCGCTCGGCCCGGTTGGGGTCGTAGCGGGTCAGGATCAGGTGCTTCTCCAGCCGCTCGCCCTTCTCGGCGCGCTCGGTCTTGGAATCGAGGAGCCCGATGATGCGGTCCGAATCGCGTACCGAGGAGACCTCGGGGTTCGTCACCACGACCGCGATGTCGGCGTGGCGCATGGCCAGCGTGGCGCCGCGCTCGATGCCGGCCGGGCTGTCGCAGATCACCCAGTCGAACTTCTCGCGCAGCTCGCCGACGACGCGGGCGACGCCCTCGTCGGTGAGCGCGTCCTTGTCGCGGGTCTGCGAGGCGGGGAGCAGCGACAGGGTGTCGAGGCGCTTGTCGCGGATGAGGGCCTGGGGCAGCTTGGCGTCGCCCTGGACGACGTTGATGAGGTCGTAGACGACCCGGCGCTCGGCGCCCATGATGAGGTCGAGGTTGCGCAAGCCGACGTCGAAATCGACGACGCAGACTGTCTGTCCGGTCCGGGCCAGGGCCGCGCCCAGGGCCGCCGTCGTGGTGGTCTTGCCCACCCCTCCCTTGCCGGATGTCACCACGATGACTTTGGCCATTGGTCCCCCTTAACCACGATGCTTGGAAGTCGCGGCCGGCGCGGCCGCTGCGTGTGTTTTCTCTGTTCTCGCCCCGACCGCGGATCGTTGCCGCGGGGCCCCCGGGGCGGAAAGGGCGGTCAATCGAGGGCGGCGGTGCGCATCGCGTCGCCGTCGAGCCAGACCTGGACGGCGCGGCCGCGCAAGCTCGGGTCGATGTCGTCGGCGATGCGGTAGAGGCCGTCGATCGCGAGCAGTTCGGGCTCGAACTTGCGGCAGAAGATGCGCGCCCCAGGCGAGCCGGCGGCCCCCGCGATGGCGCGGCCGCGCAACGCCCCGTAGATGTGGATCGAGCCGCCGGCGATGATCTCGGCGCCGGAGGCCACCGAGCCCATCACGGTCACGTCGCCCTCGGGGAAGAGGATCGCCTGGCCGGAGCGCACCGGGCTCTCCAGCATCAGCGACTTCGCGCCCGTCACCCGCTCGACCGGGGCGGCGGCCGGCGCCTCGCCGGGCATCGCCACCTCGCCGGAGGGCCGGCCGCCGTTCAGCGGCGGCGGCATCCCGGGCCCGAGCGCACCCGCCCCGGCGCCCTCGATCCCCATGATGGGAATCTCGCGCTGGTTGAGGGCGGCCACCAGCTCCTGGAGCCCGTCCCGGCTCGGGGCGAGCGCCGTCACGTCGAGGATCACGGCGCGGCCGGCGAAGAACGCCGGAGAGCGCTTGGCAAGGGCGTCGAGGTCGGCGAGCCAATCCTCGATCGGCGCCTCCGGGGCCAACACGATCGCCAGGAACGAGCGGCCACGGAAGCGAATCGGCGGGCGGGTTTGGGTCTGGCTGGTCACGTCTTTACGACTCGTTACCAGCCCATCAGGCGCGCCGGATGGTTAGCGAATGGTTAACGAGCGTAACGAAGTCTTCATCTTTGCGAAGACGCCGCCGCGAGCGTGGCTTCGATGTGGCGCGCGTATCCCGGATCGAGCCCGAGCCGGCGGGCGAGGTGGTCGAGATAGGCCCGCTCCTGCGGCGTGTCGACGGTGACCGCCATCAGGGAGGCGGCGTAGATCTCGCTCGCCTGCTCTGGGCCGCGAGCGAGCCGCGCCACCGCCTCGACGTCGACCGGCGCGCGCAAGGCGTCCATCAGGAAGGCCTTGTCGTCGGCATCGAGCGCGTGGCGGTCCATCTCGCCGAAGATGCGGCCCTGCTCGTCCGCGTCGATATGGCCGTCGGCCTTGGCGGCGGTGATCATCGCGATCAGGAGGGCGCGGGCCCGGTCCTGCTCGTCGGCCGGGGAGGACGGGGCGAAGCGCGTGCCGCCGAGCATCCGGGCCGCCTCGTCGGCGGAGGGGATGAAGCCGCTGGCGCGGGGCGGGGCGGCACTCTGGCTCCGATTCGTCTGGGCTTGGTTCGCCTGCCAGCTCTGGTAGGCCTGATAGGCGAGGGTGCCGATCAGGGCGAGGCCGCCGAGACGGCCGGTGGAGCCCAGGCCCGAGCCCATGCCCGACCCCATGCCCGGCGCGCCGAAGCCGGAGCCGAACCCGCCATGGCCGCGGCGCCCGCCGAGGACCAGCGAGGCGAGGCCGCCGAGGATCGCCGCCTTGCCGCCCCCGCCGCCCAGCGAGCGGGCGACCTGCTCAAGGGGAGAGGGCGCGTGGCCGTGCGGGGCCTGGCCGGGATAGCCGCCGGAAGATCCGCCTCTGGGGCCGCCGCCGAGGAACTGGTCGAGCAGGCGCTTGGCGTCGAACATCGGGGCTCCCTCCGGCACGAGCCGACGAGATGGGGCGTGCGCGCCCTCCCGCAAGGGCAGAGGCGGCGGAGCGGCAGCTGCAAACGCTCCATGCACAGGGCTGCCCGTGGGAAAGAGAGTGACGCGGGTCTCCCCTCTCCCCGCGGGCGGGGAGAGGGCTGCTGACCCCTTGTCGGGTCAGCAGCGAGCCCGGAGGGGCGAGGGTGAGGGGGTGCTTCCGACAGAGTCTCACTCGTCGAGACCCCCTCACCCTCGCTTCGGCTTCGCCTTCGCTTGCCGTGTCCCCTGAACGGCGACACGGCCCTCTCCCCGCCCGCGGGGAGAGGGGATTTTCCGCGCTATTTCTTTCCCCGGACGCCATTCGCCATGCGGGGCATCAAGAAGGCTGCGCCGGGGTTCACGCCACCGCTGCCATCCCGCCGGCCGGCGCCTCCCATTCCGGCCCCCAGACCTGCACCACGTGGCCGGGTGAGACCTCGCGGTAGAGGCGCTCGGGCGGCACGTAGTCGACCGGACGGATCGGGCTCTTGATCTCGTCGCTGCGCACCGCGTGGAGCTGGCGCCGGCGGCCGGGATCCGGGACCGGCACGGCGGCGATCAGCTTCTTGGTGTAGGGGTGCTGGGGCGCGCCGAAGATCGCCGCGCGCGGGCCGATCTCGACGATCTCGCCGAGATACATCACGGCGACCCGGTGGCTCACCCGCTCGACCACCGCCATGTCGTGCGAGATGAACAGGTAGGCCAGGCCGAGCGAGGCCTGGAGGTCGAGCATCAGGTTCACCACCTGCGCCTTCACCGACACGTCGAGGGCCGAGACCGACTCGTCGGCCACGATCAGCCGCGGCTCCAGCGCCAGCGTGCGGGCGATGCAGATGCGCTGCCTCTGGCCGCCGGAGAATTCATGCGGGAAGCGGCTCGCCATCTCGGGCTTCAGCCCGACCCGGCGCAGGAGGTCGGCGGCGCGCTCGCGGGCCTGCGCCCGGGAGCACAGGCGGTTGATGAGCAGCGGCTCGGCGATGGCCGCGCCCACGCTCATGCGCGGATCGAGGCTCGCGAAGGGGTCCTGGAAGATCATCTGCATCCGCCGGCGGCAGGCGCGCAGGTCGGCGGGCGAGAGGCCGAGCACGTCCTCGCCGTCGAGGAGCACCTTGCCGGCGACCGGCTCGATCAGCCGCAGCACCGAGCGGCCTGTCGTCGACTTGCCGCAGCCCGATTCGCCGACGAGGGCCAGGGTCTCGCCGGCGCGCACCGCGAAGGAGACGTTCTCGACCGCGTGGACCCGGCCGCGCACCCGCGAGAGCAGGCCGCCGCGGATGTCGAAGCGGGTGGTCAGGCCCTTCACCTCCAGCACCGGCCGCTCGCCCTCGCGCACGGTGTCGGGGAGCGGCAGGGCGGCTTCCGGCTCGCCGGTGGCGCGGTCGACGATCGGGAAGCGGGCGGGATGCGGCTGCCCCTTCATCGCCCCGAGAGTCGGCACGGCGGCGAGCAGCGCCCGGCTGTAGGGGTGGGCCGGGCGACGGAAGATCTGCTCGGTGGCCCCCGTCTCGACGGCGCGCCCGTCGACCATCACCACGGTGCGGTCCGCGATCTCGGCCACCACCCCCATGTCGTGGGTGATGAACAGGACCGACATGCCTTCCTCCTCCTGGAGGAGCTTGATGAGGTCGAGGATCTGGGCCTGGATCGTGACGTCGAGCGCGGTCGTCGGCTCGTCGGCGATGAGGAGCTTGGGCCGGCACGCCAGCGCCATCGCGATCATCACCCGCTGGCGCATGCCGCCGGAGAAGCGGTGGGGGTAGTCGTGCACCCGCGAGGCGGCGGCGGGGATGCGCACCTTGTCGAAGAGGCGCACGGTCTCGGCCTCGGCCGCCGCGCGCGACAGGCCGCGATGCAGCCGCAAGGCCTCGCCGATCTGGAAGCCGACCGTGAGCACCGGGTTGAGGCTCGTCATCGGCTCCTGGAAGATCATCGCGACGTCGTCGCCGCGGATCCGGCGCATCTCGGCGTCCGGCAGGCGCAGGAGGTCGCGGCCCTCGAGCAGCACCCGGCCGCCGGTGCGCGTCGCGTCGCGGGGCGTGAGCCGCATGATCGACATCGCGGTGACGCTCTTGCCCGATCCGGACTCGCCGACCAGCGCCACCGTCTCCTTGGGGCCGATCTCGAACGAGACGCCGTGCACCACCGGGCGCCAGGCCTGCTCGGAGCGGAACGCGACGGTGAGGTCCTGGACCGAGAGGATCGGGGTGGTCATGGGCGTCCCTGATTGGATGTCGGTCGAAAGGTGGGCTCGGGCCTTCGCACACGCTCCCCTTTCCCGGATCTCCTTCCGCTGGCGCTTCAGTCGTCCGGGAAAGGGTGGAGAGGTGCGGGGGTCAGAGCACCCGCCGCGGGTCGAGGGCGTCGCGAAGCCCGTCGCCGATGAAGTTGATCGACAGGACGGTCAGGAAGATCGCCGCACCCGGAAACAGCGCCCAGTGCGGCGCCACGTCGAGGTGGTCCTTGGCGTCGTAGAGCAGCCGGCCCCAGGTCGGGATGTCGGGCGGGAAGCCCAATCCGAGGAACGACAGCGTCGATTCGGCGATGATCGCGGACGACACCTCGATCGTCGCCGCGACGATCACCGGGCCGATCGCGTTCGGCAGGATGTGGCGGGTGACGAGGTGCCAGGCGGTCGCCCCCTGCGAGCGCGCGGCCTCGACGAACTCCTTCTCGCGCAGGGACAGGAACTGCGCCCGCACCAGCCGCGCCACCGGCATCCAGCGCAGGCCCCCGATGACCGCGACAATCATCACGAACACGCCGCCCTCGACCCCGAAGACCTGCTTCAGCTGATCGCGAAAGAGGTAGATGACGAGGAGCAGGAGCGGCAGCTGCGGCAGCGACAGGAACAGGTCGGTCAGCCACATCAGGAACGGGTCGAGGAAGCGGCGCGACATGCCGGCGAGCGCCCCCACCACCACGCCGACGAAGGTCGCGACGACCATCGCGGCAAAGCCGACGGCGAGCGAGATGCGGCCGCCATAGATCATCCGCGCCAGCAGATCCTGGCCGAGGTCGTCGGTGCCGAGCGGGTGGGCCCAGGACGGGCCCTGGAGCGTCGCCGCGAAGTCGATCTCGTCGATCGCCACCGGCCAGACCCAGCCGCCGACGAGGACGGCCAGCACCAGGAAACCCAGCACGCCGACGCTGACGACCGCGAGGCGGTGGCGGCGGAAGCGCCGCCAGGTGTCCCGCCCCGAGGCCGCCGGAGCCGGCGCCGGGGCCGCCTCAGCGGTAGGAGATGCGAGGGTCGAGCCAGCCATAGAGGAGGTCCGCGACGAGGTTGAACAGGACGACGAGGCAGGCGAACACGAAGGTGACGGCCATCACCACCGGCGTGTCGTTGGCGAGCATCGCGTTGATGAGGAGCGAGCCGATGCCGGGGATGCGGAAGATCTGCTCGGTGACGATGGCGCCGCCGAACACCGCCGGGATCTGGAGCGCGACGAGCGTCACGACCGGGATCAAGGCGTTGCGGGCGATGTGGCGGACCGTGACGGTGCCGTCCGACAGGCCCTTGGCCCGGGCGGTGGTGACGTAGTCGAGGCGGGCGACGTCGAGCACCGAGGCGCGGACGTAGCGGGTGTAGGAGGCGGCCTGGAAGAAGCCGAGCACGCAGACCGGCATGATCGCCTGCCGGACGTGCTCCCAGTACCAGCGCCAGCCCGTCGCCGCGACGTCGGCCTGGTAGACGAAGGGCAGCCAGTCGAGGGTGAGGCTGAACAGCAGGATGAACAGCAGGCCGGTGAAGAAGGTCGGCAGCGAGAAGCCGATGAAGGCGAGCGTGTTCGCCACCTGGTCGAAGACCGAGTAGGGCCTGAGCGCCGCCAGGATGCCGACCGGCACGGCGATCAGCAGCGCCAGGACCTGCGACGAGCCGACCACGAACAGGGTGGTCGGCAGGCGTTGCAGGATCAGCTCGTCGACGTTGACGCGGCTGGCGAAGGAGAAGCCCCAGTCGCCCTGGAGCATCGCCGTCAGCCAGTGCAGGTAGCGCACCAGGATCGGGTCATCGAGGCCGAACTTCAGCCGCAGCGCCTCGCGCACCTCCGGCGGCACGTTGGGGTTGGTGGCCAGTTCCCCGAACGGATCGCCCGGCGCCAGCGCCAGCACGGTGAACAGGATCAGGCTGATCCCGATGAGGCTCGGGATCGCGATCAGCAGGCGGCGGAGGAGGTAGGCGCCCATCAGGTGACCTTTACGCCTGCTTGTACCACTCGGCCAGGAAGGTCAGCGAGTTGTCCCAGCCGGTCGAGGGCGCCTGGAGCTTGCCGGTGATGGCCGAGACCTGGGCGCGGTGGAGGAGGGGCAGGACGTAGTCGGCCACCGTCAGGTCGTTCATCTTGATGAACCAGGCGGCCCGCTTGACGAGGTCGAGCTCTCCTTGCGCCGCGCGGTAGGCGGCATCGACGTCCGGGTTCTGCATCCGGCAGATGTTGCGGCCCTGCCACTTGTTGGCCTTGGTGGCGGCCTCCCAGGAGACGTATTGCAGGGCAAACACCGCCGGGTCGGCCTGCGTCATGTTCCAGGTGTACATCTCCATGTCGGCGTAGAAATGCGGATAGGTATCCGGGTTCGCGACATCCGAGGAGAAGAACACCGAGCCCGGAACCGACTTCAGCTCCATGTCGATGCCGGCCTTCTGCGCGGCCTGCTTGATGATGGCCTGGGTCTTCTGGCGCGGCGCGTTGATCGAGGTCTGGAAGACGAATTTCAGCTTCTTGCCGTCCTTGGCACGGATGCCGTCGCCGCCCTTCTTCCAGCCGGCGTCTTCGAGGATCTGCGCCGCCTTGTCGGGCTCGAAGGCGAACGAGGTGTTCTTCGACACGAAGGGCGCCGGGCCGTTGAACACGTTGGCGGTGGCCCGCCCGGTGCGGCCGTAGATGTATTGCTGGATCGCCGCCCGGTTGACGAGCAGGTTCATCGCCTTGCGCACCGCCGGATCCGAGAAGGCCGGGTGCTTGGTCTTGAGCGAGGCGCGCTCGCCGTCGACCTCGACGTTCGGGTCGGTGGCGTTCAGCAGCAGGAATTCGAGGTTGCCGCCGTAATCCATCTTGACCCGGCCCTTGCCCTCGGCCTCGAGCCGCTTGAGGATCTCGTCCTCGACCTGCATGTTCCAGGCATAGTCGTACTCGCCGGTCTGGAGCACCGCGCGGGCGGCCGAGACCGCGTCGCCGCCGCCCTTCATCTCGATCGAGTCGAAGAACGGCCGGTTCGGCACGTGGTAGTCCGGGTTGCGCACGCCGCGCAGGATGTCGCCGGGGCGGAACTCGCTGAACTTGTAGGGCCCGGTGCCGACCGGCGCGAGGTTGGCCGGCGCGTCGCGCGACTTGTCGCCGGTGTAATCCGCGAAGACGTGCTTGGGGATGACCATCCCGGCGCTCGACACGAAGGCGTCGGCCCAGAACGGCGTCGGCTGCTTGAACAGGATCTTGACGGTGAGGTCGTCGACCTTCTCGACCTTGATGTCGTTGTAGCTGCCGCCGGTGGTCGCGGCGGTCGCCGGGTTGGCGGCATACTCGGCGGTGAACACGACGTCGTCGGCGGTGAAGGGCTTGCCGTCGTGCCACTTCACGTTCGGCTTCAGCTTCCAGGTCACCGAGCGGCCGTCGGACGCGACGCCGCCATTCTCCTTCGACGGGATCTCGGCCGCGAGGATCGGGAAGAGGTTGCCGTCGGCGTCCCAGGCCGCGAGCGGCTCGTAGAAGATGCGCGAACCCTCCTGGTCCTTGGTGCCGATGGCGAAGTGCGGGTTGATCAGGGTGGCGGCCTGCCAGAACAGCAGCTTCAGAGGCCCGCCGCCGCCCGCCTTGCCAGGCGCGTAGGCGTCGCGCAGGGGGTTGGCCGCGAAGGCGACGCCGTTCTGCGCCAACATCATCCCGGCCATCGGGGCGGTGAGGCCGAGCGCCAGCATCCGCCCGACGAAGCCGCGCCGCGACAGGCGCCCGTCCTTCACCTCGCCGATCAGGGTGCGCAGCTCGTGCTCGGTGGTGTCATGCTCGGTCACGCCACGCTCGGTCATCGACAAACACCCTTCTGGCTGGCCTCTCACGGCCGTCAGCATCGCGCCCGCCGCAGATCGTTACAAGCGGTCCGGCGAAAATCGGCACCGGACGGAGACCCGGCGCGGCGATCAAAGCAAGGCGTGGGCCATTCGTGCACGAACGAGACGGCGCGCGAGCCATTCCCGCCGAGCCATTCCCGCCATGCGCGCCCCATCCGCTCCCGCCGCGCTTGAGCCGGCAAGCCTCCTGCATGAGGCTCGCGTGCAAGGCGGCCCGCCGGAGGGCCGCACGGGAAGGAATCCCGGGAGGAGCCCATGGACAACCGCAACGCCGTCTGGCGCCAGGTCGACGCCCACAAGGACCGGCTGATCGCCCTCTCGGACGAGGTCTGGGGCACGCCGGAGGTCTGCTACACGGAGGAACGCTCGGCCGCGGCGCACGCCGCCGAGCTGCACCACCAGGGTTTTCGCGTCACGCAGGGCGCCGCCGGCATCCCGACCGCGGTGATCGGCGAGGCCGGTGAGGGCGGGCCGGTCATCGCCTTCCTCGGCGAGTACGACGCGCTGCCGGGCCTGAGCCAGGAGGCGGGCGTCGCCTCCCATGCGCCCATCGAGCAGGGCGGCCACGGCCACGGCTGCGGGCACAACCTGCTCGGTTCGGCGGCACTGCTCGCCGCGACTGCGGTAAAGGACTGGCTGGTGGAATCCGGCCTGCCGGGCCGCGTGCGCTATTACGGCTGCCCGGCGGAGGAGGGCGGCGCCGCCAAGGCCTTCATGGTGCGCGAGGGCCTGTTCGAGGATGCCGACGCCGCCGTGACCTGGCACCCGTCGAGCTTCTGGGAGGTCTCACCGCCGCTCTCGCTCGCCAACACCCGGGCCGACTTCGTGTTCACCGGCCGGGCCTCGCACGCGGCGGCCGCCCCGCATCTCGGGCGCTCGGCCCTCGACGCGGTCGAGCTGATGAATGTCGGCGTCAACTATATGCGCGAGCACATGCCGAGCGACGCGCGGGTGCACTACGCGCTCCTCGACACCGGCGGCATCGCGCCGAACGTCGTCCAGGCCCATGCCCGGGTGCGCTACTCGATCCGCGCCCGCGACCTGCCCGGCATGCGCGACCTCGTCGCCCGCGTGCGCAAGATCGCCGAAGGCGCCGCGCTGATGACCGAGACCCGGATGGAGATGCGCATCGTCAGCGCGGTCTCGAACCTCGTCGGCAACACCCCGCTGGAGGAGGCCCTGCACGGGGTGATGGAGGATCTGGGCACGCCGCACTTCGACGAGGCCGACCGCGCCTTCGCCCGCGAGATCCAGGGCACGCTGACGCCGCAGGACATCGCGGCGGTCTACCGCACCATCGGGCTGCCGGTGACCGACGCCCCGCTCGCCGATTTCCTGGTGCCGCTCGATGCCCGCCGCAACCCGGCGATCGGCTCGACCGACGTCGGCGACGTGAGCTGGGTCGTGCCGACGGTGCAGGCCCACGCCCCGACGGTGGCGGTCGGCACGCCGTTCCACACCTGGCAGGTGGTGGCGCAGGGCAAGACCCCCGCGGCCCACAAGGCGATGGTCCAGGTGGCCAAGGCCATGGCGGCTCTGGGTGCGCGGCTCGCCACCGACGCATCCTTGCGCGAGGCCGCCAAGGCGGATCTCAAGGCCCGCACCGGGCCGGAGGGCTACGTCTCGCCGCTGCCGGCGGAGGTGCAGCCGCCGCTGACGATGTCGGTGGGGTGAGGAGGTCGGCTCGCCGGGCAGCTCGACGTCGAACTGGAAGGCCGCAAATGCATGCTGGCCCTTGCGTGAGTGCATCATGTGCACTAAACCTCTCTTGCGCAAGGAAGGCGACGCCTGCCGACCTTCCACCGGTTCGACGGCTTCCGGATCGAGGTGAGATCCCGGGACCACGACCCGCCGCACTTTCACTTGATCGGCCCGGATTTCCACGCTCTCGTCGATATCCGGACCCTTCGGGTGATCGAGGGGCCCTATTCTCGTCCGGCTCTCGCTGAAGCCGTCGCTTGGGTCGCGGGGCGGACTGAGGCGCTGCTCGCCGAATGGAGGCGTCTCAATGAGCGAGACTGAGATCGTTACGGTCGGCCGGCGCCTGCCGAAGCTGGCCACCGTCGCGCCCACGGGCAAGCCGTTCACCGTGAGCGTCACCTGGGTCGAGGGCGAGCGCGTCGGCCGGACCGACAGCGTGGACCTCGCTCCGGTGATCGTCACCTTCAAAGTCTTCCGGCCCCTGCGCGACGGTACGGTGCCCTTCGAGACCGTCGAGGTCGGCGAGTGGGGGGCGACGCTTGCCTGGGCAGGGTATCCTGACCTTGAGATCGGCGCAGAGTCCGTCGAGGAACTGGCGGCCGAGACCATGACGAACCACGACTTCGCCGCCTTCCTGAAGCGGAACCGGCTGACCCTCGACGCCGCGGCCGCCCATCTCGGCATCGCGCGCCGTCTCGTCGCCTACTACGCCAAGGAGCGCGAGATTCCCCGCTACATCGCCCTGGCCTGCCGCTACCTCGACGGGCAGATCGACAGGGGCCCGGGCGATGGCGGCAGGGCCGTGAGCGAGGCGGCCTGACACCTCGACGTTCGGATCGTCGCCGAGCCCTCCCTCATCACCGCTCGCACGAGCGTCGTTCCCGCTCTCCAGCCCGGACACCCCATGGACGAGACCCCACCGCCGGCCCCGATCGCCATCGACGACTTCCTGAAGCTCGACGTGCGGGTCGGCACCATCGTCGAGGCGGCGCCGATCCCGCAGGCGCGCCGGCCGGCCTACCGCCTCGTCATCGATCTCGGCGAGGCGCTCGGCTTGAGAAAATCCTCCGCCCAGGTGACGGTGCATTACGCGCCCGAGGCCCTGATCGGCCGGCAGGTGCTCTGCGTCGTCAACCTGCCGCCGCGCCAGGTCGGACCGGTGCGCTCCGAGGTCCTGACCCTCGGGGTGCCGGACGGGGAGGGTGCGGTGGTGCTGATTGCCCCCGAGCGGCCGGTGCCGAACGGCGGGCGGCTGTACTAGAGCGCTTCACGATCGCGTTGCAATCGCGAAGCTCTCTAGGTCTTTGATTGTGCCGCATACCCGCGACGAACCGGTATTCATTGCGTCAGAAAACGCTCCAAGCTTCACGGAGACCGAGCACACCATGACATCCAGCCACGGGCCCCTGCGGGTCGGCATCGGCGGCCCGGTCGGGTCGGGCAAGACCGCCCTGATGGAGGGCCTGTGCAAGGCCCTGCGCGAGCGCTACGACCTCTGCGCCATCACCAACGACATCTACACCAAGGAGGATGCGCGCCTCCTCACGGTGGCCGGCGCCCTGGCCGAGGAGCGCATCATGGGCGTCGAGACCGGCGGCTGCCCGCACACGGCGATCCGCGAGGACGCCTCGATCAACCTCGCGGCGGTGGCCGAGATGCGCCGGCGCTTCCCGGCCCTCGACCTGGTGCTGCTCGAATCCGGCGGCGACAACCTTGCTGCCACCTTCTCGCCGGAGCTCGCCGACCTGACGATCTACGTGATCGATGTCGCCGGCGGCGAGAAGATCCCGCGCAAGGGCGGGCCCGGCATCACCCGCTCCGACCTCCTCGTCATCAACAAGACCGACCTCGCGCCCCTCGTCGGCGCCGATCTGGGGGTGATGGAGGAGGACACCAAGCGCATGCGGGGCCAGCGTCCCTACGTGTTCGCATCCCTGCGCCACGGCGACGGCGTCGAGGCGGTGGCGCGCTTCGTGGTGGAGGCAGGAGGTCTAGAGGCAAGCGGGCTGTAAGTGCTCCTCGATCTCCTGCACTAGCTCGTCCAGCCGGCCTCGCTGCCGGCGCGGCGCCTCGGCTATGCCGGCGACAGCGTGCGGCTCGCCGCGCGCTCGCGGCGCTGTCGGGCCGCCTGGGCGCCGCACCTGGCGCAGGCGAAGGACGGGGTGCGGGCGGCGATGGCGGATCTGCCCAGGCAGGACACCGCCGTGGTGCTGGGTTCGGGCCTCCTCGACGACGTGCCGATCGACGACCTCGCCCGCGCGTTCCGGCGGGTGGTGCTGGTCGATGCGGTGCATCCCTGGCGCGGGCGGCTCCGGGCGCGCGGCCGCCCCAACGTCGTACGCCTCGTCCACGACCTGAGCGGCACGCAGGACCTGCTGCTCGGCCGCGGCCGGGATTTTTGCCCGGTGCTGCCGCCGGTCTGCCGCGAGGCCGACCTCGTGATCTCGGCCAACCTCCTGTCGCAGCTGCCGATCCTGCCGGTGGCGCGGCTCGAGGCGGCGGGCCGGCTCGGGTCCTGGATCGACCCGGACGCCTTCGGGGCCCGCATCGTGGCGGCCCATCTCGACGCGCTCGCGGGGCTGCCCGGGCGCATCTGCCTGGTGACCGACCGCGACGAGGCGGAGGAGGACCGGGACGGACGGGTGCTGGAGCGGATCGATCTTCTCTACGGCGTCGATCTGGGGCCGGCGGTGCGGGAATGGGAGTGGGTGCTGGCGCCGTTCGGCGAGGCGGCGCGGGACCGCCGGCTGGTGCACCGCGTCGCGGCCTGGCCGGACTGGCGGCCGGGGGCATGACACCAGGGCATGACGGCGCGCGGCCAAGGCGGCTTCGCGCCGGGCGGCGAGGCGTCTACGGTCGGACCTTCGAAGTGCTCGAGCGGCGCGGGCCTCTGCGCCGGGAAGGCCTGTCGCTTCAACACGCCGGGTCGCGCGCATCGCCTCTCCCCGCGGGCGGGAGAGGGCCGTGCCCCCGTTCAGGGGGTGCGGCGAGGCGGTAGCCGACGGTGAGGGGGTGGTGCCGGCTGTGGCTCCTCCTGAAACACCCCCTCACCGTCGCTCCGGCTTCGCCTCCGCTAGCCGTGTTCCCTGGACGGGAACACAGCCCTCTCCCCGCCCGCGGGGAGAGGGGGGAAGTGTGCGCCTCGATGGCGATCCTTATGAGGGGGAGGAAACCCAGGATGACCCGCGACGGCAGCGCGGCGACCGCCGACGAAGCACCGGCCGAGGCCCATTGGCGGCGCAACCTCGCGGTCTGCGTGTTCGGCTCCTTCACCACCATCGTGGCGATGACCCTCCTCCTGCCGTTCCTGCCGCTCTACGTCGAGGAGCTGGGCGTCAAGGATCAGGCGGCGATCGTGCAATGGTCCGGCGTCGCGTTCGGGGCGACCTTCTTCAGCGCCGCGCTCGTCGCGCCGCTCTGGGGACGGCTCGCCGATCTTTACGGCCGCAAGCTGATGCTGATCCGGGCGAGCCTCGGCATGGCGGTGGCGATGTCGCTGATCGGGCTCGCCGGCAACGTCTGGCAGCTCGTGGGCCTGCGGCTGCTCGCGGGGCTGCTGGGCGGCTACGCCTCGGGCTCGACGGTGCTGGTGGCCACCCAGACGCCGAAGGACCGCTCGGCCTGGGCGCTCGGCACGCTGGCCTCCGGCATCATGGCGGGCAACCTCGTCGGGCCGCTCGTCGGCGGGGTGCTGCCGCCGGTCATCGGCATCCGCGCCACGTTCTTTGCCGCCGGCGCGGTGATCTTCCTCGCCTTCCTGGCGACGCTCTTCCTGATCCGCGAGGAGCCGCGCCCGCCGAGATCCGCGCGGGGCGGCGGGGGCTTCTCCAGCATCCCCGACAAGGGCCCGGCGCTCGCCATGCTGGCGACCGGCATGCTCCTGATGCTCGCCGTGATGTCGGTCGAGCCGATCATCACCGTCTACGTCGCCGAGCTGACGCCCGATCCGGCCCGCGTCACCCTGATCGCGGGGCTCGCGATGTCGGCGACCGCCCTGGGGAGCATCCTGTCGGCGCCGCGTCTCGGGCGCCTCGCCGACCGGATCGGCCCCTGGACCGTGATTACCGCGAGCCTGACCGCCTCGGCGGTGCTCCTCGTGCCGCAGGCCCTGGTGACGAGCGAGTGGCAGCTCGTGGCCTTGCGCTTCCTGATGGGCCTGGCGCTCGGCGGCCTCCTGCCCTGCATCGCCAGCGTGATCCGCCACTCGGTGCCCGACCGGGTAGCCGGGACGATGCTGGGCTATTCGACCTCGTCGCAATATGTCGGGCAGGTGGTGGGGCCACTGCTCGGCGGATTCATCGGCGGGCATGTCGGCATGCGGGCGGTCTTCCTCGGTACGGCGGTGCTGATGGCGCTGGGTGCGGCCGGCACCGCCCTGGCGCGACCGAAGGGGATGAGGGCGTGAGCGACAGCGACTTCGTGCGGCGGACGATCGACATCGGCGACCCCGCCGAGGGGCACCTCGCCGCCCTCGACTTCGGGCCGGCCGACCGGTCCCTCGACGCGCTGCTGCTCCACGCCAACGGCTTCAACGCCCGCACCTACCGCAGCCTGCTGGCGCCGCTCGCCGACCTGCACGTGCTGGCCTACGACCATCGCGGCCACGGCCGCACCACCCTGCCGGCGGAGCCCGCCGGACGGAGCGACTGGCAGGACGTCACCGACGACCTTCTCGCCCTGATGGACCGGCTCGACGCGCCGCCGCTCGTGCTGATCGGCCACTCGATGGGTGGCACCGCCGCTTTGCTCGCCGCCGCGGCGCGGCCGGGGCGAGTGCGACGCCTCGTGCTCCTCGATCCGGTGATCCAGCCGCCGGAGCGCCGCGGCCAGGGCCATGCCGGCCTCGCCGAAGGAGCCCTGAAGCGGCGCAGCGACTTCCCGTCCCGGGAGGCGGCGCTCGCCGCCTATCGCGGGCGCGGCGCGTTCCGCACCTGGCCCGAGGCGCCGCTCGCCGACTACGTCGCGGACGGGTTCCGGGAGGTGCCGGGCGGCGTCACCCTCGCTTGCACCGGGGCCTGGGAGGCGTCGAGCTATATGGCGCAGGGCCACGACCCCTGGGCGGCGCTCGCCCGCCTGTCCTGCCCGGCTGAAATCCTGCGGGGCGAGACCGGCAGCACCTGCGCGCTCACCGAGGATCGCGGGTCGGTGACGGTCGAGACCGTGCCGGGCACCACCCATTTCCTCCCCTTCGAGACCCCCGAGCGGGTTCGGGCGGCGATCCGGCGGGCACTCGCCTGACCCGAAAGGGGAGGGCTTCCCTTACGCCTCTCGGAGAGGGTGCGCCGCGCCGGGCACCCCCATCGCCCAGATAGCTCCCGGGTGCCCCGACGGCCCAATGTCGGCCGCAAGGAGACGGTGCGGCTTTCCTCGCGGAGACCCGCCCGCTCGTGCCGGAGGGGCGCGTCATGAAATTCTGGCTCGGCCTGGCAGGATGCCTGGCACTGGGAGGGGTCGGCGCGACGCTGACGATGGAGAGCGGCCCGCCGCCTGCGGGGCCGGCGCCGGTAACGCCTCCGCCGGCCACCCCGGCCTGGACCGATGTCAGCGACGCCGACCGGGCCGGCGTGCCGCGCCAGATGCAGGCGCGCGTCATCCTGGCCCGGCAGGCGGGCGATCCGGCGCGGCCGGCGGCGGACGACCAGGCCATTCAGGCCCCGACACCGAAAGCGCCCGAGCCCACGCGGGCCGGCGCGGACACCCGGGCCCTCGACGAGGTCCGGCGACGGGCCGAGGGGCGGGTGCGGCAGGCCGAGGCCGAGGCGGACACCGCCCGGCGGCGCCTGGAGCAGGAGGAGGCGCGCGCCAACGCCCTGTCCGACGCCGCGATGACGGCCCGCCGCGACCTGATCGCCGCCCGGGCCGAGGTCGAGGAGTTGCGGGCGCGGACGGCCCAGGCGCCCGAGCCGGACGGCGCCATGCAGGCCAGGACTGCCGCCGAGGAGGCGCGCCGGGCCGCCGAGGAGGTCGCCGACGAGCGCCGGCAGGCGCTGGCGGAGGAGCGGGCGCGATCCGAGCAGATGGCCGCGGCGCTCGCCGAGGCGCGCCGGCGCGTCGCCGTGCTGGAGACCGCGGCCGAGGCCGCGCAGTTCGCCCACCAGGCGCAGGCCCAGGCCGCGTCGCGGGAGCGGGCGATGATGCGGGCGGGGCTGCGCCGCCTGGCCGTCGCCCTGCGCGCCGCCCAGGTCGCCGAGGCCGAGGCGGTCGCCCGCGAGGCGCAGACCGCCGGCGCCCGCGACCGGGCCGAGCAGGGCCGGCTCGCCGCCGAGCGCCTGGCCGCCGAGACGCGCGGGCGCCTCGCTCGCCTCAGAGCCGGCCGCGACCGCGCCGACGAGGCCGGTCTGGAGGCCAGGGCTGCGAAGGCACCGCAACCCGCGCTCGCGCTCCAGGCCCGCCCCGGCCCGGCGGCGCGGATGGAGCCGCCCGCCGCACCGATGCCGGTGGGCGCCGCGGAGACGCCCGACGAGGAGCGCCTGCTGGCGCGGGTCGCGATCCTGCTCGGGCGCGGCGACATCAGCGGCGCGCGGCTCTTTCTCACGTTCGGCGTGCGCAGCGGCAGCGCCAAGGCCACGGCGCTCCTCGCCGAGACCTACGACCCCGACACGCTCGCGGCCCTGAAGGTCCGCGGCCTGCGCGGCGACCCCGAGCGGGCGAGCGCCCTGTACCGCCAGGCGCGAGGCACCCCCGGACCGGCGAACCCGGACGTCGCCGGGCGGGATCCCGCGGAGACGCCGGCTGCCCCTGCGCATCGCGGGCCGCCGGGCTGGATCAGCCCGGTCCGGCAGGCCGGCCTGCCGGTTCCCTTCGTGCCCTCGCTCGCTGCTCCCTGGGGCGGCGAGTGACCCGCGTCCCGAGCGGAGCGGCATGGCGCCGCTCCGCTCGGTTTCGTGCCTTCGCGTCATTCTCACCGCCGAACCGGCGCCCAGTTCGGCGAACGATGCCTGGACGGGGAGACCCCGCATGACCCGCCGCGCCGCGCTCTGGCTCGCCCTTCTCTTGCCCTGGACCGCCCCGGAGGCCGTCGCGCAGCCCGCCGATTCCCCGCCCGCTGCCGCGCCGGCGCCGGCCCGGCCGGCCGCCGTCGCCCGTCCCAGGCCGCGGGCACCGGCCTCCGCCCCGCGGGAGAGCGCCGAGGACCTGGCGCTCGGCAACCATCTCAACGCCAACACCGTGGCGGTGATCTCGGGCACGCCGGGCGGCACCTATTTCCGCATGGCGAGCGACCTCGCCTTCGTGCTCGACGGCGTGAAGGACCTGCGGGTGCTGCCGGTGATGGGCAAGGGCGCGGGGCAGAACGCCTACGATTTGCGCTACCTGCGCGGGATCGACATCGCCTTCGTGCGCACCGATTCCCTCGACCAGCTGCGCAAGGACAAGCGGGTCGGCGACGCCCGGTCGCACATCGCCGCCATCGCCCGGCTGTTCAACGACGAGCTGCACGTCGTCGCCGCGCGAGAGATCGCCGACATCCGCCAGCTCGCCGGCCGCAAGGTGAGCTTCGACGTGCGCGGCAGCGGCACCGACGTGTCCGGCCGGGCGATGTTCGCCGGCATCGGCCTCGCGGTCGATCCGGTCAACGTCGACCAGCCGACTGCGCTCGGCCTGCTGGAGCGTGGCGAGATCGCCGCAATGGTCTCGGTGGCGGCCAAGCCCGTGGCGGTGCTGGCGGAGTTCCAGGCCGGCGACCGCTTCCACCTGCTCGACGTGCCCTTCGCCGGGGCCGCCGCCGAGAGCTACATGCCGGCGGAGCTGAGCCACGCCGACTACCCGCTCCTGGCGGCGGAGGGGCGTGTCGTGCGCACGCTGGCCGTCGGCTCGATCCTGGCGGCCTACAACTGGCCGCGGGGCAGCGAGCGCTACAACCGCATCGCCCGCTTCGTCGACGCGTTCTTCAGCCAGTACGACAGCTTCCTCAAGGCCCCCCGGCACCCGAAATGGCGCGAGGTGAACCTCACCGCCGAGGTCGCCGACTGGCCCCGCTTCCCGGCGGCCCGGGACTGGCTGGAGCACCGCACCCCGGCCCCTCGGGCCGCGGCAGCGCCCGGCGAGGTGGCGCAGTTCCTGGGCCAGCGCCGGAGCGGTGGCGAGGTCGACCGCGACCAGCTTTACCAGGAGTTCCTGAAGTGGCGGGAGGGACGGGGGCGGTGAGGGGGCGGACACCCTCGGATGTCATCCCGGGTTCCGCTGCGCGGCCCCGGGATGACGTGGAGGGTATCAGCCTCTGTCTTAAGAACAGCGCTCAGCGAGCCGGAGCGGGAGACCAAAACGAAGGCGGCGCCGGCCCCTCGCGGGACCGGCGCCGCCTCCATTCCAGCCCGGACGCAGCTAGAGCGGCCGCTTCAGCGTCCGCGCCACCAGCCCCAGGATCCCCTCGCGGAATACCAGCACGCAGATCACGAAGACGAAGCCCTGGATGATCGTCACCCAGGCGCCGAACTGCGCCAGGTAGTTCTCCATCGCGATGATGACGAAGGAGCCGAGGATCGGGCCGAAGACCGTGCCCATGCCGCCGACCAGCGTCATCAGCACCACCTCGCCCGACATCGACCAGTGCACGTCGGTGAGCGAGGCGAGCTGGAACACGATCGCCTTGGTCGAGCCGGCGAGCCCCGCGAGCGTGGTCGAGAGCACGAACACCGCGAGCTTGTACTGGTTGGCGCGGTAGCCGAGCGAGATCGCGCGGGGCTCGTTGTCGCGGATCGCCTTCAGCACCTGGCCGAACGGCGAGTGGATGATGCGGTAGATCAGCAAGAGCCCGAGGAAGAAGATCACCGCCACGAGCGCGTAGAGCACCCGGTCGTCGGCGAGGCTGATGACCCCGAACAGGTGGCCGCGCGGCACCGCCTGGATGCCGTCCTCGCCGCCGGTGAACTTCGCCTGGAGCGAGAAGAAGAACACCATCTGGGCGAGCGCCAGGGTGATCATCGAGAAGTAGATGCCCTGGCGCCGGATGGCCAGCGCCCCGAAGACGAGGCCGAGAAGCGCCGCCATCAGCGTGCCGCCGAGGATCGCGAGTTCCGGGGTCAGGCCCCAGACCTTGGCGGTGTAGGCGGTGACGTAGCTCGCCATGCCGAAATAGGCGGCGTGGCCGAAGGACAGGAGGCCGCCATAGCCCAGCAGCAGGTTGAAGGCCAGCGCGAACAGCGCGAAGCACAGCACCTTCATCAGGAAGACGGGGTAGAGCACGAAGGGCAGCACCGCGAGCAGGACCGCGATGATGACGAAGACGAGGCGGTGGAACGCCTTGGCGTCCCGGCCCTCGGGCAGGGCGGTGGCGATCGGGGTGGCGTCGGTGGACGCCGCGGCGGAGGACATTGTCGCGTTCCTTCAGGCGAGGCGGTCAGGCGGTGCGGCCGAACAGGCCGGCGGGCTTCACCAGCAGCACCAGCACCATGATGACGAAGATCACGGTCGAGGAGGCTTCCGGGTAGAACACCTTGGTCAGGCCCTCGATCAGCCCGAGGGTGAAGCCGGTGACGATCGAGCCGAGGATCGATCCCATGCCGCCGATCACCACGACCGCGAACACCACGATGATGATGTCGGCGCCCATGTTCGGGTTCACCGAGTAGACCGGCGCGGCGAGCACGCCCGCGAAGGCGGCGAGCGCGACGCCGAAGCCGTAGGTGAGGGTGAGCAGCAGGGGCACGTTGACGCCGAAGGCCTGGACCAGCGTCGGGTTCTCGGTCGCGGCCCGCAAGTAGGCGCCGAGCTTGGTCTTCTCGATCACCAGCCAGGTGGCGATGCAGACGACGAGCGAGGCGACGACGACCCAGCCGCGGTAGTTCGGCAGGAACATGAACGGCAGGCGCTGGCCGCCCGACAGTTCCGAGGGGATCGCGTAGGGCAGGCCCGACACGCCGTACTCGTTGCGGAACAGGCCCTGGATGATCAAGGCGAGGCCGAAGGTGAGCAGCAGGCCGTAGAGGTGATCGAGCTTGTAGAGCCGCGAGATCAGCAACCGTTCGAGGATCACCCCGAACAGGCCGACGATGATCGGCGCCAGGAGCAGCGCCCACCAGTAGCCGAGGCCGACGTAGTTCAGCAGCATCCAGGCGACGAAGGCGCCCATCATGTACTGCGCGCCGTGGGTGAAGTTGATGATGTTCAACAGCCCGAAGATGATCGCCAGCCCGAGCGACAGGATGGCGTAGAACGAGCCGTTGATGAGGCCGAGCAGGAGCTGGCCGAAGAGCGCCTGCATGGGGACGCCGAGGATCGTGGGCATGGGGTCTGGCGACTCGCGTGGGGACCGGGCCGGGTTCGGGAGAGGCCGGCGGCGCGAAGGCGCCGCCGGCCGGACGTTAGGTCAGCTCTTGTTCACCAGCGGGCAGTTGCCCTGGCTGAGCGGGCGGAAGGCGTCGGCGCCGGGGATCGTCGCCAGGGTCTTGTAGAGGTCCCACGGGCCCTTCGATTCGGCCGGCTTCTTGACCTCGAACAGGTACATGTCGTGGATCTTGCGGCCGTCGGCCCGGATCGTGCCCTTGCCGAACAGCGGGTCGTCGGTCGGGATCTCCTTCATCTTCGCCACGACCTTGGCCCCGTCGGAGGCCGACTTCGTCGCCTCGACCGCCTTGAGGTAGTGGATCACGCTGGCATAGACCCCGGCCTGGACCGCGGTCGGCTTCTTGCCGCCGGCCTGCTTGGCGAAGCGGTCCGAGAAGGCGCGGGTGCCGTCGTTGAGGTCCCAGTAGAACGGCTCGGTCAGGACCAGCCCCTGCGCGATCTTCGTCGTCAGGGCGTGGATGTCGGAGGAGAAGATCAGCAGGCCGGCGATGGCCTGGCCGCCCTCGGTGATGCCGAATTCAGCCGCCTGCTTGATGGCGTTGATGGTGTCGCCGCCGGCATTGGCGAGCCCGATCACCTTGGCGCCCGAGCCTTGGGCCTGGAGCAGGAAGGACGAGAAGTCGGCGGTCGGGAACGGGGTCTTGACCGCGCCGATCACCTTGCCGCCGTTCTTGGTGACGACCTCGGTGGTGTCGCGCTGCAGGGCCTGGCCGAAGGCGTAGTCGGCGGTAAGGAAGAACCAGGTGGTGCCGCCGCGCTTGACCATCGCGCCGCCGGTGCCGTTGCCGAGGGCCACGGTGTCGTAGGTCCAGTGCACGGTGTTGGGCGAGCATTGCGGCCCGGTGAGGTCGGCGGTGCCGGCGCCCGAGTTGACGAAGGCCTTGTTCTTCTCGCGGGTGACCTGGTTGATGGCGAGCGCCACCGAGGAGGTCGGCACGTCGAAGATCGCGTCGACGCCGTCGCGGTCGTACCACTGACGGGCGATCGAGGCGCCGACGTCGGGCTTGTTCTGGTGGTCGGCGGCGACGATCTCGACCTTGAGACCCTTCTCGGCGGCCTTGAAGTCCTCGACCGCCATGCGGGCGGCGACGACCGAGCCCTCGCCCGAGATATCGGCGTAGACGCCCGAGCGGTCGTTCAGCACGCCGATCTTCACCGGCGTCTGCGCCAGCGCCTGGACCGTGGCTGCGGCGCAGAGCGCGCTGGCGAGCAACAACCGTTTCAGCATCAAACATCCTCCCTGATGGCGCCGCCCGTTTGCGACGGCATTCGACTTTCGGCCGTCCGGCGGGTTCGCGTCGCTCGTTCGAGCGCCGCGCCCGCTTCTCGCTGCGGGGCTTGTCCGGCCCCGGCTCGGTGAGACCGCGTGGCGCGGTCCCGTCCAACTCGTCCATGCCCCCGCCCCACGGTCGCCGCCGCTCCGGCCGGCGACCGCACGTCAGGGCCTCGCTCCTTCCGCCTGCGCCGCCTTGACGGCGAGGGGGCAGCCGCCCTGGTCGAGGGGCCGGAACGCCTCGCTGCCGGGGATCGTGGCGAGCACCCGGTAGAGGTCCCACTCGCCTTTCGACTCGGCGGGCTTCTTGACCTCGAACAGGTACATGTCGTGGATCTTGCGGCCGTCGGCGCGGATCGCGCCCTTGCCGAACAGCGGGTCGTCGGTCGGCAGCTCCTTCATCTTCGCCACCACCCGGCGGCCGTCGTCGCCCGAGCGCAGGGCCGCCACCGCCTTGAGGTAGTGGAGCACCCCGGCATAGACCCCGGCCTGGGCGGCGGTGGGCTTGCGGCCGCCGAACCGGCGGGCGAACCGCTCGGAGAAGGCGCGGGTGGCGTCGTTGAGGTCCCAGTAGAACGGCTCGGTGAGCACCAGCCCCTGCGCCACCTTCGGGGTGAGGGCGTGGATGTCGGAGGAGAAGATCAGGAGGCCGGCGAGCGCCTGGCCGCCCTCGGTCACCTTCAGCCGCGCCGCCTCGCGCACCGCCCCGATCGTGTCGCCGCCGGCATTGGCCAGCCCGATCACCTTGGCGCCCGAGCCTTGCGCCTGACGCAAGAACGGCGCGAAGTCCGAGGCCGGGAACGGCGTCTTGACGCTGCCGAGCACCTTGCCGCCGTTGCGCAGGATCAGCGCCGTGGTGTCGCGCTGCACCGCCTCGCCGAAGGCGTAGTCGGCGGTGACGAAGAACCAGGTGTCGCCGCCGCGCTTGACCATGGCGCCGCCGGTGCCGTTCGCCAGCGCCACGGTGTCGAAGGTCCAGTGCACGGTGTTGGGCGAGCAATCCGGCCCGGTGAGGTCGGCGGTGCCGGCGCCGGAATCGACGAAGACCTTGTTCCTCTCGCGGGTGACCTGGTGGACGGCGAGCGCCACCGAGGAGGTCGGCACGTCGAAGATCGCGTTCACCCCCTCCCGGTCGTACCAGGCGCGAGCAAGCGCCGCGCCGACGCCGGGCTTGTTCTGGTGGTCGCCCGCCACGATCTCGACCCCGAGGTCGGGGCCGAGGGAGCGGAAATCCTCCGCCGCCATGCGGGCGGCGACGACCGAGCCCTCGCCCGAGATGTCGGCGTAGACGCCCGAGCGGTCGTTCAGCACGCCGATCTTCACCGGCGTTCCCGCAAGCGCTGCCACATCGGGCGCAAGGCCCATCAGCAGGGCCGTGAGGAGGACCCGCGCCCGCATCACACGCCGAGATAGGTGTGCAGCTTGTCGATGTTGGCGTCGAGCTCGGCGTTCGGGATCATGTCGATCACCCGGCCCTGCTCGACCACGAAGTGCCGGTCGGCCACGGTCTGGGCGAAGCGGAAGTTCTGCTCCACCAGGACGATCGTGTAGCCCTCGGTCTTCAGCCGGGCGATGGTGCGGCCGATCTGCTGCACGATGACCGGGGCGAGGCCCTCGGTCGGCTCGTCGAGCAGGATCAGCTTGGCCCCCGTGCGCAGGATGCGGCCGATGGCGAGCATCTGCTGCTCGCCGCCCGAGAGCTTGGTGCCCTGGCTGCCCGCGCGCTCCTTGAGGTTCGGGAACAGGGTGTAGATCTGCTCGACCGTCATCCCGCCGGGCTTCACCCGCGGCGGCAGCATCAGGTTCTCGTAGACCGACAGGCTCGAGAAGATGCCGCGCTCCTCCGGCACGTAGCCGAGGCCGAGCTTGGCGATGTTGCGCGAGGCCATGCCGATGGTCTCGGTGCCGTCGTAGCGGATCGAGCCCTTGCGCTTGCCCAAGATGCCGATGATGGCGCGCAAGGTCGTGGTCTTGCCGGCGCCGTTGCGGCCCAGCAGCGTCACCACCTCGCCGGGCTTCACGTCGAAGGTGATGCCGTGCAGCACGTGGCTCTCGCCGTACCAACCCTCGAGGCCCTCGATCGCCAGCAGCGGGGCGGCGCCCGCACCCGCCTGCGCGACCGGCTTCGTCATCACCGCCTCAGCCATGACCGGCTCCGATATACGCCTCGACCACGCGGGGATCCTTCGACACGGTGGCGTAGTCGCCCTCCGCCAGCACCTGGCCGCGCGCCAGCACGGTGATGCGGTCGGAGAGCGAGGCGACGACCGACAGGTTGTGCTCGACCATCAGGATGGTGCGGTTCTTCGAGACCCGGCGGATCAGCGCCGCGGTCCGGTCGACGTCCTCGTGGCCCATGCCGGCCATCGGCTCGTCGAGGAGCAGCATCTCGGGCTCGAGCGCGAGCGTGGTGGCGATCTCGAGCGCCCGCTTGCGGCCGTAGGAGAGCTCCACCGCCGGGATGTCGGCGAAGTCGGACAGGCCGACCGCCTCGACGAGCTGCAGGGCCTCCTGGTTGAGGGCGCGCAGCACCGTCTCGGAGCGCCAGAAATCGAACGAGTCGCCGCGCTTGCGCCTTTGCAGGGCGATGCGGACGTTCTCCTTGACCGTCAGGTGCGGGAAGACCGCCGAGATCTGGAACGAGCGCACCAAGCCGAGCCGGGCGACGTCCGCCGGCTTCATTCCGGTGATGTCGCGGCCGTTGTAGCGGATCGAGCCCGCCGACGGCACCAGGAACTTCGTCAGCAGGTTGAAGCAGGTCGTCTTGCCGGCGCCGTTCGGGCCGATCAGCGCGTGGATGGTGCCGCGCGTCACCTCGAGCGTCACGCCGTTGACGGCGCGAAAGCCCTTGAACTCCTTGGTCAACCCCTCGGTGGACAGGACGATGTCCTGAGCCGTGTTACCGGCCCGGGGCCGTTCCTCGACGTGGGTGGTCGGTTGGGCCATGTCGGCGCGTCACCCCTGCGTTTCCTCGCTCGCGCTTATGCGCGTATCGCATGGCGAAACAGCATGCCACCGATGGAGTGTCAACGGGTTCACGCTGCCCTCGCAAGGGGGCATCCGGGCTTGTCAGCCCTTAATTCGCGGCCGGCGCCCGCTGCCGGGCCGGTTCGAGCAGCGCCCGCGCGGCCCGGGTGAGGGGCCGCTCGACGGTGCGGTGCAGCACCAGCGCCGCGAGACACGCCAGGACCAGCATCAGGATCGTCAGCAGCCCGGGTGCCGCCGCGAGGCCGATGGCCTCGGCGATCACGCGCGTCCCCCGTACGACGAAGGGATGAGCCAGATAGAGTGCGTAGGACGCGTCCCCCAGCATCACCGCCGGGCGCAGGCGCAGGCGCAGGCGCGGGGGCGCGATACCCGACGGTCCCAGAGCCGCGGCCGCGACCAGCAGCGCGGCCGGCCCGCCCCAGGCGAGGCAGCGGGGGAGAGCCGGCGCCGCGCCGGCGAGCGACAGGAGGGCGAGGCCGGCCACGGCGAGCGCGAGGCGCGCCGGGCCCGGCAGGCGCAAGCCGTGCTGCCGCGCGAGGGCGAGCGCGGCGCCGCAGGCGAATTCGAGCACGATCGGGTCGCTCCAGAACGCCGGCGCCACCGGCATCGACCCCGCCGCCTGCCCGAGGACGACGAAGCCGCCGAGGAGCGCGACCACGGCGAGCACCGCCCGGCGCCCGCCGAGGGGCAGCACGAGGGCGAAGACTACGTAGAACGCCATCTCGTAGTTGAGCGTCCAGCCGAGGGAATAGAGCGGCTGCACCGCTCCGTCGGCCCGCGCCATCGGCCAGAACAGGTAGGAGGCAGCGAGGTAGGCCGGCCCTCCCGCATCGGCGCCGAGGAGGCCCGGCCGCATCCAGGCGAGGGCGAGGTAGAGGGTGGTGGCGAGCCAGTAGAGCGGCACCACCCGGGCGATCCTGTGGGCGAGGAAGGTTCTTCGCGCATCCGCCCGGCCGTGCAGAGGGGCCGCCGCGTGCACGATGATGAAGCCCGAGATGACGAAGAACACGTCGACCCCCGCCGGCCAGGGCAGCCAGGCCGTTGGCGCGTAAGGGAGGCCCGCCCGGGCCGCGAGGCCCGCAACCTCGAACTGCGCGTGGCCGGCCGCGACCATCACGGCGGCGAGCGCCCGCAGGACCTGGATCAGCGGCAGGGAGGTGGGGCGTGTCACGGGGGGGCGCATCGCGTCCGCCCCGGACCGCCCGGGGCATCGAGGCGCCGTCATACCGGAGACGGCCGGCTTCCGGCCAGGGGCGGTCATTCAGATTGGTGACGCAGCGGCGGGAACAATGTCCGCGAAAGCCGGTTGTCCAGCCCGAAAGCGTCCTGCCAAGAATGATCTTGCCAAGCCGAGCCGCCAAGATGGCTCGATGTCCGGCCGTCGATTGACCGTGACGCTCAAGAACAGAGATTCAGGAGATCAGACATGAAGAAGCTCGTTGCCTTGACCGGCCTTGCCGTTGCTCTCGCGACCCCCGCTTTCGCCCAGGTCGGCGGCTTCAACGAGTTCCGCTCGATGGCGCTGATGTCGAACGCGTTCGAGGTCAAGTCGAGCCAGATCGCCCTCGACAAGTCGCGCAACCCGCGCATCCGCGAGTATGCCCGCGAGATGATCCGCGACCACCGCGCCGCCAACGTCGCCCTGCTCGGCGGCCGTGAGAACGTGGCCCGCGGCACCGGCGCCGGCATCGGCGGTCTGATCGAGGCGCCCTTCGCCATCGCCGGCGGCGCGGTCGGCGCGGCCACCGGTGCGGCGGCCGGCGTGGTCGGCGGCACCCTCCAGGGTGGCCCGGTCGGCGGCCTCCAGGGCCTCGGCACCGGCGCGGCCCAGGGCGCCCAGGTCGGCGCGAACGCGGTCGATTTCGACGGCGACGTGACCACCACGGCGGCCACCCGCGCCATCCCGCTCAGCCCGCAGCAGCAGGCGATGCTCGCCGAGCTCGCCGACACCCCGGCCGGCCCGGCCTTCGACCGCACCTACGCTCGCATGCAGGTGCAGGCCCACGGCATGACCGTCGCCAGCTACCAGGCCTACGCCCAGTCGGGCCCGAACCCGGCCCTGCGCTCCTACGTCCAGCAGGCCCTGCCGGTGATGCAGCAGCACCTGGCGATGGCCCAGCGGCTGCCGGGCGCCCGCTGAAGCGTCGCGCCACGCTCGAGTGCGTGACACGCTGAGGTAACGGAGCGGCGGGCCGGAAGGCCCGCCGTTTCCGCGTGAACAGCAGCGTCATCCCGAAGGGATCGATCGGACTCTATTGATCGGCCGGCCCGCCGGCCTTAGATCTCAGGTGAGAGCCCCCGGGTGGCCGCCTGCGAGCCCTCTTGTCAGATGACTTGACTCGCGACGTGAGCCCGATCGTGATGGTCACGGACCATCCGGTCGGGCTTTTCGCGATGGTGATGGTGAGCATCGGGAAGCCGATCACATCCTTCACCTCCTTTCCAGCCGTGCCTGCTCAGCCCTCTCGGGTTTCGACGGTGGCCGGCGATGTCCACCGCAAGCCCCACGCGCCAGGGAGCCTTCGCAGCCGAAAAGGTGCCGACTGACGTAAGGGAGATGGCGGGTGCCAGGCCGGTTGTCTCCATCTGATCTCGCGATCGTGGAGGGTCGACTTGGAGGCTCGACGTGCGCGGGACCACCTCAGATCTCCACAGCCCCGATCGTCTCCTCGTCGAAGGCGACGCTCTTGACGATCGCCAGCACCGAGAGCCCCGGCGCGAGGGCGAGTTCGTGGACCGCGAGCCGCGTCACCTCGGCCACCAGGTTCGCCGTCCCGCAGGCGATCTCGACCCGGGCATGGGGCCCGTCGCCCGGCGTCACGGCGGTGATCGTGCCCGACAGCACGTTGCGGGCGCTCAAGGCGCGCGGCGCCTCACGCGCCACCAGCACGTCGCGGGCCCGCACCCGCACCCGCACGCCGGCCCCCACCGGAAGCTCCAGGCGCGGCACGGTCAGGCGGCCGGGCGGACCGTCGAGGCGGGTGAGGCCGAAGGCGTCGTCGTGGGCGGCGACGCGCAGGTGCAGGAGCGCGCCGGTCTCAGCCGTCTCGCTGCCGGGGAAGAGGGTGCCCCGACGCAGGATCTCGGCGGCGGGGCCGCAGGCCGCGACCTTGCCCTGATCCAGCACCACCACCGTGTCGGCGAGGCGCGCCACCTCGGCGACCGCGTGGCTGACATAGACGATCGGCACCCGCGCCTCGTCGCGCAGCCGCGCCACGTAGGGCAGGATCTCGGCCTTGCGCGCCTCGTCGAGGGCCGAGAGCGGCTCGTCCATCAGCAGAAGCCGCGGGCGCGTGAGGAGGGCCCGGCCGATCGCGACGCGCTGGCGCTCCCCGCCCGACAGCCCGGCCGGACGCCGGTCGAGCAAGGGGGAAATGCCCAGGAGATCGGCCACCGCCTCCAGGGACGGACCGCCCGAGCGGTGGCGGGAGAACCAGCGCCCGAACAGCAGGTTCTGGCGCACGCTCAGATGCGGCAGCAGCCGCGCCTCCTGGAACACGTAGCCGACGCGGCGCCGGTGCACCGGCACCCGCACGCCGCTCGCCGTGTCGAGGAGGGTGACGCCGTCGACCACCACCCGCCCGTGATCGGGCCGCACGAGCCCGGCGATCACGTCGACGAGGGTCGACTTGCCGGAGCCGGAACGGCCGAACAGGGCGGTGACCGGGCCCTGCGACGCGAAGGAGGCGTCGAGCGCGAAGGCGCCGCGGGCGTGCCGGACCGCGACCTCGATCATGCCGGGATCCCGATCATGCCCCGAGCCGCCGCCGGGCCCGCCGGGCCAGCCACTCCGAGGCGAGGAGCGCCACCATCGACAGGGCGACCGAGACCAGGGTGAGGCGCAGCGCCCCGGCTTCGCCCCCCGGCACCTGCGTCAGGGTGTAGATCGCGGAGGGAAGGGTCTGGGTCTCGCCCGGGATGTTCGACACGAAGGTGATGGTGGCGCCGAATTCCCCCATCGCCTTGGCGAAGGCCAGTACCGCGCCGGCCAGGATCCCCGGCAGGGCGAGCGGCAGGGTGACGACGAGGAACACCGAAGCGGGCGAGGCCCCGAGCGTGCCGGCGGCCTGTTCGAGCTTGCCGTCGACCGCCTCGAGGGAGAGACGCATCGCCCGCACCATCAGCGGAAAGCCCATCACCGCGCAGGCGAGCGCCGCCCCGGTCCAGCGGAACGAGAACACGATACCCACCTCCGACAGCGCCGCCCCGAACCATCCGCGGCGCCCGAAGGCGAGGAGCAGCAGGTAGCCGGTCACCACCGGCGGCAGGATCAGCGGCAGGTGGACCAGCCCGTCGAGGAGCGCCCGGCCGCGGAACTCGCGGCGGGCCAGCAGATACGCCACGGCGAGGCCCGGCAGCAGGCTTGCCAGCGTCGCCACGCTCGCCACCAGCAGGCTGAGCCGGAGCGCGCTCCACTCGTCGGGGGTGAGGAACAGGATGCAGGCTTCCCGGGGATCCGATCCCGCACCATGGCGGATCGGCGCCCGGAGTCCAGGCCCCGCACGGCAACGCTGGGTTTCGGACCTTACGATTGATCCGTCGCCCTATCTGGGGCCCTGTGGCGCACGGCTCGACGCCGCTGCCCGGAGGCCCGGATGATCACCTTCTACTTCAACGGTTCGCCCAACCCCACCAAGGTCGCGCTCTTCCTGGAGGAGGCGGGCCTTCCTTACGAGCCGGTGGCGGTCGATACCCGCAAGGGCGAGCAGTTCGCGCCGGACTTCTTGAAGCTCAACCCGAACGGCAAGGTGCCGGCGATCGTCGACGACGGCACGGTGGTGTTCGATTCGAACGCGATCCTGCTCTACCTCGCCGAGAAGACCGGGCGCTTCCTGGCCCCGGCCGACGAGCGCGGCGCGCTCCTGTCCTGGCTGATGTTCGTGGCGACCGGCATCGGGCCGTTCTCGGGCCAGGCGGTGCATTTCCGCCATTTCGCCCCCGAGAAGGTTCCGTACGCCCACGACCGCTACCAGTACGAGGTGCGACGCCATTACGGCGTCCTCGACGGTCACCTCGCCGGGCGCGAGTGGATGGTGGGCGCGGAGTACGGCATCGTCGACATGGCGGTCTGGGGCTGGTCCCGGATGTTGCCCTTCGTGCTGGGGGAGGGCGCCTTCGAGACGTTCCCGAACGTGAAGCGCCATCACGATGCGATCGCGGCGCGCCCCGCCGCCGCCAGGGCCGCCGCGCTCAAGGATCGCTTCACCTTCAAGGCCGAGCTGGATGCCGAGGCGCGCGGGCACATGTTCAAGCACCTGACGCCGGCGGCGTGAGAGCTGGCGACGACAAGAGACAATTCCACACCCGTCCACATATCGCAGGGTCGTCCCGGGGCTCGCCGCAAGCGGGAGCCCGGGATCCAGAAACTCGGATGGTGCAGGATGGGGCGGAATCAGCTCCGCTTTATTCTGGAGACCATGAGATTCCAGATTTTCGGCTCCGCTGCGCGGCCCCGGAATGACCCTTTGAGCGTGAGAACGGTCGAGAGAGGGGAGAATACGCCATGAGATCCTTCGACAACCCGTTCAAGCGCGGCCTCGCCGAGGGGCGCCGCCAGGCGGGGCTGTGGATGACCACCGGCTCGCCCGGCATCACCGAGCTTGCCGCCGGCGCGGGCTTCGCCTGGATGCTGATCGACATGGAGCACTCGCCCAACGACCTGATCCAGGTCGTCGATCACCTGCGGGCGGCCGAAGGCGGCACCGCCGAGCCGGTGGTGCGGGTACCGTGGAACGAACCGGTCACGGTCAAGCGCCTGCTCGACCAGGGCGCCCGCTCGCTGATGTTCCCGTTCGTGCAGAGCGCCGAGGAGGCGCGCCGGGCGGTCGCGGCGACGCGCTATCCCCCGCACGGCATCCGGGGATTCGCCGGCACCTCCCGGGCCACCGGCTACGGCTTGCGGCCCGACTACCACGCCCGCTCTGGCGACGAGGTCTGCGTCGTGGTGCAGGTGGAGACCAAGGAGGCACTGGAGGCCGCCGGCGAGATCGCGGCTGTCGAGGGCGTCGACGGCGTGTTCATCGGCCCGAACGATCTGGCCGCCAGCATGGGCCATCTCGGAGAGCCCGGCGCGGCCCCGGTGCGTGCGGCGATCGCTGCCGCCCTGCCGCGGATCCGCGGGGCCGGCAAGGCGGCGGGGCTGCTCAACTTCAGCGAGGCCGGCGCCAGGGCCGATTTCGAGGCCGGATTCGGCTTCGTGGCGGTGGCCGGCGACGCGCACCTCCTCGCCCGCGAGACGCAGCGGGTCGCCAAGCTCTTCAATACCTGACCCGTTGTTCCGGGGGATGCCGATGGCCGACCTGTCGTTCCAGCACCGCTTCGAGCCTGCCGCCGATCCCGGCGCGGTGCCGCTCCTGCTCCTGCACGGCACCGGGGGCGACGAGGACGACCTCCTGCCCCTCGGCCGGGCGCTGGCGCCCGGGGCGGCCCTGCTCTCGCCCCGCGGCCAGGTGCTGGAAGGCGGTGCGCCGCGCTTCTTCCGCCGCCTCGCCGAGGGCGTGTTCGACGAGGCCGACCTGGTGCGCCGGGCCGGCGATCTCGCGGGTTTCGTGGCGGCCGCGCGGGACGCCTACGGCCTCGCCGCGCCGCTCGCCGTCGGCTTTTCGAACGGCGCCAACATCGCCGCCGCCGTGATGCTGCTGCATCCGGGCGTGCTCGCCGGCGCGGTGCTGCTGCGGGCGATGGTGCCGCTCGCCACCCCGCCGTCTGCGCGCCTCGCGGGGGAGCCGGTGCTGATCCTGTCGGGCCGGATGGACCCGATCGTGCCCGCCGACAACGCCGCGCGCCTCGCCGCGATGCTGAAGGACGCGGGCGCCGCCGTCACCCACGAGGTGCTGCCTGCCGGCCACGGGCTGTCGCAGGCGGACCTCGTGCGGGCGAAGACGTGGCTCACCGGGCGCCCTTGATCGCCGGCCACTCCACATCCGTCAGGTGACGGTCGCTCCGGCGGCGCGGCGCACCGAGGACCGCCGTGCCGCCTGAGTCGCGGCATGGGGCCGTCTTCCAGGCTCGTCATGATAGACATGTGGCCGCAAGACGAGTCCCAGTCTTCGCGGCTTTCGTTCACGGAGGCTTCGCCGGATCATGAAGTGGCGGCGAGACTCGGTCCAGACCGCGCCGCCGCTCGCGTTCGCGGGCCGCATCGTGTTGCTGTTTCCGCGGCTTGGGCGATGAGCTTGGCATCGATGCCGATCCGGGCTCCGCCTCGGCCGATGTCGAGCGGCCCGCCTCGGACGCTCGGGTAAGGATCGGCGGCAGCATCCGCCGGGATGACGCAGCGATCCCGAACTGTGCAGGCGCGCGAGTGCCACGCCAAGCGGCCACCATTGACGAAAAATTTACCACGTCGTCCCGGGTCCGTCGGTTCATCATTTGAGAACCAGGCACGTCTATTCTGGTGATGTTCCCACGGCACCTTGCGGGCAAGCCATGTCGCCTCGGCTCCTTCGCGCCAGATTCGCCGCCCCGGTCCTCGTCGCGGCGAGCCTTGGTCCCGCTTGTGCCGAAGAATTGCTGCTCAACGTGAAGGCGCCGGTTGCGGAACCCACGGCCGAGGCCGTCCCGGCGAGTATCAACCTGGGCGGCGGCTTCATCGAATTCCTGCTGACCGGCCGGATCGCCCCTGCGCCGCGCATCGATCCCGCTCCGATTCAACCCGCGACGGTGCCGGCAGCCGCCGTTCGACCCGCGGGGCCGGCCGTGGCGGAGGCCCCGGACGGCGACGTCACCATCGTCGATTACAGCGGCCCGTTCGAGCCCGGTTCGGTCATCCTGAACGTAACCAAGAAGCAGGTCTACCGCATCCTCGCGGGGGGGAAGTTGGCCATCTACACCAACGACCAGAGCCAGATCAGGCTGGCGCGGGCCATCCTCAAGCAGACCGGCCGATAAGCGTCCAATGAAGACGCGGAACGACGCCCGACCACTTCTGCGATCGGACGCCGCCCCGGATTCTCTCGTCGATCGGCCTGTCGCCGCGTCGCCCTGCGATGCTTCGGCGGCCGTGCTTCAGCGCGGGCAGGCCACGGGGACGAGGGTGTAGTGCTCCCGCTCCACGACGCGCTGGGTCTTGACGTACATCGCCGGTTCGACACCGGTCCGCACCACCCCGCCGCTGACGCGTCCACCGGCACCCGGATCGAAGAAGCCTTGCGGCCCGCGCACGAGACGGCCCCGGGTATTCTCCACCACCAGATTCGGGATATACTGCTTGCTGTAGCAGACATCCTCCCCGTCACGGTCGACCGTATAAGTTCTTGCCGAAGCTTCACCAGCGATTACGCTCATCGCGATAGCACTGAAAGCCACGGCTGCAACTTTAATTTTCATTATCGTGCCTCCACTTGGTGCCGAGCACCGACCAATCTTTAACATGTTTTAACATGAGTACAACGGTGGTTAACTACTGAGTCGGCGGAGTCTTAACAGGGTAGGCGGAATAAAATCATGATCCGACGCTCATATCTATCAATAATATCAATATTGCATCGCGCCCCGCATTTCAGAAAAATTCACGGATCAATAACGATTTCGGGGCGTGACTGGATCATATCTCAAGCTCGTCACGAAACATTTCACACCATACGTAGGCATCGAAGATGATTTGTAATCAACGGCACCGATCTCGGCGGGCCGAATTTTACTCGCTCGTGGCACCAAAAGATCGAGCGGGCCTACATGCAAGTACATCGGCCGCGTCAGCCTGCGAGGCGGGGTGAAAGCGGACCGTCCGCAAGCCGATGCACCCGCCGTTGCGCGCGCTCCGGTCGTCTCGCCACGAAGGAACGACGGAGGGGTAGGGGCGCCGCTACGATCGATGGCCGGCGACGGGACCGGCCGGCCCGGAGCCTGTTCGATGCGTTCCCTCCGGTGACGACGGCCGGCATGTCGTACCGAAGTGGCGCAGCAACGCGCGGTGTCCGGAAACTCAGGTGGTGCCGAGTGCGGCGAATCGCACACCGATCCATCCTGAAGCATGCGAGGTTCTGGGCGTGCCTGCGGCACTCCGGGCTCCGCTGCGCGGCTCCGCGACGACGCGCAGCATGACGAGTCTGTGGAGGCCGGCAAACCAGCTCTCAGGCTGCGGCGGAACACGCGACCCCCGGCCCTTAGCGCGGAACCATCCCGCAGCCGGATCCCCGGAGCCCCGAATGCGTCGCGGCTCCCGGCTCATGCGGGGATAAGGATCACGGGGCCGTTTCGGTGGCGCACGTGCGACCGACGGCTCCTTCAGGCGATCGGCAGCTTCGGCGGGAAGTCCTGATCGGCGCGGGGGGTCGACACGCCTCGCAGGCGTTCCGAGGGCGAATCCGAGACCGGTCGCGAGACCGAGGCGCGCGCTCCATCGCACACGCCGTCAGCGGTTGCCCTTCCGGGTTTCCGCGTTCGCGGCGCCGCCCGCGGACACGAACCAGGTCGGGCTCCCGGGGGAGCGGGTGGGGACCGGCGCGCCCGGTCCGGCCCGTCGCCGGGCATGCCGCGATACGAACGGGCACCGGCGTCGCGCGCGACGCCGGTGCCCGGGATTCATCTGACCAAGCTTTCCACCACGCGTTTCCGCAAGGTGCGCCTCGCTCGCCAGGCGCGCCCGTCAGCGCGCGTTGCGGAACGGCTCGAACTTGGTCAGGCCGCGCATCAGCTGGCCGAGGAAGGCCTGCTCGCCGCCGCTGGTCGGGGTGGTACGGGAGATGAAGTCGAACACCTTGCCGTCCTGCTCGCCGTAGAGCGCCACGCGCTCGACCTTGAAGCCGGCGTTGAAGTACACCGCCAGGACGCGCTGGTCCTTCGGGCGCTCGCCCATGAACATCACGGTGCGCTGGGTGTTCTGGCTGATGTAGTACCAGGACTTGTTGCCGACCGTCGAGACGGTGGTCGGCGTGCCGAGGAGCTGGAGCACCTGCTCGGCGCTGGCGCCGGGGCGGACCTGGGCGACGGCGGCATCGTCGATGATGTAGCCGTGCCGGAACTCTTCGCCGATCACGCAGCCCGCGGCCGACAGACCGATCAGGCCGGCCGCGGCGAGGCGGAGGAGCGACGGTGTGAAGCGGCGCGGCATCGAGACCTCGGAAACAGGTGCGGGACAGTGTGTCGGCCGACCGAACGGCAGCCTTGCGCGAGAAGCGACCGCTGCCGTACCCCGGGGTTGTGGCGTTGGCAAGGCACGGCCAAGGTTGGTCGACTTGATCCGCGCCGACGGATGGCAAGCCCCGGCGCGGGGCGTCTAGAGCACGTCACGATCGCGCTGCAATCGCGAAGCTCTCTAAGTCTTTGTTTTGTCGCATTTTATCCGACGAACCGGTATCCACTTCGTCGGAAAATGCTCTGGGGGAAGGCGAGACACCGCACGATGATTCGAAACCCCTTCCGCCGCGACGATGCCCGCCGGCGCGCCATCGAGGCCCTGCATACGCGCATCAATGCCGGGGCCCGGGTGCCGGCGCTCTACCTCGATCTCGGCGTGCCCGACACGGTGGAGGGCCGGTTCGAGGCCCTGTGCCTGCACGTCGTGCTGGTGCTGCGCCACCTGCGCCGGCTGCCGGCTCCCGCGGCGGACATCGCCCAGGACCTCGTCAACTCGGTGTTCGAGCAGCTCGATTCCTCCCTGCGCGAGCTCGGCGTCGGCGACATGGGCGTCTCGAAGCGGATGAAGAAGCTGGCCCAGGCCTTCTACGGCCGCGCGAGCGCCTACGACGCCGCCCTCGATGCCGGCGACCGCGACGCGCTGGCGGCATCGCTCGCCCGCAACGTCCTGGCGCGCGAGGAGCCCGGAGCCGCCCGAGGTCTCGCCGCCTACGTCGCGGCAGCCGATGCCGGCCTGGCCGCCACCGACCTCGACGCCCTGATGGCCACGGGCCCGAGCCTGCCCGATCCCGCGGCCTTCGCCGCCGGCCCGGCCTGAAGGAAGGCCTGCACCGGGACGGACTTCGCGTCGCGGCCAGCCCTTGCGCCGGGGCGGCGGGCGGCGCATCTCCCGGGGATCCGGGCCCGATCGCGCGCGTCCCTCAAAGCTGCGACGCCCGTCCCCGCTCAACCCCCAGACTCCGAGAAGGAGCCCCCGATGACCCCCGACAGCGTCGGCCCGTTCTCCCGCCCGATCCTGGTCGAGCGCACCCTGAAGACCGGCCAGCCGGTCACGGTCGAGGCCAGCGAGGAGGAGCGCGCCGCGCTCGCGCGCGATTTCGGCTTGGCCGGTATCGCGCGGCTCACCGGCACGTTCCGGCTCTCGGGCTCGCTGCACCGGCTCCAGGTCACCGGCACCGTCGAGGCGGCGCTGACCCAGACCTGCGTCGTCACCCTCGAGCCGTTCGACGGCACGGTGACGGAGGAGGTCGACGTCGATTTCGCCGACCAGGACGCCTTCGCGGGCACCCCGGCCGAGGATGCCGACATCCCCGACCCGATCGTCAACGGCCGCATCGACCTCGGCAGCCTCGCCGCCGAGTTCCTGGCGCTCGGCCTCGATCCCTACCCGCGCAAGCCCGGCGTCGCCTTCGAGGCGCCGGCGGCGGAAGCGGAGGAGACGCCCTTCGCGGCGCTCCAGGGCCTGAAGGGGCAGGATAACGGCGGCAAGGGCGACTGAGCGACGGCCGGGAAGACGCCGCATCGTGAAAAGTCTTCAGAATTCGTTTGCGGCGTGGCGCCGGGTCGCTATTTTCCGCCGCGCCGCGGACCCCCTTGTTCGCGTGTTCCCGGCGGATCCGAGAGGCTGTTCGACTCCCCCATGTCCCAGAGAGTGCGCATCTCGCTCGACGCGATGGGCGGCGATCACGGCCCCTCGACGGTCGTGCCCGGTGCGGGGCTCGCCCGCGAGCGCCACCCCGAGACGACCTTCCTGATGTTCGGCGACGAGGCGGTGCTCACTCCCCTGGTCGCGGCCGAGCCGCGCCTGAAGGGCGCGGTCGAGATCCGCCACACCACCGTGGCGGTCGCCATGGACGAGAAGCCGAGCCAGGCGGTCCGCTCGGGCCGCGGTAAGTCGTCGATGTGGAAGGCGATCCAGGCGGTGCGCGACGGCGAGGCCGACGCCGCGGTCTCGGCCGGCAACACCGGCGCGCTGATGGCGATGTCGAAGATCTGCCTCAAGACGATGTCGCATATCGAGCGGCCGGCCATCGCCTGCCTGTGGCCCACCGTGCGCGGCGAGAGCGTGGTGCTCGACGTCGGCGCCACCATCGGTACCGACGCCAACCACCTCGTCGACATGGCGGTGATGGGCGCCGCCATGGCCCGCATCGTGTTCGACCTCGACCGGCCGACGGTGGGGCTCCTCAACGTCGGCACCGAGGAGATGAAGGGCAACGAGGCGGTCAAGGAAGCCGCCCGCATGCTGCGCGAATCCGACTTGTCCGGCCTTGCCTATCACGGCTTCGTCGAGGGGACGGACCTCGGCCGCGGTACCGTCGACGTCGTGGTGACGGAGGGTTTTACCGGCAACATCGCGCTCAAGACCGCCGAAGGGACCGCCAAGCAGATCTCCGCGTACCTGAAGGGCGCGATGGGCCGCACCCTGATGGCGAAGATCGGCTACCTGTTCGCCCGCGGCGCCTTCCGGGCCCTGCGCGAGAAGATGAATCCGAGCCGGGCCAATGGCGGCGTGTTCCTCGGGCTCGAGGGCATCGTCATCAAGAGCCACGGCGCCGCCGACGCCGAGGGCTTCGCCGCGGCGGTCGACCTCGCCTACGACATGGCCCGCCACGACCTGATGCGGACGATCCGGGAGCGCCTCGACGCGACTCCGGCCCAGGCATCGGCATGAAGACCGCCTCGGCATAAGGGAGGACGCATCATGACCCGCCTTCGCTCGGTGGTGCGGGGCTGCGGCTCCTACCTGCCGCGGACGACCGTCACCAACGACGACCTCGCCGCCCGGGTCGAGACCTCGGACGACTGGATCATCCAGCGCACCGGCATCCGCCAGCGCCACATCTCCGAGCCCGACGAGACCACCTCGGTGCTCGGCATCAAGGCGGCCGAGGCCGCGTTGCGCGACGCCGACATCGACCCGTCGACGATCGACCTCGTGATCTGCGCCACCTCGACGCCGGACCACACCTTCCCGTCGACCGCGACGCAGATCCAGGCCGGGCTCGGCATTCACGCCGGGGCCGCCTTCGACCTCCAGGCGGTCTGCGCCGGCTTCGTCTACGCGGTCGCCACCGCCGACAAGTTTCTGACCACGGGGGCGGCCACCCGCGCCCTCGTCGTCGGCGCCGAGACCTTTTCGCGGCTGCTCGACTGGGAGGACCGCACCACCTGCGTGCTGTTCGGCGACGGCGCCGGCGCCCTGGTGCTGGAGGCCCAGCCCGGCGAGGGCCATTCCGGCGACCGCGGCGTGCTGACGAGCCAGCTGCGGGCCGACGGCCGCCACCGGGAAAAGCTCTACGTCGACGGCGGGCCCGGCTCGACCGGCACGACCGGCAAGCTGCGCATGGTCGGCAAGGAGGTGTTTCGCTTCGCCGTCGGCTCGGTCACCGACGTGATCGCGCAGGCGTTCGAGGCCACCGGCACCACCGCCGACGACCTCGACTGGTTCGTGCCGCACCAGGCCAACCGGCGGATCATCGAGGCCTCGGCCGACAAGCTCGGCATCGCCCGCGAGAAGGTGGTGCTGACGGTCGACCGCCACGGCAACACCTCGGCCGCCTCGATCCCGCTGGCGCTCGACACGGCCTGCCGCGACGGCCGGATCAAGCGCGGCGACCTCGTGATGATCGAGGCGATCGGCGGCGGCTTCACCTGGGGCAGCGCGCTGATCCGCTGGTAGTCGGCCAAGGAACCCGGCAAACTACCGAGGAAGCCGCCCGACGCCCGGTTGACCCGGCGCGCAACGCCGATTAGCGTGCGCGATCATAGACATACGTTAGTTCGTGAATCAGCCGCCGGGGGAGCAGCACGATGGCAGGCAAGACGGTCACGCGGGCCGATCTGAGCGAGGCCGTCTACCAGCGGGTCGGCCTGTCGCGGACGGAATCCGCCGCCCTGGTGGAGACCGTCCTGTCGGAGATCTGCGGCTGCCTGTCCTCCGGCGAGACCGTGAAGCTGTCCTCGTTCGGCTCCTTCGTGGTGCGCGACAAGGGCAAGCGGGTCGGGCGCAACCCGAAGACCGGCGTCGAGGTGGCGATCGAGCCGCGCCGGGTCATGGTGTTCAAGCCCTCGAACGTCCTCAAGGCCCGGATCAACGGCGATGCGGCGCCGGACGATGACGACAGCTGAGGCCGCCCGGGCGCCGAACGGGCTGACGCGGGATCGGGCCGATGACCGGGACGCCGATCAAGGACGAGGATCTCCCGGAGCCCGGCGGGACCGACGCGCCGGGCCGCGCGCTCCCGCCCGAGAAGGCGCTTCTGCCCGAGAAGGAGCCCGGCGCCTTCCGCACCATCAGCGAGGTCGCCGAGGATCTCGACCTGCCCCAGCACGTGCTGCGCTTCTGGGAGACCCGATTCACCCAGGTCCGCCCGCTCAAGCGCGGCGGCAACCGGCGCTACTACCGCCCCGACGACGTCGACCTCCTGCGCGGCATCCGCCGCCTGCTCTACGGCCAGGGCTACACGATCCGCGGCGCCCAGCGCGTCCTGCGCGAGCGGGGCATGCGCTTCGTCCAGGCGGTCGGCCGCGGCGAGCAGGTGGCGCCCGCCTTCGTCGAATCCGACCACGAGCCGGAGCCAGAGGCCGCCCCGCCGCCGCTCGGGCGGGCGGACCGGGCGAGCCTGAACGCCGCGCTCGACGAGTTGCGGGCATGTCGGCGGCTTTTGGCTGGATTGGGGATGGCGGCTGGAGATTGCGACCGCGCGCGCGAATGACGGCGGTGCCGATGGCCCGGAAATCACGGCGATCCGGCGCCATTCCTTTGATCCTCGCCTGTTCTGCGCATCGAAAATTGCATTCTCGGTCTCATTCCGGGGCCGCATAGCGGAACCCGGAACCCGGACGCTCAAGTGTTGCAGACCGGGGCGGCACTCTCTCCGCTTTATCCGGAACGATCCGAGGTTCTGGATTCCGGGCCTCGCGGTGCGGCCCCGGATTGACCCCGAAGACATCATGAAGGTCGCTGCAACGAGCGGCTTCAGCTCTCCCTCGCGACGCTCCCGGTTCCGGTGTGATTATTTTCTAGTCCGTTTCAGAACCGAATGCGCCGACCCTGCGTTACGCGCACATGGTCGAGCCCCGCCGCCACGTTTCTCCGACGACCGAGCTGATCGCACGGCTGATGCGCGTCGTGCGCACCTGCCCGGAGGCGACGGCCGACGTGCTCGAACTGGTGCTGCTGGTGAGCCAGATCGAGGCGATCCCCGTCGTCGACCGCGACTACCGCGACGCCAAGCGGGTGATCGCGCGGCTGCGCCAGCCGCTCTGGGACATGACGCCCGACCAGCGCCAGGTGCTGCGCCGGGCCGCCGACACGATCCGCGACGCCTGCCGCCTGCGCGAGAGCGACATCCCGGCCGACCCGATCGGGGATGCCGGCGAGCGGGCGCGCATCGAGCGCGGGCTCGCCTCGGCCCTTGCGGGCGAGTTCACGCCGGCCCAGATCGCCCGGGTGACCGGGGCGACCCTGGCGGTGCTCCAGGCGGCCGGCGACGGGCCGGGGGAGGGGACGGAATGATCGGCGATTATCCAGTCGAGGGCAGGGGCTACTGGATCTGGCTCGGCGGCGTGGCCCTGCTCGGGCTGTTCAACCTGTTCGTGATGCTGGTCCTGCACTGAGGGCGGTTTCCGTCACGGAACCCGTGCCCCGGCCCTCGACGGCGCCGGGAGCACTCCCCACATGCGGCCGGCATCCCCCTCGGAGAGCTTAGAGCCCCATGCCCCGCCTTTCTCGGACCAGCCCATTCCGCCCGACACTGGCGCTCGCCGTCCTGATGGCCGCCGGGCCCGTGCTGGCCGCCGGCCCCGCTCTGGCGCAGGCCGCCAAGGTGCGCGAGCATTCCGTCGCCTCCGGCAAGCAGGTCCGGCTCGTGATGGTGCCGAACCTGAAGAAGGATTGCTCGCTCGGGCCGCAGCCCGAGCTGAAGGTGACGGGCGCGCCCAAGAACGGCGCCCTGATCCAGCGCGCCGGCAAGGTGAAGACCCCGGCCACCTACCGCTGCCCGAACGTCGAGGCCAACGTCCAGGCCCTGTTCTACGAGAGCAAGGCCGGCTTCACCGGCAACGACGAGGTCACCGTCGAGATCAAGGGCACCGACGGCAACGTCAGCACCCAGACGATCAAGCTGACCGTCGGGGGCGCCGGCACCAAGGAAGGCCCCAAGGACGGGGGTAAGGACGGCGCGAAGAAGGACTCCGTCGACCTCTGAGCGCCGGTCGGCCCTGCGCCCGGCGCAGGGAAGTCCGGCCTTCAGGCGAAACGAAGCGGGAACGGCGGTCCCACGGCCGGCGTTCCCTCCTGTCCCGCGGGTCTGCCGATGGCGCTCCGGGGGGTGTGGAAAAACCGGAACGGGCGTGTCCTTTACGGCACAGCGCCGGTGGGTCACCGGCTTTCGCATTGGCGGATCTGCAACTTTCCCGGCCGCCGCGGCACGCGCCTTGCCCGCAGCCGGCCTGCATACAGGCTCCTGGCCGTCTCCGCACCCCTCCCACCGTCGCCGCGCTGCGACAAACATGGGGATATCGATTGCATCCGAGGCGGGACAGGATGATCCTGGCGATGTCGTGAGGGTCCGGAATGCCAATGCCGTCAGCGAGCGACCTCTTTCAAACTTTCGCGCGCAGCTACGAGTCCCGTCGGGACGCGGAGCTGTCGCTCTCCGAATATCTCGAAGCCTGCCGTGACAATCCCCTGATGTACGCGAGTGCGCCGGAGCGCATTCTCGACGCGATCGGCAAGCCCGAGTTCATCGACACGGCGCGGGATCCGCGCCTGGGCCGGATCTTCATGAACCGGACCATTCGCACCTATCCCGCCTTCTCCGAGTTCTACGGCATGGAGGAGACGATCGAGCGCATCGTCTCGTTCTTCCGCCATGCCGCGCAGGGCTTGGAGGAGCGCAAGCAGATCCTCTACCTGCTGGGTCCGGTCGGCGGCGGCAAGTCGTCGCTCGCCGAGCGGCTGAAGGCCCTGATGGAGGTGCACCCGATCTACGTGCTCAAGGCCGGCAACGAGATGAGCCCGGTTTTCGAGAGCCCGCTGGTGCTGTTCGACCCCGAGACGATGGGGCCGATGATCGAGGAACGCTACGGCGTGCCGCGGCGGCGCCTGACCGGGCTGATGAGCCCGTGGTGCCTCAAGCGCCTCGACGAGTTCGGCGGTGACATCTCGAAGTTCAAGGTCGTCAAGGTCAACCCGTCGCGCCTGCGCCAGATCGGCATCGCCAAGACCGAGCCGGGCGACGAGAACAACCAGGACATCTCGTCCCTCGTCGGCAAGGTCGACATCCGCAAGCTCGAGACCCTGAGCCAGGCCGATCCCGACGCCTACTCGTACTCGGGCGGCCTCAACCGGGCGAACCAGGGCATCCTCGAATTCGTCGAGATGTTCAAGGCGCCGATCAAGATGCTGCACCCCCTGCTCACCGCGACGCAGGAGGGCAACTACGTCGGCACCGAGAATATCGGGGCGATCCCGTTCACCGGAATCATCCTCGCCCACTCGAACGAGGCCGAGTGGCAGAGCTTCAAGACCAACAAGAACAACGAAGCCTTCATCGACCGCATCTACGTCATCAAGGTGCCGTACTGCCTGCGCGTCACCGAGGAGCAGCGGATCTACGAGAAGCTGGTCTCGGGCTCCGAACTGGCGAATGCCCGCTGCGCCCCCGGCACGCTGGAGATGCTGGCCCGGTTCTCGGTGCTCTCGCGCCTGCGCGAGCACGCGAACTCGAACGTCTTCTCCAAGATGCGAGTCTATGACGGCGAGTCCTTGCGCGAGGTCGATCCCCGCGCCCGCTCGATGCAGGAATACAAGGACACCGCCGGCGTCGACGAGGGCATGGACGGGATCTCGACCCGCTTCGCCTTCAAGGTGATGGCCGCCACCTTCAACCACGACACCACCGAGGTCTCGGCCGACCCGGTCCATCTGATGTACGTCCTCGAGCAGTCGCTGCGCCGCGAGCAGCTGCCGCCTGAGACCGAGAAGCGCTACCTCGAATTCATCAAGGGCGAGCTGGCGCCGCGCTACGCCGAGTTCATCGGCCACGAGATCCAGAAGGCCTACCTCGAATCCTACCACGATTACGGCCAGAACCTGTTCGACCGCTATATCGACTATGCGGACGCCTGGATCGAGGACCAGGACTTCAAGGACCCCGAGACCGGGCAGCTGCTCAACCGTGAGCTCCTGAACCAGGAGCTCACCAAGATCGAGAAGCCGGCGGGCATCGCCAACCCGAAGGATTTCCGCAACGAGGTGGTTAAGTTCGCGCTTCGCTCGCGGGCCCAGCACGGCGGGCGCAACCCGTCCTGGACCTCCTACGAGAAGATCCGCGAGGTGATCGAGCGGCGGATGTTCAGCCAGGTCGAGGAATTGCTGCCGGTGATCTCCTTCGGCTCGAAGAAGGACAGCGAGACCGAGAAGAAGCACGGCGAGTTCGTCGAGCGGATGAAGGACCGCGGCTACACCGAGCGCCAGGTCCGGCGCCTGGTCGAGTGGTACATGCGCGTGAAGCAGGCGGGCTGACCTTCGCGGCCCGCGGGACGTCTCCCGCGGGCCGTCCGGCCTCCCCCGCAGGAGAGCGGTGGCGGGGACCAGGCCCGATACGGTATGGTGGCGTGATCGGAGAGCGCGAAGCGGATGCACATCATCGATCGACGCCTCAATCCCGGCGGCAAGAGCCTGGCGAACCGGCAGCGCTTCCTGCGCCGCGTCCGCGACGTGGCCCAGCGAGCCGTGCGCGAGGCGGCCCGGGAGAAGGACATCAAGGACCTCGGCAAGGACGGCAACGTCACCGTCCCGGTCGACGGCGTGCGCGAGCCGAAATTCACCCGCAACCCCTCGACCGGGATCAACGACCACATCCTGCCCGGCAACAAGACCTACATCGAGGGTGACCTGATCGAGCGCCCGCCGGGCGGCGGCGGGGGAGGCGGCGGCAGCGGCGAGGGCAGCGACGGCGGGGCGGACGGCGAGGACACGTTCCGCTTCGTCCTCACCCGCGAGGAGTTCCTGGAGCTGTTCCTCGAGGACCTGGAACTGCCCGACCTCGCCAAGCGCCGCCTCGCGGTGGTCGAGACCGCGACCCTGCGCCGGGCCGGCTACACGGTATCGGGCTCGCCGGCGAACCTCGCGCTCGGGCGCACCCTCCGCAACTCGCTGTCGCGGCGCATCGCCCTCAAGCGGCCCAAGGCCGCCGAGATGGAGGTGCTGGAGGAGGAGATCCGGGCGCTGGAGGAGAGCCAGCCCGACGCGGTGATCCTCGACGAGCTGAAGGCGGAGCTTGAGCGCCTGCGCACCCGCTCGCAGCGCATCCCCTACGTCGACCCGATCGACCTGCGCTACCGGCGCTTCGAGCCCTATCCGCGGCCCGTGGCCCAGGCGGTGATGTTCTGCCTGATGGACGTCTCGGGCTCGATGACCGAGCACATGAAGGACCTCGCCAAGCGGTTCTACATCCTGCTGCACATCTTCCTGACCCGCCGCTACAAGCACGTCGAGATCGTCTTCATCCGCCACACCGACCACGCCAAGGAGGTCGACGAGGAGACGTTCTTCGGCTCGCGCGAGACCGGCGGCACCCTGGTTTCCTCGGCGCTGGTCGAGATGAAGCGGATCATCGCCGAGCGCTACAGCCCCGAGGACTGGAACATCTACGCGGCGCAGGCCTCGGACGGCGACAACGTGTCGAGCGACGGCGCCACCTCGCAGGACCTGCTGCGCTCGTCGATCCTGCCGGCCTGCCAGTACTTCGCCTACCTGGAGGTCGGCGACGAGGGCGGGCCGCGGGCGGGCTTCGTCGAGCACCGCACCACGCTCTGGCGCACCTACGAGCCGGTCTCGAAGGCCAACTCGGTGCTGGCCATGCGCAAGGTCAACCACCGCCGCGACATCTACCCGGTCTTCCGCGAGCTGTTCGCCCGCAGCAAGGCCGGACAGGAGAACGCGGCACCCTGACGGGGCCGCGCGACGAGACGTACAGGATCGCGTCCCCGCCGGGGGGACGCTCCAGATTCAGTTTAGCCGCATTTTCTTCGACGAACCGGTACCCACTTCGTCGGAAAATGCTCTAGAGGCACCGGGAGGTCCGACGCCCGATGAGTTCCGCCACCTTCGGCGCGCGGCCCGCCGGCCCGGCCGTGATCGCCAAGAACGCCCCGCTCTTCACCGGCAACGACTGGGACTTCGACACCATCCGGCGCATCCATGACGCCTGCGAGGCGATCGCCGGACCCGAACTCGGCCTGAGCTGGTACCCGAACCAGATCGAGATCATCACCGCAGAGCAGATGCTGGACGCCTACGCGTCGATCGGCATGCCGCTGTTCTACAAGCACTGGTCGTTCGGCAAGCACTTCGCCCAGCACGAGGCCGGCTACCGCCGCGGCCTGATGGGGCTCGCCTACGAGATCGTCATCAATTCCGACCCGTGCATCTCCTACATCATGGAGGAGAACACGGCGACGATGCAGACGCTGGTCATCGCCCACGCCGCCTTCGGCCACAACCACTTCTTCAAGAACAACTACCTCTTCCGGCAGTGGACCGACGCCGAGGGCATCCTCGACTACCTCGACTTCGCCAAGACCTTCATCACCCGGTGCGAGGAGCGCTACGGCCACAGCGCTGTCGAGGCGGTGCTCGATGCGGCCCACGCGCTGATGAACCAGGGCGTCCACCGCTACCCGCGCAAGAAGCGCCCCGACCTCTCCTCCGAGCAGCGCCGCGAGCGCGAGCGCCAGGAGCACCAAGAGAGGATGTACAACGACCTCTGGCGCACCCTGCCGGCCAAGGTCCAGTCCGGCAAGCCCGACCCCCACGCCGAGCGCCGCCGGGCGCTGCTGGAGCTGCCCCAGGAGAACATCCTCTACTTCCTGGAGAAGGCGGCACCCCGGCTCCAGCCCTGGCAGCGCGAGATCCTGCGCATCGTCCGCCACGTCGCGCAGTATTTCTACCCGCAGCGCCAGACCAAGGTGATGAACGAGGGCTGCGCCACCTACAATCACTACCGGATCATGACCCGGCTGTCGGAGACCGGGCAGATCAACGAGGCGGCCTACCTCGAATTCCTGCAATCGCACACCAACGTGATCCGCCAGCCAACCTACGACGACCGGCATTACGGCGGCCACAACCCCTACGCCATCGGCTTTGCCATGATGACGGACATCGCCCGCATCTGCACCGAGCCGACCGAGGAGGACCGGGCCTGGTTCCCCGACATCGCCGGCAGCGGCGACGCGATGGGGGTCCTGCGCGACGTCTGGGCGAACTACCGGGACGAGAGCTTCATCGCGCAGTTCCTGAGCCCGAAGCTGATGCGCCAGCTGCGGCTGTTCCACGTCACCGACGATCCGGACAAGCCGGAACTGCGGGTCGAGGCGATCCACGACGAGCGCGGCTACCGGAAGTTGCGCCGGGCCTTCGCGCGCCAATACGACGTCGCCTGGCTCGATCCCGACATCGAGGTGGTCGACGTCGACCTGGAGGGCGACCGCAAGCTGATCCTGCACCATAAGGTGCTCAACCGCGTCCTGCTCAACAAGGACGACGCGATGCGGGTGCTCCAGCACCTCGCCGACCTGTGGGGCTACGACGTCCTGATGAAGGAGGTCGACACCGCCACCGGCGCCGTGCTCAAGGAGCACACCGCCAGCGCGCGGCCGACCTTCTTCTGATTCAGCTCGCTTGATCAGCTCTCCCGGGCCTGCTCGCGCACGGTCCGGGCCGCCTCGGCGCCGTAGCGGGCGATCAGCCCCGGCAACGCGTCGGCCTCCGCCGCGGCGCCCTTGGCCGCGAGGTCGGCCCGCAGCCGCTCGACCAGGGCCTCGTCGGCGGTGCGGCCGGGGGCCGGCGAGGTGCCGCTCGTCTCGACCAGGCGGCTCTTGTAGGCCTCGGCCTCGCGACCGGCGAGGTTCAGGCGCTCGCACATCCAGGCGCCGAGCATCTTGTTGCGCCGGGCGAGCGCGAGGAAGCGCAGTTCCTCGTCGAGGGCGAACAACGCCTCGGCGGCCCGTTCCCGCTCCTCGAACATCGTGGTCATGGCGTCGTCTCCCGTGGATCCCACGCCCCCTCCACTGACAATGGCGACGATCGCCGCCCGCGACCAGGGCCCGTCGCAAGCCCGTGATCCGGGCAGGAACGAAGCGGGCCGCCCACGAGTTGCCCGGGGCACATCGGTACCCCACGGGAGCATCTCATGGCCGACGACAAGAACCTCCGGGCGCTCTTCCTGCACCAGCTCAAGGATACCTATTTCGCCGAGAATGCGATCCTGAAGGCGCTGCCGAAGATGGCCCAGGCCGCCCGCACGGAGGAGCTGCGCGGCGCGCTCAGCGTCCACATCGAGGAGACCCGCGAGCAGGTGAAGCGCCTCGATCAGGTCTTTCGCAGCGTCGGCGAGAAGCCCGAGGGCGTCACCTGCCAGGCGATCCAGGGCATCATCGCCGAGGGCGAGGAGGTGATGCAGGAATTCTCCGGCAGCGAGGCGCTCGATGCCGGGCTGATCGCCGCCGCGCAGGCGGTCGAGCACTACGAGATCACCCGCTACGGCACCCTGCTGGCCTGGGCCAAGCAACTCGGCTTCAGCGAGGCCGAGGGCCTGATCAAGGAGACCCTGGTCGAGGAGGAGAACACCGACGAGCTCCTGTCGGAACTCGCCGAGGAGGCCGTCAACCCGGCCGCGGCGTAACCCTTAGGGCCGCCCGCGCGTTCATCCGGCAGGAGGTGGCGCCATGCCGGAGATCGCCGGGATCCTCGAGACGGTCCTCTACGTCGACGACCTCGCGCGGGCGGCCGCGTTCTGGGGCGGTCCGATGGGCCTGCCCTGCCTCCACGAGGACCACCGGATGCGGGCCTACGACGTCGCCGGGGGCGGCGTCCTGCTGCTGTTTCCCCGCGGCGGCTCGCTGCGCCCGGTGCCGACCCCCGGCGGCACCATCCCGCCCCATGACGGCTCGGGTCCGCTGCACCTCGCGCTGTCGATCCCGGCCGGTGCGCTGGAGGCGTGGGAGCGGCACCTGCCCACGCACGGCATCGCGATCGAGGGCCGGACGACGTGGCCGCGCGGCGGCGTCAGCCTGTATTTCCGCGATCCGGACGGGCACCTGGTGGAGCTGGCGACGCCGGGATTGTGGAAGGGGTACTAGGACGAGCCTGTCTCCGTCGCCGTCCAGTGCTGCCCGTCATAGGCGAACCGGTCCGGCTGGCAGGCGAGTGCCGAGAGGCCCGTCAGCGCCGGGTCGGCGATGGTGATGACGCAGGTCGGAATCTGCTTCATGCGGTCGGCGAAGGGCGGCTTGTGCTCGAAGGCCTGCCGGAAATCGCCCTCGTTGAGCAGGTCGAGGATCCGCGGGACGATGCCGCCGCCGATATAGACCCCGCCGGTCGCCAGGAAGGTGAGGGCGAGGTCGCCGCAGACGCGCCCGAGCAGCCGGGAGAACACCCGCAGCGTGCGCCGTGCCGCCGGGTCCTCGCCCGACATCCCCCGCTCGGTGATGTCCTTCGCGTCGAGGTCGCCGCCGCCGAGGCCGGCATGGAGCCGGGACAGGCCGGGACCGGAGAGCAGCGACTCGACGGTGATGCGGCCCTCGATCCGGGCGAGTCGCGGCCAGAACGCGAACTCGTCCGGGTCGCTCGGCCCGAAATCGGTGTGGCCGGCCTCGGTCGACACGATGGCGAGCTGGTTGCCGTAGGGCACGAGGCCGGCGGCGCCGAAGCCGGTGCCGGGGCCGAGCACGAGGCGCGCGCCGCCGTCGGGGCAGAGCGTCGGGCCGATCTGCTCCAGGATCGAGCGGTCGCGGCCGGCCGGGTCGAGGGCGGCGGCGCCGGCCGCCACCGGCACGTAGTCGTTGACGATCCGGCAGCTGGACAATCCGAAATCGCGGCCGATCCGCTCGCCCTCGATCACCCAGTGGGCGTTGGTGAGGTGGACCGCCGGCCCGTCCACCCGGGCGGCCACCGCCAGGATCGCGGAGCGGGGCGGGGCGACCGTGCTCTTTTGCAGGGCGGCGCGGATCGCCGCGCTCGGATCCGGGTAGGCGGCGGTCTTGTCGTGGGCGAGCACGACCGGCTCGGCCCCCGGCTTCTCCTGCACGGCGAAGCGCGCGTTGGTGCCACCGATATCGCCGAACAGGACCGGGAACTCGAACATGGGCCGCCGCCTCGCCTCCGGAGCACTCACGCTTCCGGTTATAGCGCCGCGGCGGCTCCGGTCGACCGGCTACTCGACCGGCGACTCGCCTTCCATCCGTCCGACCTGCTTCATCGCCTGCTTGAGGGCGAGGAGCCGGCGGTCGCGGTCGCGGAACAGCTCGGCCGGGTCGCGCCCGCCCCAGTCGAAGAAGCCCTTGCCGGCCATCACGCCGGTGCGGCCCTGCGCCACCAGGTCGTCGATCGCGTTCGAGCGGGTGCGGGCCGGCGGCGGGCTGTAGCTCGCGTTGGCGAGCGCGTGGCGCAACAGCTCGATGCCGGTGAAATCCGCCTTGGCGAGGTGGCCGAGGATCGGGATGCGCAGCGCGAGGCCGTGGACGATCGCGTCGTCGATCTCGCGCGCCGAGGCCACGCCCTCGTCGAGCAGGTGGTAGACCTCGGCCGAGATCGCCGACTGGATCCGGTTGGCGACGTAGCCCGGGATGAAGCGCTTGAGCACGATCGGCACCTGGCCCAGGCCCAGCACCAGCTGGCGCGCCTCCTCGATCACGCCCGGGTCGGTGCGGGGCCCCGGCACCACGTCGACGAGGTCGACGATGTAGGGCGGGGTGTACCAGTGCATCACCAGGGCGCGCGTCTGGCGCGCCTCCGGGATCAGCGGGAAGACGTCGAGGTAGCTGGTGTTGCTGGCGATTCTCGTCTCGGGACCGCAGAGCCGGTCGAGCTCGGCAAACAGCGTCCGCTTCGCCTCCGGGTTCTCGGTGATCGCCTCGATGACGAGGTGGGCCCCGGCGACGGTGGCGCCGAGGTCGGGTTCGAGGCGGATCGCTTCCGCCGCCCGCTCCGGCGTCCAGTCGACCGAGACGGCTCCGGCCTCGCGCAGGGTGTCGAGGGCCGAGGCGATCAGGCCCGGCACCCGCTCCAGGGTCTCCGGCCGGCTGTCGGTCAGCCGCACCCGGTGCCCGCCGAGCGCCAGGACCAGGGCGATGCCGTGCCCCATCAGCCCGGCGCCTACGACCGCGATCTCGCTCATGGTGTCCTCCCGTCGATGAATGTTCTTGCGGTCGTTCCGGCGCCCTGCGGCCCTCCGGTCCCCGAAATGGTCCCGGTCAGACGGTGGCGATCGGCGTCGTCGGCGAGCCGACGGCGCCCGGCAGCCGCAGGGGCGGCGCGGTGAGGAGGAAGCGGTGGCGGCCATGCGCCCGCAGCCAGGTCGCGAGCGGGGTGAGGTGCCACAGCTCGCCGAGATTGACCCCAAGGCGGAACAGGCAGTGCTCGTGCAGAGGCAGCGTCGCGCAGCACCCCTCCGCCGGCATCGCCGGATGGACCTCGACGGCGTAGTTGTCGGCGATCAGCGCCACGAGCCCCGAATCGGTGATCCAGTTCAGGAGCCTGCGGTCGCGCCCGTCGAGGCCGGCGCAGAGGTCGTGGACCACAGCCGGATCGGGGTTGCGGTTCATGCCGAGCAGCCGCTCGGCAAAGCCCGTGTGCAGGCAGACCATGTCGCCGGGCTCGACCACGACCCCGTCGGCGTCGAGGATGCGCCGCAAGCCGTCGTAGCCGACCGCCACCCGGGCGTCGCCGAGATGGGCGTAGAGGTCGATCATCACGCCGCGGCCCTGCATGCCGCGCTCGGCCAGCCGCTCGATGCCGAGGGACTTGGCGCGGGAGGGGGCCCCCGCCTCTTCCGGCGTCGTCGGTCCGGTGATGTCGGAGCCGGCGCGAAAGCCGTTGTAGTAGACCGGGCGCGGGGTGCCGTCGCCCTCGACGTCGAACAGCGAGCCGACATGGGCGAGGCTGTCCCACTGCGTCGAGTATTGCAGGTGGAGCACCGCGAGGTCGTCGCTGATGACGTCGGTCGCGTCGGGCACCTCCTCGCACACCGGGAAGTTCATGTTGGGCCGGCCGCTCGCCCGCACCGTCGGGCGGATCTGCGGCGGGTGGCGGCGGGGATTGAGGACGTTCCCACCCGGAAAGTCGAGGGGCAGGCTGAGGCAGAAGGTCAGGCCCTCCCGCACCTCGGCCGCGCCCTGGCGCACCTTCTCGGGGGTCAGCAGGTTCAGCCGGCCGAGCTCGTCGTCGGGGCCGAAATCGCCCCAGGTCGAGCCCTCCGGGCGGCGGCGCCAGCGCATCGTCATTTCTTCACCAGGGGACAGCGGGAGGCGGACAGGGGCTGGAACGCCTGCTCGCCGGGAACCGTCGCGACGAGCTTGTACAGGTCCCAGGGACCCTTCGACTCTTCCGGCGTCTTGACCTCGAACAGGTACATGTCGTGGACCATGCGGCCGTCCTCCCGGATGCGCCCGCCGCGGGCGTAGAAGTCGTCCACCGGCGTCTCGCGCATCGCCTTCATGACCGCCGCGGTCTCGTCGGTGCCGGCTTTCCGCACGGCCTTCAGGTAGTGCATCACCGTCGAGTAGACGCCGGCCTGGGACATGTTCGGCATCTTGCCGACGCGGTCGAAGTAGCGCTTCGACCAGGCCCGCGTCTCGTCGTTGAGGTCCCAGTAGAACCCTTCGGTCAGCAGCATCCCCTGCGTCGCCTTGAGGCCCAGGCCGTGGACGTCGCTGATGTAGACGAGGAGGCCCGCGAGCTTCTGCCCACCTTGCGTCAGGCCGAACTCGGCGGCCTGCTTGATCGCGTTGGTGGTGTCGGCGCCCGCATTGGCGAGGCCGACGACCTTGGCGCCCGACCCTTGCGCCTGGAGCAGGAAGGACGAGAAATCGGGCGTGTTGAGCGGCACCCGCACCGCGCCGAGGACCTTGCCGCCGTTGGCCTTGACCACCGCGCCCGCGTCGCGCTCCAGGTCCTGGCCGAAGGCGTAGTCGGCGGTGACGAAGAACCAGGAATCGCCGCCCGCCTTCACGGTGGCCTGCGCGGTGGAATTGGCCAGCGCGTAGGTGTCGTAGGCCCAGTGCACCGAGACCGGCGAGCAGGCCTCGTTGGTGAGCCGCACCGCGCCGGGACCGTTGAACACGATCACCTTGTTCTTGGCCTTCGCGATGTCGGCGGCGGCGAGCGCGGTGGCGGAGGCCGCGACGTCGAGGATCGCGTCGACCTCACCGGTGTCGAACCAGGCTCGCGCCGTGGCCGCTGCGATGTCCGGCTTGTTCTGGTGGTCGGCGACGACGACCTCGACGGGGGCGCCGAGCACCGTGCCGCCGAAATCCTCCACCGCCATCCGGGCCGCCGCGGCGCTGCCGGGCCCGGTCACGTCGGCGTAGAGCCCCGACATGTCGAGCAGGAAGCCGAGGCGCACCACCCCATCGGAGATCTTTTGCGGAGCCACGGCCGGCGCCGGCTGCGCGCAGGCCACCCCCTGCCAAGCCATGCCCGGCACCGCGACGGCCAGCGCCGCCGCCAGAAGCGTTGTCCTCACCCGGTCCGTCCTTCGTCGAAGACGTTCGTTCGTGCGGTACGCCGTCGAGGGCGCCCGGGTGCATGGTCCGGACAAGGGGGCCCGGTTGTCAACCGCCGCCGGAGCGGGGCGGCGCTGAAAAACCGGTATGGCCGCGCTTCAGGCGGCCGGCCCGCTCTCCGCCGCCCCGAGCCAGGGCTGGGCGTTCACCATCCCGACGCGCCAGCCCGTCCCGTCGGGGCCGGCATAGTGGTCGAGGCGGGTGAGCGAGCAATTCTCGATCGCGAAGGCGAGGCCGCCCTGGGGCGAGAGGTTCAGCGCCTGGGCGATCGCCGCCCGGATCGTGCCGCCATGGGCCACCGCCACGATATCGCGGCCGCTATGCTCGGCGGTGAGCTCGTCGACCGCCGCGGTCACCCGGGCGTACAGCTCCGAGAAGCTCTCGCCGCCCGGCGGGCGCTCGTCGGCGGGGGCGAACCAGTAGCTTGCCGCCGAGGGCTGGCGCTCGGCGAAGAAGCGCGTCCGGTCCTGGCCCTGCCAGTCGCCGAGGTTCTGCTCGGCGAGGGCGGGCAGGGCGGTGAGGCGCGGCACCCGCCCGTCCACCGTGAAGTCGCCGGCCTGCCACAGCGCCTCCGCCGTCTGGCGGGTGCGGCCGAGATGGCTCGCGACCCAGACCGCGCCGCGGGGCAGCACCGGCGCGAGGCCGGAGAACACGTGGGCATCGCCGCAATCGCACGCGATGTCCTGGCCGCCATAGATGCGGCCGCCGTCGCCCCGCACGGGGGCGTGACGCACCCACCACCAGCGGGTGCGGACGAAGGAGGAGGGGGGCGAAGCGCTCATGATCCCCTCATAGCGCGAATTGCCAGGCCGGCGAACTCTCCGCATAGGTGCAGCAACCGGGACGGAGCGGATCGATGGACGCGGCGGACGACAGCATGATCTACGGGGCGAACATCCCGTTCGCCCGGCTCTGCGGCATCGAGGCCCTGGAGATGGTCGAGGGGCGCACCCGCCTGCGCCTCGAACTCGGGCCGCAGCACGGCAACAACCTTGGCATCGCCCATGGCGGCATCATCTGCACGCTGCTCGACATCGCCATGGGCACCGTGGCGCGCCTCACCGCCGGCCGGCCGGTGGTGACCCTCGACATGCAGACCCGCTTCCTCTCGCCCGGACACGGCGTGCTCCTGGCGGAAGGCCGGATGGCGCGGGCCGGGCAGTCGATCCTCTTTTGCGACGCCGAGATCCGCGACGAGGCCGGGCGGGTGGTGGCGACCGCGACCGGCGTGTTCAAGCCGGTCGGCGCCAAAGGATAAGGCGCGCGAAGGTTTCCGGCGTGTTGCGGGTTCCCGGCGCGGATCGGGGTGCCATCTTGTCGGGACAGGCCCCGCCCCGCCGGAACAGTTCCCGATGACGCCCTCTCCCGCGACCCGCACCGCCCCCGGCGGCGTGATCGAGACCGACGTCTCGGCCCGGCTCGACCGGCTGCCCTGGGGCCGGTTCCACACCCTGGTGGTGCTGGCGCTCGGCATCACCTGGGTGCTCGACGGGCTTGAGGTGACGCTCGCCGGGGCGCTCGCCGGCGCCCTCAAGGCGAGCCCGACGCTCCGGTTCTCCAACGCCGAGATCGGGCTCGCCACGTCGAGCTACCTCGCCGGCGCGGTGCTGGGGGCGGTGGGGTTCGGCTGGCTCACCGACCGTCTGGGGCGGAAGAAGCTCTTCTTCATCACCCTGGCGGTGTATCTCGCGGCCACCGCCGCCACCGGCCTGTCCTGGAATCTGTGGAGCTTCTGCCTCTTCCGCTTCCTCACCGGGGCCGGAATCGGCGGCGAGTACACGGCGATCAACTCGACGATCCAGGAGCTGATCCCGGCCCGCGCCCGCGGCTGGACCGACCTCGTCATCAACGGCAGCTTCTGGCTTGGCGCGGTGCTCGGCGCCGGCACTTCGCTCATCGTGCTCGATCCGGCCCTGTTCGGGCCCGATACCGGCTGGCGCGTCGCCTTCGGGCTCGGCGCCTTCCTCGGCCTCGTCATCCTGTTCCTTCGCACCTGGATCCCCGAGAGCCCGCGCTGGCTGATGACCCATGGGCGCCACGAGGAGGCCGAGGCGCTGGTCGCCGGGATCGAGGCGCGCTTCCGGGCCGAGGGCCACGCCCTGAGCGACGGCCCGTTCCCGAAGGCGCGCCTGCGCCAGCGCAGCCACACGCCGCTCGCCGAGGTGTTTGCCGCCCTCAAGGCCTACCGGCAACGGGCCTGGGTGGGGCTGGCGCTTATGTCGGCGCAAGCGTTCTTCTACAACGCGATCTTCTTCACCTATGCGCTGATCCTGATCGATTTCTACGGGGTGCCGGCGGACGGGGTCGGCTGGTACATCCTGCCCTTCGCCGCCGGCAATTTTTTTGGTCCGGTGCTGCTCGGGCGGCTATTCGATACGCTCGGCCGCAAACCGATGATCGCCTTCACCTACGGGATGTCGGGCGTGCTGCTGGCGCTCAGCGGGTGGGCCTTCCAGCAGGAGATCGTCACCGCGACGACCCTGACCGTCTGCTGGATGGCGGTGTTCTTCTTTGCCTCCGCCGCGGCGAGTTCGGCCTACCTGACGGTGAGCGAGGTGTTTCCCCTGGAGATCCGGGCGCTTGCCATCGCGCTGTTCTACGCCGTCGGTACCTCGGTCGGGGCGGTGGGGCCGGCCCTGTTCGGGGTGCTGATCGAGGGCCACTCCCGCGACGCGATCCTCGGCGGCTACCTGCTGGCGTCCGTGCTGATGATCGCGGCCGGGGCGGTCGCGGGGATCTGGGGCGTGGCGGCGGAGCGGAAGTCGCTGGAGGATGTGGCCAAGCCCCTGGCGGCGGAGGAGTAGGGGCTCAAGCCAGGAGCCCCTGCACCCCCTCCCAGATCTCCCCGACCATTTCACCCGCCGGCATCGCCCGCGCCAATCCCGCCGCCTGCCCGGCCCAGGCCTGCATCCGGCCGAGATCGCCCTCCTTCACCGCCGCCTCGCGCATCGCCTGCGTCAGGCCGCGCTGGACCGGGTAGGGGGCGGGCGCCGGCGCCTCCGGCCCGGCGGCGGCCGCGACGTAGTCCGTCGCGAGGCTACGACCGGTGCGGCCGCTGAAGGCGCGGGTGAGCCGTGTGTCCTCGGGGCGTGCCCGCCCGAGGCCCTCGGCCCATGCCGCGGGAATTCCGGCCTCGGGGCAGCGCAGGAAGCCGGTGCCGACCTGCACGGCGCTGGCCCCGAGGAGTAGCGCCGCCGCGGCCCCGCGCGCATCGGCGATGCCGCCGGTGGCGATGACCGGCACCCGCACCGCATCGACCACCGCCGGCAGCAGCGCCATCAGGCCGACCGCCCCGGCCTCGGCTCGTGCCGCATCGAACGCGCCGCGATGGCCGCCGGCCTCGGCGCCCTGCGCCACCACCGCGTCGGCCCCGGCCTCCTCAGCGGCCAGCGCCTCCGCCACCGTCGTGACGGTGGCCCACCAGGCGATGCCGCGCGCCTTGAGACGGCTGACGAAGTCCGGCGGGTAGAGCCCCATGATCGAGGAGACGACTCGCGGCCGGGCCTCGATCAGCGCCTCGACTTGCGCGGCGAAGTCGGGCGGCGCGGCGTCCGCGGCCTCCGGCGGCACCGCCGGGCCGAAACGGCCGAGGAAGGCGCGCAACCGCGCCTCGTGGGCGGGGTCGCGGGCCGGGGCGGGATCGGGGATCCAGAGGTTGATCTGGAAGGGCCCCGCCTCGCGCACCGCATCGGCCCAGGCCAGGATCGCGGCCGGCTGCATGAGCAAGGCCCCGCAGGCCCCGAGGCCCCCCGCCCGCATCACCGCGACCGAGAGCGCCGGCGGGCAGGCTCCGGCCATCGGGGCGAGGACGAGCGGCCGGCGCAGGGCATAGGCGGCGGCGAAGGCTTCGGCGCGGGCGAGGGCGGGGTGGCGGGCGGACATGACGGCGGCTCCGGCTCGGGGACCTCTGCCGCCTCATCAATCACCGGGCATGCCCCGGAGCAAGCGTTCGCCGCAGGGGAGGTGCGTTCGCGACGCAGCGTCCACCAATTGACTTCGCACCCGCACAACGCCATATGGCGGATTGCAGCGTCAGCGGCCGATCGCGGTCCGCTCGAGAGGGCTGCGTGACGGATTTCGCCGCGGCACCTGCGCGGCAGGCCCGGCCCTCTCTTAATCGCTGATCCCTTCGGATCGCTCCATCACGCGGGCGGTCTCCCGACATAGGATCGCGATGAAGGCCGTGCATGGCGCGCGCCTTGCGGCGATCCCGCTGCCAAATTCCAAGAAGATTCCCTTGACCCAGTTCACCGATTTCGGCCTCGCGGCGCCGCTCTTGAAGGCGCTCGCCCAGGCCGGCTACGTCACGCCGACCCCGATCCAGGCGCAGGCGATCCCGCCGGCCATGCAGGGCAAGGACCTGTGCGGCATCGCCCAGACCGGCACCGGCAAGACAGCCTCCTTCGCGCTGCCGATCCTGCACCGCCTCGCCACCGAGAATGCCGGCCGGCCGGCGCCGCGCCGCAGCTGCCGCGTGCTGGTACTCGCCCCCACCCGCGAGCTGGCGAGCCAGATCGCCGACAGCTTCAAGGAATACGGCCAGTTCCTGAAGCTCACCACCACGGTGGTGTTCGGCGGCGTCACCATCGGCCGCCAGGAGCGGGCGCTCGCGGGCGGCGTCGACGTGCTGGTCGCCACCCCGGGCCGGCTCCTCGACCTGATCGACCGCCGCTCGCTCACCCTCGACGGCGTCGAGTACCTCGTCCTCGACGAGGCCGACCAGATGCTCGACCTCGGCTTCATCCACGCGTTGAAGCGCATCGTGAAGCTGCTGCCGGCCGAGCGCCAGAGCCTGTTCTTCTCGGCCACCATGCCGAAGAACATCGCCGGGCTCGCCGACCAGTACCTGAAGAACCCGGTCCAGGTCGCGGTGACCCCGGTCGCCACCACCGCCGAGCGGGTCGACCAGAAAGTCGTCTTCGTGCCGACCGGCTCGAAGCAGTCGCTGCTCGCCACCATCCTTCGCGACGAGTCGATCGACCGGGTGCTGGTCTTCACCCGCACCAAGCACGGCGCCGACCGCGTGGTGCGCGGCCTCGAGCGCGACGGCATCGGCTCGGCGGCGATCCACGGCAACAAGTCGCAGCCGCAGCGCGAGCGGGCGCTCGCCGCCTTCCGCGCCGGCACCTGCCGGGTGCTGGTGGCAACCGACATCGCCGCCCGCGGCATCGACGTCGACGGCGTGTCGCACGTCGTCAACTTCGACCTGCCGAACGTGCCGGAGGCCTACGTCCACCGCATTGGCCGCACCGCGCGCGCTGGCAAGGACGGGCTGGCGATCTCGTTCTGCAACGACGAGGAGAAGGCCTACCTGCGCGACATCGAGCGCCTGACCCGCCAGAAGGTGCCGGTGATGGCGATCCCCGAGGGCTTCGTGCCCCCAAGCCGCGAGGAGGCCGCCCAGGCGGTCGCCGAGGCCGAGCGCGACCGGCGCCAGCCCGGTTCGGGCCCGCGCAACCAGCGTCCCGGCGGCGGGCGCCAGGGCCAGCAGCCCGGCCAGCGCCAGGGGCGCCCCGGCGGCGGCCAGGGCCAGCCACGCCACGGCGCCGGCCGACCGCAGGAGCACCGCGAGCAGAGGGCCCATGACGGCCGCGGCGGGAACGAGGGCCGGCAGGGTCGCCCGCAGGGCCAGCAGGGCCAGCAGGGCCGTCCCCAGGGCGGCCAGCGCCCCGACGGCAACCGTCAGCAGCGCCCGGCCGGCGGCGGCGGCAACCGCGACGGCCGCTCGATCGGCTGGCTCGACCGCGCCCCGCGCTGACGGCCCGACCTGCATCGACTGATCGGAAGCCCGCGCTCCACCCGGAGCGCGGGCTTCCCGCATTCTGCGGCCGCTCGTCCCCAGCCAAAGCCTGTCTGGCCGTCCTGTCTTCGGAGCGGGGAGGGGACTCAAAGCGGAGCGCCCCGGCAAGCCAGTGGGCTTTTCCGGCTGCCGAATCGGTGCGGAGCGCGGTTCCCGCCTCGAACGAGTTGACAGGCGAGCCGGCGACCCTTAAACGACCGCTCACCGACGGGGCGCCGAGACATACGGCTCAGCCCGAAGGACTTCCTCAGAGACGGTGAAGCAAGGGCCAGGGCAACCCGGCGCTGCTTTCTGTTCTTTAGGGTACAGGATCAGGCTTCGGCCCGATCGGCTCTTTGACAAGTTCATACGAGAAAGAGAAGCGTGGACGGCGTCGTCCCTGCGGGCTGATTTCTTCGAAATCAGTCGTGAGTAGGATGATGCTGGTCTGACGTTTCGGTGCTCACACGATCAGGTGGAAACGCCGGTCGATTGTGTGCTTCCGTTTATGTTGTGATCAGCTATGGTCAGCTCTTCAACTTGAGAGTTTGATCCTGGCTCAGAGCGAACGCTGGCGGCAGGCTTAACACATGCAAGTCGAGCGGGCATCCTTGTGGTGTCAGCGGCAGACGGGTGAGTAACGCGTGGGAACGTGCCCTTCGGTTCGGAATAACTCAGGGAAACTTGAGCTAATACCGGATACGCCCTTATGGGGAAAGGCTTGACTGCCGAAGGATCGGCCCGCGTCTGATTAGCTGGTTGGTGAGGTTACGGCTCACCAAGGCGACGATCAGTAGCTGGTCTGAGAGGATGATCAGCCACACTGGGACTGAGACACGGCCCAGACTCCTACGGGAGGCAGCAGTGGGGAATATTGGACA
>NZ_JBSNCC010000014.1:0-169293 GCF_053764715.1 Methylobacterium sp. Gmos1 | reverse complement strand
GATCCTAACCCGTCACCGCCGATGGCCACCCCCGCGAGAGACCCCGCCTGCTACAGCGCTGTGACGGCGCGCAGGCGGGCTCTCCCGCTCTCGCTCAGCTACACCACTCCAAGGGACACGACCAGCAGCGAGCCTTTTGGGGCTTTGCTGCCGCCGTGAGTGGCGAGCGCATGGAGACGTCGAGGGCTCAGAGCGAGCAGCGTCACAAGGGGGCAGTTCGCCCCATGTCTAGCGAAGGGTAGGGCGGTTAGCGCTCAAGCGCCAGGAGCGTCGTACAGCGCGTTCGAGGGACCTACAGCAGCTGGGGCAGCTGCTACATCGCCCTACTGACCCTGGAGCATCCTGAGCCCAGCATGACGGCTTCAAGCTTGAAACGAGCAGCTCCGCTAATGCGGGACCCTCAATATCCGCAGGCAGGCCCGAACCCAGCTTGCCCGCTTCCGCAGCGATCCTGGCGCCTATCCCAACGTCCTCGAACGACAAGCTCAACAACAGATTTCGCCGTCCTCGCTTTATTCGCCGTCCTCGCTTTATGGGAAACTTTTCGGCGCTTCGAGCGTAGCTTTGGCTTCAGACATCCCGCCAGAGGACCGAGCGCTATGGAACCGATGAAGCCCATGGAACCCATGAAGCCGATGAAGGGCTCGGAGCCCTGGTGGCCGCAGGAGCTTGGCCAGCCCTCGACCAGCGGTGGCCAGAACAACATGCGCTACGCGTTCTTCCCCGATAAGCAGCGGCTCCTCGTCGAGACCGACGGCAAGCTGGCTACCTACGATAGCGGCGACCACCGCATCAGCGGCGTCTCCCAGTCAAACGGCCGGGCACCGAGCTTCACCACCCAGGATGGCGACGTGAATGTGAACGACCTCAAGGTCGTGGATTAAGGGAGGCTCCGGCACGAGGCTGTCCCGCGTCGGCTCAAGCCACAGCGCGGGAAGGCCCTGTGCGGGCGGACGACCGGCACTCAATGCTCTGGGGCACGTCGCGCTTCGGCGCGGGCTTGGCGCCGATACGCCGGTTGATCAACATCACGAACGCCGACACGAACGAGGAGGCGGCGAACTCGTAGGCCTTGGCGACCCGGCAATCGCTGGCAGTGTCATCGCTGTCCCTGGCGATCCAGGCTGTCGGCGTAGCTCTTCCGTAGAGCGGCAAGGCCATCTTCGTAGATGCCCTGGAAGAGCGTCGAGATCTCCGCGTCGCTCACCCCGATCGGCTGAAACTCGCCGGACCACTCGACCCGTGACCGTTGGCCGTCGCCGGTCTCTTGGACCCGCAAGGTCGAGAGGTAATCCCTCTGCGGGAAGGGCGACTGGAGGATATGGTAGCTGTAGCTCCGTCCCGCCTCGTCGAAGGCCATCAGCCGCTCTACGATGACGCCGCCGTCCGGGTTCGCCAAGTGCCGGACGCGGCCACCCTCATGTAGCTCGGACTTGAGGATGTACGGCAGCCAGTCGGGCAGGGAGCCGAACCCGCCGATGAGCTGCCATACCTCGGACGCGGGAGCTGGGATCTCGACGCTTGCCGATGCCGTCGCCATGATCGCCCCCTACTGCCCGGACGGGAGAGGCGCGTCCGGCGCCACGACGCCGCTCCGGCGCAGGTCGCGCCAGAACTCTTGAGGCACCTCGGAAGTGATGGCGGCATGGTCCTCGGCGATGCGCTCCGGACGGCTCGCACCGGGGATGACCGCCGCGGATGCGGGATGGGCCAGCGAGAAGTGAAGTGCTGCGGCTTTGATCGGCACACCGTATCGGCCGCACAACTGCTTTATGGTCGCGACCTTGGCGGCGATCTGCGGCGGTACCGAGCCGTACTCGAAGTGTTTGCCGCCCGCGAGGACGCCGGAGCTGTACGGGCCACCGATGACGATCTCGACCTTCTTCTCGACGGCGGCGGGCATCAGGCGCTGAAGAGCCTTTCCATGATCGAGGAGCGTGTAGCGACCCGCCAGCAGGGTGCCATTCGGGCGCACGTCGTCGAGTGAGAGCAAGAGCTCCACCGGCTCGACGTTGTTCACACCCAAGCCCCAGGCCTTGATCACACCCTCGTCGCGCAGTCGGTCGAGGACGGGAAAGGCGCCGGTGCGTGCCTGCTCGAACAGGCGGATCCACTTGTCGCCATGGAAGTCCCTGGCGATATCGTGCACCCAGACGAAGTCCAGCCGGTCGACGCCCATGCGCTTCAAGCTGTCCTCGATAGATCGCTTTGCGCCATCGGCCGTGTAGTCGTAGACGACCTTGTTCGGGCGCCCGTACTTGAAGATCTCGCCTTTCTCGCCTTGGTCGCGTGCCCCGGTCTCGACCTCGTCGAGGATGATGCGCCCGACCTTGGTGCTGAGGCGGTAGCCGTCGCGCGGATACTTCGACAGGGCCTTGCCGAGCCTGATTTCCGACAGCCCACTCCCGTAGAAGGGCGCGGTGTCGAAGTAGCGCGTGCCAGCTTTCCAAGCTGCGTCGACCGTAGCTTCTGCCTCGTCGTCGGGGATGTCGCGAAACATGTTGCCGAGAGGTGCGGCGCCGAAGCCGAGCGGGCCGGCGAGCAGGGCGTCCCTGATGGTCATGGCTTCTCCGAGGTGCGGAATTCAGAGCGACATCGGGGCTGGCGTCTTCAAGCGGGGAGACGCGATAGGTCTCACCCGCCCGTGCTGCCAAGCCTTGCATGACGGTCTACAGTCCAGCAGCGCCAGCGTATCGACCGTCCTTGCGAGCTTACCGGCCGATCTTGCGATGTTCGGCGAGAGCAACCACGCTCGGGCCGTCCTAGCGGCGGAACATGGTCCGGTATTGCCCGGGCGTCAGGCCGGTGCTCCTCCGGAAGACCCGCGTGAAGTTGTCCTGGGAGCCAAAGCCATGGTCGACCGCGACCTCGAGGAGCGTGGCCCGGTCGAGCGCCAACGCCTCCTGGGCCGCACGGACGCGCCGTTCGGTCACGTAGCGATGTGGGGTCAGACCGGTCGCCTCGCGAAACAGGCGCGAGAAGTGGAAGGGACTGAGGTAGGCCTCGGCTGCAAGTCGTTCGAGCGGGATGGGTTCGGCGTAGTGAGCGTCGACGTAGTCGGTCACGCGTTTGAGCCGGCGCTCGTCGAGCTTCTGCGCCGCCGTAGACGGCTTCCAGCGGTCGACCGTGTAATTGGCGATCATGTAGGCGGCCAGCGCGGTCGTCAGACCGTCGACGAACAAGCGGTTCGTCGGCATTGGCGGCTTGTCCAGCAAGCCCTCGAAGGCTCGCGCGAAGGTAACGAGGAGTGGGTCAGCCAAGCCCCCGACGAAGGCCAGCTCGATCAGGGAGGCATCGATGCCGTAATCCGCAAGGGCGCTATGCTCGATCAATGCCGGCGGCAGGCACACGTGGAGACACGAGATCGCTTTAGAAAGCTCCGCCTTCTCCATGAAGCCGACGGGTCCGGTCCAGGCCGTTCCGGCCTTGGCGAGGCACTTCTCGTTCTTGCCGTCACCGCTCCGCCGTACGACCGCGTGCCCGCCCAGCATCACGATGAGTTCGTTGCAGGGGTAGGCTTGCGTCGGGTGAGAGCCGGCGCCGTTGATCCGTCGTTCGATGACCAGCCGGGCTCGATGGTCGATCCGACCGAGCACCTGGCATGTGCCTCGCCGCTGGTCCCCCATCGTTTCGAACGACATCAAGACACCTCGGGTAGGAGTGTTGGCGCATCGGAGGCTCATGCGAGCTCCGGGGCGATCCTGACGCATCGCAGGCCGTAACGACAGTAGCCGCCGTCTTAGGTCCGCTTCTTCCTACGGTGTGTGCATTATCGGAACGTTCACAGATCGAAGGTCTGCTGGGGGTGGGGAGCCGTCCTTGGCCAGGAGGACGAAAGCTGACATTCGGCTTGGCGCCCATCCAGATTGTTCCTCAGCCGGTGCAGGCTTCTCTGAATCGGACATCGACGCGACGGTGGCACAGATTACTGTCGCGCGAGTGGCAGGTTGGCGACCGGGAAGCCCAGAAATATCTCAGATGACTTTACGCCATTTATTTCTAAGATCGGTTCTACAATCCTTCATCCTCTCGCTCACGCAGCAGATCAGGTTCGGCGACCATAGACCACGCGGCGCTTCCGTCGGGCGCTCTCCGATCAGCACAAGCGACGGCGCCTCGTTCCTCATTTGGTGAAATGGTGTCGCGCGATCAGGAACGTGACGCGGCAAGCGGCTGCTCGAATGCCGTGGCCGACCGTCTTCCGCGAGAGATTTTCACCTTCCGACACAGAGCCTTAGATCTGCTCCGTCAGCTCGATCAATCAACCATCAAGCTTGGACGACATCTCACATGCTCGCTTCGCAGGTCGCTCGGACAAGCTTGGCCTTAGTGACCAGTTCAGGCACGGTAGGCGCTATCCGCTAGGAAGACGCCTCCGTGAATGAGAAATTAGGTCTGCGAATGGCCGTGTTTGCGGCCTGCTTCATTGTATTGCAGGGTTGCGTCGCCATGGAGCCGCGGCAGCCGCTTCCGTCCGCCCTCTCGGTCGGCGCGCGCCCGGAAGGCTTCCCCAACAGCATTCGATTTTGGGGAGACGCGGTGACGCCTGATCTGCGAGCCGGGCTCACGCGGCAGTACGGGCAGCTGCGCAACACCGCACTAGCGAACCAGCCGACCGTCGCGACGCGGGCCGATTTCCTAGCTATCTCCGGGGGTGGAGGCGATGGGGCCTACGCGGCCGGCCTGCTCAAGGGATGGACCGAGCGAGGTACGCGGCCCGTCTTCGAGGTCGTGACCGGCGTCTCAACCGGCGCGCTCGCCGCGCCCTTCGCGTTCCTTGGTCCGGCCTACGACGATAGCCTCGCCGAGATCTACACGGCCTACGGCGATGACGATCTCTACCGCAGCAACGGTCCGCTCGGCCTTCTCGGCGCGTCCATGAACGATACGGCGCCGTTGCGCCGCCTTATCGAGCGCTACGTCACGGATGACTTCCTCGACCGCATCGCGGCTGAGGGACGGCTTGGACGACGCCTGCTGGTGCAAACGACCAACCTCGACGCGCAACGCCCGGTCATCTGGGACCTCACGGCGATCGCTGCCGGCGATCGGAGCGCTCGCCGCGAGCTGTTCGTACGGCTTCTCCTGGCTTCCTCCGCCATCCCCGCGGTGTTCCCGCCGCAGCGCATCCGGGTGACTGCCGGAGACAGTCGCGACTACGACGAACTGCACGTGGACGGCGGCGTTTCTTCCCAGGTCTTTTTCGCTCCGCCTCAGATGCGGCTTGAGGACATCGAGCTGCAAATGTTCGGGCACACCCGTGCACGCACGCTGTATGTCGTCCGGAACGGCAAGCTGGGGCCGGAGTATCAAACCTCGGAAGAGAAGACGCTTTCGATCGCGACGCGGTCCATCGCCGCTCTCATCAAGGGGCAGAGCCTCGCAGATCTCGGCAACTTAGCACGAGCCGCGCGCGCGAGTCGCACGCGTTTCCATTACAGCGCAATACCCGAGAGCTTCAACGGGGTGGCAGACGGAAACTTTGACCGTCGATACATGTCACAGCTCTACGAGGTCGGCCGTAGCGTGGGGCGCGACGGGCGCTGGTCGCAAACGAGTTCGGCACCAGGCTTCTGATGTCTGCCTCTCCGATACGGTCAAGCGGCTGGCCGGCTGGTGCCCAACGCGACATTCGCTGCGGCGGCATTCGACAGGACATGGCGCAGCAGTTCCGATCTCACACGTGCCTGGCTGCCGGGCACCGTGCGGATCGACACCGCGAACCGGACAGAGGTCTCCGACAGTGCCGTCGCCCCCAGAAAACGCGGTGTCGCCATCAGCAATGATACGAGGTCTGCATCCGCTTCGACCTCGTCGATCGCGGCTCTGATGACGTCGGCAGCCGCCTCGTAGGACACGCCGGGCGACACGTAGACCGGCACTTCCAGACCGGCCCAATCCCGCGAGAAGTTCGTGACCGCCTTGAGTTCGCCGAACGCGACGGTGTGCATGTGCCCGTTGTCATCGCGCAGCCGCACAGAGCGCAACGAGAACGCCTCGACTTGGCCTTGCAGGCTGCCACTCTCGATGGTCTCGCCGACACGGAACGCGTCATCCAGCAACAGAAATAATCCGGCGATGACGTCGCGCACCAGGGCCTGCGCGCCGAAACCGATGGTTAGGCCAACGACGCCTGCGCCCGCGAGGAGCGGCCCGATCCGCAAGCCGAAGGTCGAGGCCATACTCAGGGCTGCCGTGGCCGCTAGGGCGACGAGCACCCCTGTTCGGAAGGCCGGCAGGACCGTGGCGAGGCGATCCGCACGCCGGTCTTTCCCTACGCGAGCGAGACCGCGGTCGATCAGGCTGCTGATGATTTGCCACGCGAGATCCGTCCCGAGCAGGATCAGCAAAGCCGACCCGATCTCGGCCGTCATCGGTAAGCCCAAAGCCCCCTCCGCACCGGGACGGCCTTCGACCAAGAGGAGCAGGGCCGCGATGAAGGCAATATTGCGCGCCGCGCGCGCAACGATGCGTTCCTCACGGCTGAACGTGCCGGAGCGATTCGGGCCGAACGCGATCGTCCGGGCTGCATCGCCCAGCACGAGGGACAGAGCCGGCGCGAGGCCCAGCACCAGGACAGCCCAGGCGGCTCCGGAAAGACCGGCCTGCGACAGCAACCACGAGATCGCCGGAACAAGCGCCATGGCAACAGCTGCCGGCCGTGGCGAGCGCCCGTCCGGCCCTCGTGAGGACAGGACGACCGCACCGATCGCGAAGGGCACCAGCAATGCGGTGAGCAGCAGCGTCGCATGCGCGACGGCATCGGCAACGGTCGCGTCGTCGCCACCCAATCGCAGCATGGCCGACCATAGGAGGCCCGCAGCCGCGACGAAGGCTATGGCTGTTGCGCCCCGCTGCGCGCGCCACGCCGCGACCGTCGACAGGGCGACGAGGCGAAGCCGTGCACCGCCGGGGGCGAGCAGGAAGCGGCCGACCACGCGGGCGCTGCGCACCGCGAGGATGGCCAGGAGCGCGTTGAGGGCCATGACGCCTGCCGCGCCCGGGGGGGCGGCGACGAGGTAGGAAAGGCAGGAACCGGCCGCGAAGCAGACGACGAGACTCTGAGCGAACAGGAGGCGCTGTGCCTGTGCGGCGGCCCTCTGGCGCGGTGTCGCGAGGGGGCTATCGGCGATCCGCCGCATCCAGACAGCGGACCAGCGCCAGAACAGCCGCTCGGCGAGCCACCCACCCAGCCAGAGTAGGCTGAGCCGAGTAACGAGCCCTCTCGGCGTCATGCGCTCATCGGCGACGAGCATCTCCGCAGCTCGGCCAGTCGCTTCGGGGACGTTAGCCACGGCCACGAACAGATCATCCGACCGATCGCGGATCGTGTTCAGACGCTGGTCGATCTCGCGGCTGAGTGAGAAACCGCCGACGTCGGGTGAGGAGTTCTGCGCGTGCGATGCTGTCGAGAACGCCGAGAGGACGGCGACGATCGTCAGGCGCCCTTGCCAGGACCTCATCAAGGATCACCTACCACGCCTAATCACGACCACAATGGACTGGACGGAATTGCTGACGGGCAAGATCGCGGTCCAGTCCACCGCACGCGCCTCCTTGATTTGATAGACGTTGCAGACCCTCGATTATTGGGGCGGCGGATTCGTTGTTGCGAACGAATAACGTGCAATCTTCCACGCGTCGCCATAGCCCTTGTGCAGAATGAACAGCTCGTGGTTGGCGTCGGGAACGCGCTGTTTGATTGCGTTGACAGTTACGTGTCCGTTCGAGCTGGTGCGAGCAAAAGCCCAGTCCGGAGCGACCTGCACGACCTCCTCGACCGTTAACTCGGTATCGAAGGTGATCGTCTGAAAAATGCCGTTGTAGGCAGCCCGTATCGCATCGGCGCCGACCGTCGAAGGGCTATTGGGAGCCATGAAGACGCCGTCGGGCGCGAATACGCTCAGCACTTTGTCAAGGTCCGAGGCGTTCAGCGCCGTCTCATAGGCGAGAAGTACGTTCTCGATGTCGGTTTGGACTGATGCGGCATCTGCGTTCCTGATTGCCGAGCTTGCTAGCTTCTTCATAGATTTGCATTCCTCTCCGATACAAGACTGTAATTTCGAATTTATGTTAACAGAGTTGTTCCGAGTCGCATCGGGGCTGTGTCGCTGGTTCCGGAACGCCGCACGCCGTGGCCGAAATCGGTGAGCTGCGGTATCGGTCGTCCGCCGTTGAGCGAGGACCCGAGACCTCATCGCGGTAGCGAGTCCAGCGCCGCGCAGTCACCGGATCAGGCCCGCCTGCGCCAAGGGTTCTCGTGCTCGGATCAGCTTGCAGCGCTCGGGACCGGCGTGTTGAGCAGCTGTTGCTCCCAAAGATATGCGATCCCGCAGCCCGCAGCGTGTTGCTTAAGGACTTCGGTGACCCCGACTGCCGTGTCCAGCCGGGCCCAGTCGCGCTGCCATTCGGCCATCACCGCCAGCCAGGTCATCATGTTCACGCCGGCGTGGATCATGCGGTGAATGGCGACCTCGTGGGCCTCGATCGAGACACCGCCGCAGGCGTCGGCGACCACCGTGACGTCCCACCCTTCGCCGGCCGCCTGGATTGCCGGCATCGCGACACAGACTTCGGTCCAAAGCCCCGCGATAATCAGCTGCTTGCGACCCGTCGCCTTGACCGCGTCCACGACCTTCTCATCCTCCCAAGTGTTGATGAGCGTTCTGTCGATCACCTCCTGGCCCGCAAAGACTTCGGTCACCTGTGGAAAAACGACTCCGCCCCGGTCGGCAAGCACGCTTGTCAGGATTGTAGGAACGCCAAACACCTTCGCGGCTTTCGCCAGAGCCGTCGTGTTGTTGACCACCATGTGCGGATCGTGGCTGTTCAGGCCTGCGAGCTGGTAGGGCTGGTGGTCGATCAGGACGAGGATCGAGTCTTTTGGGCGAATAAGCGATGCAAGGCCATTGCGAACGGTCATGACGATCCTTTGCTGCCGTCGAATAAGATCGAGTTCGGAGAGACATGCGCCGCCTGAGGCGATGCCGGACCGACAGTGCCCTTGCGTTTCGCGCTACGATAGCGTCGATTGAGGACACACTGTGTCGCGAAATCGGGAACGCCGCATTGGACATCGAAGAGCTGAGAACCTTTGTGGAGATTGCGGATGCTGGAGGCGTAACACCCGCGGCACGGCGCCTCGGTGTCTCCAAATCGATCGTGAGCCGTCGGCTAGCGCGTCTCGAGTCCGACCTGGGCGTGCAGTTGCTCGCGCGGACCACCCGGGGCGCTGCGCTTACGGAAGCGGGAGCGACGTTCCGGGATCATGCAGCCAAAGTCTGCGCCGAGATCGATAGTGCTAAGGAGGCGATCCTGCCTGCCGGGGACGTTCGTGGTCGGCTACGGGTCGCCGCGCCGCTCTCCTTCGGCCCGACCCACCTGGCGGCCGTCTTCGCGGATATGGCTCGTCGTCACCCGCATCTCCAACTTCAAGTCTGCTACAGCGACCGCTTCGCAGATCTCGTCGCCGAAGGCTTCGATTGCGGGGTGAGGCTTGGTCATCTTGAAAACTCAAACCTGATCGCTCGGCGCGTTGGTCCCATCTACGGTAAGCTTGTCGCCAGTCCGGACTATATCAGCGCCCACGGCGCGCCCGAGACACCCGGTGAATTGCTCGACCACCAAGCTCTCATGCAGGGCACCGAAGCCTGGCAGTTCATGGATGGCCGAAAGACCATCACCATCCGTCCGCAGGGAAGATTCAAGGCCGACAACGGGACGGCACTCGTCGCCGCGGCGACGGCCGGGCTCGGGATTGCTTATCTTCCGGAGAGGCTCATCGAGCAGCAACTCGCGTCCGGAGCGCTCGTCCCCGTCATGAGCCGCTACCCGATCCCGCCGGCAGGATTATTCGTCGTTCGGCCTCCTGGTCAGCATCCTGTGCGAACGGTGCGGATCCTCACTCAGATGCTCATCGAGTGCTTTGATAAGACGTCCTAGAGCTGGAACTCTGCACGCAATCTCGGAGGGAGGTTCCGACCCTGCTGGGCGGAGTCAAAGCTGCAATCTATTGAGAGCTAGGTGTTCGAAAGCGGCCATTCTGCTTAAGGCCAGGCTCCGTCGTTCGGAATCGATCAGAATGCCGGCAAGCGGACCTTCCGAAGGACCGAGAAGGGTCGGGAGCGGCGGTTCCGCACCTGCCGACCTGATGGCGGCCCTTAATGCAAAGCCGGCATCGAAATTTGGCCAGTGACCCCGGCTCCTCCATCATCAATTAGCGGCGCTTCCGTTTAACGGAAAACGGCCAGCGGCGGACACGCTGGGCCAGCTCTTTGGGCAGCAGCATCGCCTTGAAGCCTCTGAGGGCATTCTAGCGCGCTCCTAGCGCAGCGAGAAAAAAGCTCATCCCGGTCAGTGGGGTAGGGGGCTTTCAGCTCAGATCATAATCCTTGTGTCGGGGGTTCAAATCCCTCCTCCGCTACCATCAGATTCGGGCTTTTCCCTCATAGGGTCAGCCACTTAAGTTTTGGAGCCCTGGACCTCCCGTCCGGGGCTTTCTGCTGCTCGGGCGGATTCTGCTGCACGCTTGCTGGTCCCGCATCCGGATTCCAGGTCCGGACGCGCCGATCTGGGAGCCTACCTTGCCCGATATGTCCCGATCCAGGCCACGCCCCTCGCCCCGGCGAACGCTGACGGATGGTTAACCCCGCCGCCTTTGCGGCGGGGGGAGGGGCAGCGAAACGTTAAGGTCGAGGCAATCCGCGCTCGCCAAGTATGTCCCTGTGATCGACAGGGAAGAGCAGCATTATGCTGACGAATTAAGAGATGGAGATTCTTGTTTTTGCGGTTATAGCCGACGATAACAATTAAATCAATCGTCATGTGATCGAAGGCGCGCAGAGTTAGCATCATGATGACTGATTGGGCGCCTGGTACAGCGATCTCGGTGATGCCGGATTTCCGGTCCCTGGCAGCTTCCATAAGCCGATAGACAGACTCGGCATGATCTTAGTTTGCGCCATGCTCGCGGGAGCCATGGAGATGGCCCGCGGCGGGCCTGGCATGGTCGACGTTATCGATGTGCAGGCCATTTTCGGAGGAGCGTTCGGCTGACCCGAGATTGCCCGGATCGAGGCCCTCTACTTCCAAGCCGGCGCAGTGTGGCCATGAACCCGGACGCCTGTGGTGTGCACCGGTGGCTCCACCACACCGTCTACGATTGGTGCGCAGCGAGCGTGCAGATCCCGGGCCTCGAATCCGAGCGGCGGACGAGAATCGAGGAGATCCGGCGGGAGGCGTCGAGCCGCGCCTGCTCTACGCTGCCGCACGACCGCGACCGTACCCGCTCGTTCGAGGAGCGCGTCGCGTGCATGCGGGCGTCGGGCTTCTACGTGCGTCTCTCCTGGGACGTTGACCCGCCCCCGTGCGGAAGGCCGGGCACGAGGAGGATCTCGTCGCGATGGTGCGCCTGCGCGCCGTTCGTCGGGCCGGCCTTCGCGCTCCGCGGCGGTGGTCACCGTCGTGATGTAGCCCATGTTCGAGACGCTAGGCTCGACCGCGGCGGTGAAGCCGATGCCGGTGCGACCGCCCTCCGCCCGTGCCGCCTCGCGGCGGCGGCGCAGAGCGTCGAGATGACCATCGCGGACGGCCTCGTCGAGGGCGCGCTGGTAATCGCCCGAATCGTAGAGCGCCCCAGTCGCGGTGCGGTGCGGTGCGGTGCGGGAAGGCTTCCGCCGGGATCAGGTTGCGCCGGATCACGTCGAGCGGGTCCAGCCCGAGCGTCGCGGCGTTGCGCTGCATCAGGCGCTCGTGGGGGTAGCAGGCCTGCGGACCGCCGAAGCCGCGCACGAGGCCGGTCGGCGTCTTGGTGCACCTCACGAAACTCCCGCTGCGCTGGCGCCGCCCCATCGAGCGACGTCGGTGACCGGAAGTTTTGTGAGAGACACTTAATCGTCACCCGGGTCGTACTCGGCGACGACCCCGTAGGTCTCCATCGGCGAGCCGGTGTTTCCGGGGATAGCGGACCGTCACCGAGAGGGTGTGGGGGGCTTCGCGAAGGCGGCTTCCGGGTCGCCATACCGGAAGGCGCGGTCGCTGAAGAGGTTGCGCCCGACGGCCTCGTGCAGGACGGGCGCGTCCTCGGCCAGCGCCACCAAGGGATCGAGCACCGCCGGCCGGGCGCGGTACTCGACCTCGATCAGGTCGCAGCCGTCCTCGGCGACGTAGCGGTCCTGCGCCACGACCACGGCGACCGGCTCGCCGATGTAGCGCAACCCTGTCGACGGCGATCGCCCGTGCGTCCACGGCGGCGCGGCGCGCCGGGACGAGGGGACCGGCGACGTCGGCGAGATCGCGTCCGCTGAGCACCGCGACCACGCCCGGGAGCGCGGGCCGAGCCGGCGTCGATGCCGAGGATGTCGGCGTGCGCATGAGGGGAGCGCAGGATCGCCGCGTGCAGCGTGCCGGGCTTGTGCCCGAGATCGTCGATGTAGCGTCCGCGTCCGGACAGCAGAGCGGCGTCCTCGACGCGCTCGACCGACTGTGGCGAACCAGCCCGCGATTCATGTCGAGGAGGGCGACCCGGCCGAAATCTCCGTACGCGATTTCGAGAGCATCAGGACCTAATCAGGGTCCAACATCCGACGACAAACCCAGCCAGCCGCGGCCAGGTCCATCCTCGCCTCTACTCCTGTCGCAGGGCTGTCGCGCCCGAGGCGGCGTCGGATCGGCGCACCTGTTAGATCCGCGATGAGATGCAACGCTGCCGACGGCATCAATGGTTGCATTCTCATCCCGTCCAGGAAAATCGGCGGTCGCAGCCCCGCTGGAAGCGGCAGCCTCAAATACGATTCACTGACCGAAAACCTCGTTCCACTCCTCGGCGCCCAAGGAAGTGATCAGTAAGGTAGGCACCGACATCCTGGCCTTCTCTCCGAGGCACAATAACACGCTATTTTCGGCGAATGCCCCCTATCGCACAGCCAGACCCGGCGCCTTCGCTACGTTGAAAGACAAGCAGTGTGCAGGGCGTGACGGACGCGTGTCGTGGATCACGGCGGCATCCGATCGGCGTCATTCCGGTGAATGCCTTGCAGCAATGTTCTCAAATTTTCTACCAACTCGTCAACGCGATACGGTTTAAATAGTAAATCAAAACCGCTGGTATCTTGATTTTCCTGAAGATATCCTGAAGTCAACAGGATCGGCATCTGCGGCCATTGCCGGCGGATGACGCGACCGAGATCGATGCCGGTCATCGTGCCCGGCATGTTCACGTCGCTGAAGACGAGAGCGATATCGCGCTCACGCTCCAGGATGCGGAGAGCCTGGCTGCCGTCCTGCGCACTCAGCACCGTGAACGCGAGGGCCTCGAGCGTCGAGATGATGGTCGAGCGGACATCGGCGTCGTCCTCGACGACGAGGACGACCTTGCCGGCCCCGTCCACGGCATCCGCGGCGGCGGCAGGCTGCTCGGCGACCTCCGGCGGGATGCTGCGTCGGTCGAGCGCGGGCAGCGTGACGACGAAGCGCGTGCCCTGGCCCGGGGTGCTGTCGACCGCGATGGTTCCCCCGCTCTGCTGCACGAAGCCGTGCACCATGCTGAGGCCGAGACCGGTTCCCTTGCCGGCCTCCTTCGTGGTGAAGAACGGCTCGAACACCCGGGCGAGGATGGCGGGCGGCATTCCGGTCCCCGTGTCGGCAACCGTGATGTCGACGCATCGCGGGCTCGCGGCCTCGCCCGGTGCAGGAACCTCGCGACCCTGGACGCGAATGCAGAGCGCGCCGCCGTCCGGCATGGCGTCCCGCGCATTGACCGCGAGGTTGATGAGGGCCGCCTCGAACTGGGCGTGGTCGACGCAGATCTCCGGAAGCTGGCCGTCGAGCTCCGCCGTGATGGTGATCCGCTCGCCGAGCGTGCGCGCGAGGAGCTTGGTCAGGCCGGGGATGAAGCTGGCGAAATCGAGCGCACGGGGCTGCAGGGGCGAGCGGCGCGAGAAGGCGAGCAGCCGGCCGGTCAGCTCGGCGCAGCGATGCGCGCCCTCGATGGCGTTCTCGACCCGCCGGAGGGCTTTCTCGTTGTCCTGCAGCGATCCTTTCGCGAGATCGAGGTTGCCGATCACGATGCTCAGCATGTTGTTGAAGTCGTGCGCGATGCCACCCGTCAGGCGGCCGACCGCCTCGAGCTTCGAGGCGTGCTGCAGGCTGAGCTCGAGCTCCTTGCGCTCCGTGACGTCGAACCACATCCCGAACAGCTCGGCCGCCGCACCGTCCTCGCCGCTCTTGACCACGATCTGATCGAGGATGTGCCGCTCCGTGCCGTCGGCATTGCGCCAGCGGTATTCGAGGGTGGCCGCGCCGCTCTCCGTGAGATCATGCAGATCCCGGAGGATGCGTTCGCTGTCCTCGGGGTCGAGCCGCGATTCCCAGAGTCCGGACGTGGCGAAGGCGCTGCGTGAGAAGCCGGTGATGCGCTCGATGCTGTCGTTGGTGAAGTGCAGCCGCCTCTCCTCGACCCCGACCTGGGAGGTGTAGAGCGCGATCGGCAGCCCCCGCAGCACGGCCGCCTGGTGCTCCTCGCGCCGGCGCAGGGCCCGCTCGGCTTCCAGCTTCTCGCCGCGCACGCGCAGGTTCTCGAGCAGGAGCTGCTTCTCGGCAGCCGCCTTGCGCTTGATCTCCTCGGTCTTGCGGTAGAGATCGACGAAGACGTCGACCTTCGACTTCAGCACCAGGGGCTGGATCGGCTTGAACACGTAGTCCACCGCGCCGGCGGAGTAGCCGCGGAAGATGTGCATGTCCTCCTTGTTGTGCGCGGTGAGGAACAGGATCGGGACGCAGGAGGTGCGCGGACGGCTGCGGATCAGGGTGGCGACCTCGTAGCCGTCCATGCGCGGCATCTGCACGTCGAGCAGGATCAGGGCGAACTCCTCCCGCAGGGTCCGGCGCAGGGCCTCCTCGGGCGAGTCCGCCAGCACGAGGTCGAGCGCCGGATCGGCGAGGATCTCGGACGCGGCGAGCAGGTTGCGCCGATCGTCGTCGACGATCAGGATCTTGGCCCGGATCGGGAGCTGCTCGGGGGCCGCGCTCCCCGTGCAGTGCCCGGTATCGGCGTCCATCGGGGTCGGGGTGTCCGGCGGCGACGTCACAGCGGCTTCTGCGCCGGTGCCCGCGCGCCCTCCCTGATCACGGCCGCGCCGTTCTTGCCGCCGATCCGCCGCGCCAGCTGGACCCGGAGCGCGGCGAGGAGCTGGTCGATATCGACGGGCTTCGAGACGTAGTCGGAGGCGCCGGCCTCGAGGCACTTCTCGCGATCGCCCTTCATCGCCTTCGCGGTCACCGCGATGAGCGGCAGGCGGCGGAAGGCGGGCATCGCCCGGATGGCCCGGATCGTCTCGTAACCGTCCATCCCCGGCATCATGATGTCGATCAGCATCGCGTCGACGGTCGGGTTGGCCGTGAGGAGATCGATGCCGTCCTGCCCGTTCTCGGCGAACAGCACCTTGAGCCCGTGCTCCTCCAGCGCGCTCGTCAGCGAGAAGATGTTGCGCATGTCGTCATCGACCAGGATGACCTGGCAGCCCTGCAGGGTCGCGGTGTCCGCGCCCTCGACGATGATCTGGTCCTCCGGCCGCGCATGGCCGATCGCCCGGTGCAGGAAGAGGGCGGTCTCGTCGAGGAGGCGCTCGGACGAGCGGGTGTCCTTCAGGATGATCGTCGAGGCGGTGGTCCGGAGCTGCTGCTCCTCGGCCGCCGTCAGCTCCCGGCCGGTATAGACGATGATCGGCAGCTCCTCGCCGTCCTGCGAGGCGCGGATCTGCTCGATCAGCTCGGAGCCACCGAGATCGGGCAGGCCGAGGTCGACGATCGCGCAGTCGAAGCGCCCGCCCGTCACCGCCTCCAAGGCGGCCGCGGCGGTGCCGACGGCGAAGATCCTGACGTCCTCCTCGGCCAGCAGCGCCGTGATGCTCGCGCGCTGGTTCTCGTCGTCCTCGACGAGCAGGAGGTTGCGCACCGGCCGGGTGATGAAGTCCTTCGACCGTTCGAGGGCGCGCATCAGGCCCTCCCGGTCGACCGGCTTCTCCAGGAAGCCGAAGGCGCCCGCGCGTAATCCCCGCTTCTTCTCGTCGTTGACGGAGATGACGTGGATCGGGATGTGCCGGGTCCGCGGATCGTTCTTGAGGAGGTCGAGGAGCGCCCAGCCGTCCATGTCGGGCAGGCCGATATCGAGGGTGATCGCGTGCGGCTTGAAGCGATGGGCGAGGCTCAGCGCGCCTGCGCCGTCCTGGGCGATCAGGCCCTTGAACCCGCGCTCGCGCGCCAGCTCCAGCAGCACCGAGGCGAACATCGCGTCGTCCTCGACGATGAGCACGGTGTGATCGCCCGCGTGGATCGCGTGACGGTCGTCCGCCGAGGCCGAGAGCGCCATCGCGGCGTTGGGCTGGCGCCCCATCGGGGCCGAGGCCCCGTTCGCCTCGGATCCGTCCGCCACGCGGGCCGCGACCGCCTGCACCGGCGGCTCGCAAGGCAGGAACAGGGTGAAGGTGCTGCCCGTGCCGACGCGGCTCTCCACCACGATCTCGCCGCCGAGCAGGCGCGCGATCTCGCGGCTGATCGCGAGGCCGAGGCCGGTGCCGCCATACTTGCGGCTCGTGGTCCCGTCGGCCTGCTGGAACGCCTCGAAGATGATGCGCTGCTTGTCCTCCGCGATGCCGATCCCGGTGTCGGTCACCGACATCGCCATCCACCGGCTTCCAGCCCGCAGCGGCGAGCCCTCCGCCGAGCCGATCTTCAGGGAGACGCCCCCCTTCTCGGTGAACTTGAAGGCGTTGGAGAGCAGGTTGCGCAGGACCTGCTGCAGCCGCTTCGAGTCGGTGCGCACGGAGCGCGGCAGGCCCGGCTCGACCGCGATCTCGAAGGCGAGGTGACGCTCCTCGGCGACCTGCCGGAAGGTCCGGTCGAGGTTCTCGACGAGGTCGGGCAGGGCGAGGTCGCCGATCTCGAGCGATACCGTGCCGGATTCGATCTTCGACAGGTCGAGGATGTCGTTGATGAGCGACAGGAGATCGGTGCCGGCGGCGTTGATGGTCTTGGCGAATTCGCGCTGCTTGTCGGTCAGGTTGCCGTCGCGGTTCTCGGACAGGAGCTTCGAGAGGATCAGCAGGCTGTTGAGCGGTGTGCGCAGCTCGTGGCTCATGTTCGCCAGGAACTGCGACTTGTAGCGCGAGGTCAGGCTCAGCTGCTCGGCCTTCTCCTCGAGCGCCGTCTTGGCGACCGAGACCTCGCGGTTCTTGCCCTCGACCTCGCGCTTCTGGATCTCGAGCAGGCGGGCCTTCTCCTCCAGCTCCTCGTTGGTCTGCTGCAGCCGCTCGCGCTGGTTCTTCAGCAGGTCCTCGGATTGCTGGAGCGAGGCGGCCTGGAGCTCGAGCCTGTCGTTGGTCTTCTTGAGCTCCTCCTGGCGGCTCTGCAATTCGCCGGTCAGCAGCTGCGACTGCTTGAGGAGGCCTTCCGTGCGCATGTTCGCCGCGATCGTGTTCAGCACGATGCCGATCGACTCGGTGAGCTGATCGAGGAAGGACTGGTGCGTCTCGCTGAACCGGTTGAACGAGGCGAGCTCGATCACCGCGCGCACCTCCTGCTCGAACAGCACCGGCAGCACGATGATGTTGAGCGGCGTCGCCTCGCCGAGCGCCGAGCCGATGGTGACGTAGTCGCCCGGCACGTTGGTGAGCAGGATGCGCTTCTTCTCGTAGGCGCACTGCCCGACGAGCCCCTGGCGCAGGCGGTAGCGGTTCGAGAGGTTCTTGCGCTCGGTGAAGGCGTAGCTCGCCACGAGGTCGAGGATCGGCTCGCCGGCCTCGTCCTCGACCATGTAGAACACCCCGCGCTGGGCGTTCACCAGCGGTGCGATCTCGGACAGGATCAGGTTCGAGACGGTGGCGAGGTCGCGCTCGCCCTGCAGCATCCGGGTGAACTTGGCGAGGTTGGTCTTCAGCCAGTCCTGCTCGGCGTTCTTCAACGTCGTGTCCCGCAGGTTGCGGATCATCTCGTTGATCGTGTCCTTCAACGCCGCGACCTCGCCCGAGGCCTCGACGGCGATCGAGCGGGCGAGGTCGCCCTTGGTCACCGCGGTCGCGACCTCCGCGATGGCGCGTACCTGGGTCGTCAGGTTGGCCGCCAGCTGGTTCACGTTGTCGGTGAGGTCGCGCCACAGGCCGGCGGCGCCCGGCACCCGCGCCTGGCCGCCGAGCTTGCCCTCGACGCCGACCTCGCGGGCGACGTTCGTGACCTGGTCGGCGAAGGTCGCCAGCGTCTCGATCATCTCGTTGACGGTGTTGGCGAGCGCCGCGATCTCGCCCTTGGCATCGACCGAGAGCTTGCGCTTGAGGTCGCCCTGCGCCACCGCCGTCACGACGCTGGCGATGCCGCGCACCTGGCCGGTGAGGTTGGCCGCCATCATGTTCACGTTGTCGGTGAGGTCCTTCCAGGTGCCACCGACGCCCTTGACCTGCGCCTGACCACCGAGCTTGCCCTCGGTCCCCACCTCGCGGGCAACCCGCGTGACTTCCGAGGCGAAGGAGTTCAGCTGATCCACCATCGTGTTGATGGTGGATTTGAGCTCCAGGATCTCGCCGCGCACGTCGACGGTGATCTTCTTCGAGAGGTCGCCGTTGGCGACCGCGGTCGTGACCTCGGCGATGTTGCGCACCTGGCCGGTCAGGTTCTCGGCCATCATGTTGACGTTGTCGGTCAGATCCTTCCAGGTGCCGCCGACGCCTTTCACCTGAGCCTGGCCGCCGAGCTTGCCCTCGATGCCGACCTCGCGGGCCACGCGCGTCACCTCCGAGGCGAAGGAGTTGAGCTGATCCACCATCGTGTTGATGGTGGACTTCAATTCCAGGATCTCGCCCTCGACCGCGACGGTGATCTTCTTCGACAAATCGCCGTTGGCGACCGCGGTCGTCACCTCGGCGATGTTGCGCACCTGGCCGGTCAGGTTCGCCGCCATCATGTTGACGTTGTCGGTCAGCCCCTTCCAGACGCCGCCGACGCCCTTCACCTGGGCCTGACCGCCGAGCTTGCCCTCGGTCCCCACCTCGCGGGCAACCCGCGTCACCTCGGAGGCGAAGGAGTTCAGCTGGTCCACCATCGTGTTGATGGTGGATTTGAGCTCCAGGATCTCGCCCCGTACGTCGACCGTGATCTTCTTCGAGAGGTCGCCGTTGGCGACAGCGGTGGTCACATCGGCGATGTTGCGCACCTGACCCGTCAGGTTCGCCGCCATCAGGTTCACGTTGTTCGTCAGGTCGGCCCAGGTGCCGGCCACGCCCTCGACGCGGGCCTGACCGCCGAGCTTGCCCTCCGAGCCGACCTCCTTGGCGACGCGGGTGACCTCGCTCGCGAACGAATTGAGCTGGTCCACCATCGTGTTGATGGTGTTCTTCAACTCCAGGATCTCGCCCTTGACGTCGACGGTGATCTTCTTCGACAAATCGCCGTTGGCAACCGCCGTGGTGACCTCGGCGATGTTGCGCACCTGACCGGTCAGGTTCGCGGCCATCAGGTTCACGTTGTCGGTGAGGTCGGCCCAGGTGCCGGCCACGCCCTTGACCTGGGCCTGGCCGCCGAGCTTGCCCTCCGAGCCGACCTCCTTGGCGACGCGGGTGACCTCCGAGGCGAAGGAGTTGAGCTGGTCCACCATCGTGTTGATGGTGTTCTTCAATTCCAGGATCTCGCCTTTGACGTCGACGGTGATCTTCTTCGACAGGTCGCCGTTGGCGACAGCGGTGGTCACGTCGGCGATGTTGCGCACCTGGCCGGTCAGGTTCGCGGCCATCAGGTTCACGTTGTTCGTCAGGTCGGCCCAGGTTCCTCCGACGCCGTCGACCTGGGCCTGGCCGCCGAGCTTGCCTTCGGTGCCGACCTCGCGGGCGACGCGGGTGACCTCCGAGGCGAAGGAGTTCAGCTGGTCCACCATCGTGTTGATGGTCAGCTTGAGGGCCAGGATCTCGCCCTTCACATCGACGGTGATCTTCTTCGACAGGTCGCCGCGGGCGACGGCCGTCGTGACCTCGGCGATGTTGCGCACCTGGCCGGTCAGGTTCTCGGCCATCATGTTGACGTTGTCGGTCAGGTCGGCCCAGACGCCGCCGACGCCCTTGACCTGGGCCTGGCCGCCGAGCTTGCCTTCGGTGCCGACCTCTTTGGCGACGCGGGTCACCTCGCTCGCGAAGGAGTTGAGCTGGTCCACCATCGTGTTGATGGTGTTCTTCAACTCCAGGATCTCGCCCTTGACGTCGACGGTGATCTTCTTCGAAAGGTCGCCGCGGGCCACTGCCGTGGTGACGTCGGCGATGTTGCGCACCTGGCCGGTGAGGTTGGCGGCCATCAGGTTCACGTTGTCGGTGAGGTCCTTCCAGGTGCCGCCGACGCCCTTGACCTGGGCCTGGCCGCCGAGCTTGCCCTCCGAGCCGACCTCGCGGGCCACGCGCGTCACCTCCGAGGCGAAGGAGTTGAGCTGATCGACCATCGTGTTGACGACCTTGCCGATCCGCAAAAATTCGCCCCGGAGCGGCCGGCCCTCGATCTCGAGCTGCATGGTCTGGCCGAGATCGCCCTTGGCCACCGCGCCGATCACCCGCGCGACCTCCGTGGTCGGCTGGACCAGATCGCCGATCATGGCGTTGACCGAGTCGACGCACTCGACCCAGCCGCCCGTCGCCGCCGGCAGCTTGCCGCGCTCGCCGATCCGCCCGTCCTTGCCGACCGTGCGGGCCACGCGGTCGAGCTCGCGCGCGAGCCCCTGATTGAGCTCGACGATGTCGTTGAACGCCTCGGCGATCTCGCCGTCGATCCCGGTCAGGTCGAGGGGCAGGCGGGTCGAGAAATCGCCTCGCCGGAAGGCCCGGAGGCTCTTGAGGAGAAGCTTCGGTTCGAGCTGCGAGGGCACTGGCGTCATGCGGACACACCTGCGGGCGACAAAAACTGACCGCACCGAGGAACGACCCAGCCAACCTTCGCCGTTGCGACCCGGCGGGGCACGGTGCTGATTGTTGGCCCTCTTACAGGCGGCGACTGGTGCTAGTAGGGGGGAGTATCGCGACGCGCAAGATCACCCTGGGGTAGGGCGTGGTAATGGCGCGGTACCGTTTCGGTACGTCAAGGCCATCGTCCCCTCTCGCATTCGTTTACCTTATCCTGGACCGTGCAATCTGCGGTAGGCTAATGCCCGTAAGCTTCGAGGAAGCGCTTCCGCTACACGCCGGCGTGCTCTCAGATCAGAGGGGACGGGCGATGCTGCTGCGTGTCGGCCTCGTCCTGCTTGTGCCGGCCGACCTGAGCCGACCTTCGCTTCACGTCGCGGCCTCCGGTATAGGTATGGCGCGACGAGGCCTGCACATGGGCTTGAAAGGCCTATCCGAGGTGATCGTCGCAGGCACGATCACCTCGGGCCTCTGAGGGCCCGCCTTCGGCAACTTCGACCTGCCGCCTGGGCTGGGTTGCTGGCAGCGGACGTCATGGCGGGCGGGCTCTGGGGTGCCCTCGGCTCTCCGACCACCTTTCTGACGGGCTCGCTGTTCGCCGCCTACGCCCTGGGTCTTCCTCCTCATCGCCGAATCAAGGACGTGCCTTGCCGCCATCGCCAGGTCGGAGCGGTCGCCCGGTGGGGAGAGAAGATCTTACGGCGCGCCGGTGACGGGCAGGCTGTACCGGGGAGTTGCTGTCAACCTCACTGGCTGCGATGGCCTTTGTCAGGGCACGAGGCTATCGGATAGGTGCATCTGCCGCCCCGCGCCGAGCCGCTGGAGCCTGCTATTGTCCTCTGCCGCCGGTTCGACGTGGCCTTCGGCTGCATCGCCGTGTTGGTCCGGCTCGGCTCGGCCGCCCTCCCATCGGCCTCGCTTGCCCAAAGGCATTCGGTCCCGGCCAGCATCTCGCACCCTGCCCTTCACCCGGACCTCAGAAAATTGGGGCTGCCGGACCGATCAATTCGCGCGAATGGCCGCAGTTGGTCGGCGCGTGGTGATATGCCGTCATGCCTGCCGGCGGGATGTCGGCCGGGCTTCAAGGCCGTCGAGCGCGTCCGCGTTCGCTCGACCCCAGGCGTAGAGAAGCTCGACCGGCTCGACGAAGCGGGTCCCGAGCGCAGTGAGACGGTACTCGACCGCCGGCGGAACCGTGCCGGCCACGTGCCGGGTCAGGAGACCGCTGCTCTCCATCTCGCGCAGGGTCTGGGTGAGCATCTTCTTCGAGATGCCGGGCAGGCTCCGGTGGAGCACGCCCGTCCGCGCCTGGCCACCGTGGCGCGCATGCAGCGTGTGCAGGACCATGCTCGTCCACTTGGTCGCGAACAGCTCCAACACCCGTCGTGGCGCACAATCCTCGCGCCAGTCCTCGTCCGCGCTGCCCGGCTTCATGGTGGTTACCTCATGGTGCCTATGGCCCCAAACGGTGCCGTCTAGCGGCAGGCCGTGAGCGTGGCTAGCTCCGAGCGAACCAGTTCGGAGAGCATCATGAGCGGAACGGCACTGATCGCTGGCGTGAGCGGCATCGTCGGCAACAACCTGGCCCGGCACCTCGTCAGGGGGGGCTGGACGGTACAAGGCCTCGCGCGGCGTCCGCCCGCCGACCTTGCCGGCGTCGAACCCGTCACGGCCGACCTGCTCGACCCCGGGAGCCTGCGGCAGGCACTCGCCGCACGAGCGCCGACGCACGTCTTCATCACCACCTGGCTGCGCCAGGAGACCGAAGCCGAGAACATCCGGGTCAACGCCGCGATGGTCCGCAACCTTCTCGACGGCTTGCGGCCGGCAGGCAGCGTGCGCCACGTCGCGCTGGTCACCGGCCTGAAGCACTATCTCGGGCCGTTCGAAGCCTACGGGAAGGGCAACCTGCCCGCGACGCCGTTCCGGGAGGAGCAGGGACGGCTCGACATCGAGAACTTCTACTACGCCCAGGAGGACGAGGTCTTCGCCGCCGCCGGGCGGGACGGCTTTGGCTGGAGCGTGCACCGGCCGCACACCGTCATCGGCTACGCCCTGGGCAACGCGATGAACATGGGCGTGACACTCGCGGTCTACGCCACGCTCTGCCGCGAAACCGGACGCCCGTTCCGCTTCCCCGGCTCGCCCGCGCAGTGGAACGGTCTGACCGACATGACGGATGCGCGGCAGCTCGCCCGCCATCTCGCCTGGGCCGCCAGGACGCCGGCCGCGCGCGACGAGGCGTTCAATGTCGTCAATGGCGACGTCTTTCGCTGGAACTGGATGTGGGGCCGCATCGCGGCCTGGTTCGGCCTGGAGCCCGCGCCCTTCGACGGCACGGTCCGGCCGCTGCAGGCGCAGATGGCCGACGATGCTCCGCTCTGGGCCGAGATCGCGGCCCGGCACGGGCTGGTCGAACCCGACCTCGGCCGCCTCGCTTCGGCTTGGCACACGGACGCGGACCTCGGCCGGCCCATCGAGGTGGTGACCGACATGGGAAAGAGCCGCCGCCTCGGCTTCCTCGACTACCAGGCGACCGACGATTCCTTCTTCGACCTGTTCGAACGCCTCAGGGCCTCCCGCGTCATCCCGTGAACCCATCCTCGTCGAATCCCTCGTCCTCCTCGAAGGAGCCCGCATGACCATCCAGACCGTCGCGCCCGACCTTGCCCGCTCGGACCTGCTGCAGCGCCCGCCGCACGGGCGAGTCGTCGGCTCGACCACCAGGCCGCTGATCGTGACGCCGACCTTCGTCTCGCGCACCGACGCGACGCCCGAGGACGAGCGCCCGCACGATATCGGCTCCGGCGTCGACCGTGCGGGCCGGGAGGTCGCCCATCCGGACCGGCACCCGGGCGCGATCGCCCTGGAGCCGGACCAGAACCGTGCCTTCGAGCACTGGGACGAGTATTGGCGCAAGGTGCACGGGCCGAAATTCGCCTACGAGGAACCGGGTGCCCGGAACGACAAGGTGTTACGCTACGACCAGGTGCACCGGATCGCCTCGGGCCCCTCATCGGCGTTCAGGCCGCCCTACCGGGCGCTGATCGATGCGGACGGCAGGCTGGTGGACGATCCGGCCGGCCGCGTCCCGACCTACCGGCGCCCGGCCTGGGACGGGTTTGCCTACATCGCCTACGGCTCCGAGGAGGACATCGGGGCGGTGCTCGGACAGGAGCAGTATGCGAAACGCATCATCGCGGACGAGCGCACCGCATTCCGGATGGTTACCCGCGAGGTCGCACGCGAATACATCGTCATCCCGAGCGCACGCCATCGCGACCCGGTCAGCCTGGTGAAGATCCATCGCCGCCGGGCGGGACTCTCGCGCGAGGCGTTCCAGGCACGCTGGCTCACGGAGCATGCCGACCTCGTAGCCGGCAAGGCGGCGACGGCGGAGTACGTCCGGCGCTACGCCCAGCTGCATCCGTTCGGCTCGACGCAGGAGGACCCGGAGGGCTCGAAGATCGACGGCATCTCGGTCCTGTCCTTCGCCTCGCTGAACGACGTCGAGGACTACCTCGTCAGCGCCGACCACGCTGCCATCGAGGCGGCGGAGATCGAGTTCACCGATCCCGACGAGTCTGAATTCTGGACCGCGGTGAACTACAGTGTCGTCAATCGTCTCTCGCCCGAACTCGCGACCGAGCGCTGAGGCGTCCAGTGTCCACGGCCGGCGACGTTCCGTGACCGTTCGGCTCGGTGCGCCTCCCGGGCGTTCGGTTCGCCTGCGGGACACTCGGCATCCGCCGCCACATGGCCGTCGGGCGAGGCGGCCTATCGTGGCGCAACATCCGAAGCAGTCATGCAGAACGAGGACTCGTCCGAGACCTGATCGACGGCCGCCTTCGCGGCGGTCAACGGCGTCGCGTCGCCCGGACGGATTTCGGGCGCACGGCGACATCCCGTGCCGGAGGGGCGTGGTCAGGCATGGTGAGCCCGCACGCCCAGGCCGGCGGTCCGTCGGCCAGGGCGTAGTCCAGGCAGCTGTCGATGTGGACCTTCAGGATCCGGGCCGCCCCCTCGGCGTCGCGGGCCAGCGCGCAGGCGAGCAGGTCGGCGTGCTCCTGGATCGACCGGTCGCCGCGGAAGATGGCCGCCAGCGACAGGTAGCGCAGGTAGCGGTCGTGGATGGAACCGAGGGTCTCCGCCAGCACCCGCGAGCCGCAGGCCGAGGTCAGCGCCTGGTGGAAGGCGCGGTCGCATTGCCGGACCAGGGTCGGATCGGCGTCGGTCCCCGCGAGCATGCGGTGCTCGGTGACCGCGAGCTTGTGGTGGGCGGCCACGACCCGCGCCTCCCAGTCGAGGTCGCCCGCCGCGAAGGAGAGGGCGAGCGCGTGACCCTCGAGGAGCAGGCGCAAGGCCGCGATCTCCCGGAACTCGGTCGCCGAGGCCGGCGCGACCTCGAAGCCGCGCTGCGCCTCCGCCACGACCAGCCCCTCGGAGGCGAGGCGGTTCAGGAGCTCGCGCATCGTGCCGATACTGACGCCGTAGCGCCGGCTCGCCTCGTCGAGCCGCAGCCGCTCGCCGGGCGCGAGCTGGCCGAACAGGATGTCGGACCGGATCCGGGCGTGGACGACGTCGCCGACCGTCTCGCCGGCAGCGCCGACAGCGATGTCTGAGGAAGCAACCATGGCGATCTCTTTGGCACCACGAAACGCGCAGCGCAACGTATGAGGCATTGCCTATCATTGGATGATCGCATAATCATTCGATTATAGGAGCACCGGCTGGAAACAGCCAGGATGCTTCGATACGCGGCGAGGCTCTACCGATCGCGCCGCACCGGGGGAAGCGACCAGGTGAACTACACGCTCGATTTCGGGCCGGTCGTCGCGGGCCTGCCCGACCTCCTGAAGGGCTGCGTCGGCACGCTGGTCCTCGCGATCTCCGGAATGGCGATCGCCCTTGTGATCGGCGTCGTCGGCGTCATGCTGCGCGAGTCGCCCCTGCGCCCGCTGCGCTGGGCCGTGATCGCCTTCGTCGAGCTGATCCGGAACACACCGTTCCTGGTCCAGATCTACTTCGTGTTCTTCGCCCTGCCGCTCATCGGCATCCGTCTCGCGCCGACGCCAACCGCGATCATCGCGCTCGGGCTGAACGGCGGCGCCTATGCGATCGAGATCATCCGCGGCGGCGTGCAGTCGATCCACAAGGGCCAGGTCGAGGCCGGCTTCGCCCTCGGACTGCACAAGAGCGACGTCTTCCGCTTCATCGTCCTGCGCCCGGCGCTCCGCGCCGTCTATCCCTCGCTGACCGGCCAGTTCGTCATGCTGACCCTGACCACCAGCATCGCCTCGGCGATCGCCGCCTACGAGCTCACCTCGGTCGCCAAGCTGATCGAGAACGAATCGTTCCGCAGCTTCGAGGTCTACGGCACGATCACGATCCTGTACTTCCTCATGTCCTGGCTGATGATGCGCGCCTTCGGGCTCGTCTCGCGCCGGTACTTCAGCTACCCCGTGAAGTAGGGCACGACGATGGGCTGGCCCGAATTCCTGTTCCTGTGTGAGGGCATGAAGTGGACGATCGCGCTCTCGGCGATCGGCTTCCTTGGCGGCGGCGTGGCCGGCCTCGCGGTCGCGCTCGCCCGGACCTCAGGGAGACCGATGCTGGAGCGCGCGACGGCGGCCTATGTCAGCCTGTTCCAGGGCACGCCGCTGCTGATGCAGCTCTTTGTGGTCTATTTCGGCCTCGCCCTCGTCGGGCTCGACCTCGCCCCCTGGGAGGCGGTGGCTCTCGGCTTCACGCTGCATGCCAGCGCCTATCTCGGCGACATCTGGCGCGGCGGGATCGAGGCCGTGCCGCGCGGGCAGACGGAGGCGGCCCGGGCGCTCAGCCTCGGCTACGTCTCGCGGATGAAGGACGTGATCCTGCCGCAGGCCCTGCGCGTCTCCCTGCCGGCGACGATCGGGTTCCTGGTCCAGCTCATCAAGGGCACCTCGCTCGCCTCGATCGTTGGCTTCACCGAGCTCGCGCGGGCCGGCAACATGGTCTCGAACCAGATCTTCAAGCCGCTGCTCGTCTTCGGCATCGTCGGGGCGATGTACTTCGCGCTCTGCTGGCCCTTGTCGCTCTACGGCTCCTGGATGGAGCGGCGCCTCGCAGCGCCCTCGCGCTAGAGCCTTTTCCGACGAAGTGGACACCGGTTCGTCGAAGAAAATGCGCCCGAACAAAGACTTGGAGAGCTTCGCGATCGCACCGCGATCGTGAAGCGCTCCAGCCGGGATCTCGAACACCAAGAAGGGGAGGACATCATGGAACGCCACAGCATCAGCCGTCGCAGCCTCGTCGCGGGAGCAGGCGCCGCGCTCGCCCTGCCGGCGCTGATGACCGGCCGGGCCTTCGCCGTCACGCCCGATCAGATCAAGAAGCGGGGCCGCGTCATCATCGGCATCCAGGGCGACAACCCGCCCTGGGGCTTCGTCAACAGCACGGGCAAGCAGGAGGGCATCGACGCCGATATCGGCGAGCTCTTCGGCAAGGAACTCGGCGTGGCGGTCCAGTTCATGCCGCTCGAAGTGGCGAACCGCATCCCGGCCCTGACTTCGGGCCGCTGCGACGTGCTGTTCGCCACGATGGCGATGTTCCCCGACCGCGCCAAGGCGGTGCAGTTCTCGAAGCCCTACGTCGCCAACCAGATCGTGCTGCTCGCACCCAAGACGGTCACGGTGAAGTCGAACGCCGACATGGGCAGGCTCACCATCGCGGTGGCCCGCGGCGCGGCCCAGGACACCGAGGTGACGCGCAACGCGCCGCCCGGCACCAACATCCTGCGGCTCGATGGCGACGCCGCCTCGATCCAGGCCGTGGTCTCCGGCCAGGCGCAGGCGGTCGGCGGCAACATCTTCTACATCCGCCGCCTCGACGAGGCGAAGCCCGGCGTGTTCGAGCAGAAGCTCACCTTCACGAGCATCTACAACGGTGCCTGCACGCGGCTCGGCGAGAAGGAGATGAATGCGTTCATCAACACCTTCATCGACAAGATCAAGGCGAATGGCGAGTTGAAGAAGATCACCGACAAGTGGATGAAGGCCGAGCAGCCGCCGATGCCCGAGCGCATCGAGGGCGTCCCCTTCACCGCCAGCTGAGCGCGAGGACATGAGCGTGTCACCGAACCCGGCGACCGGCCCCCTCATCGCGATGCACGGCGTGGACAAGTGGTACGGTGACTTCCACGCCCTCAAGGGTGTGACCCTGGAGGTCCGCCGGGGCGAGAAGATCGTCCTGTGCGGGCCTTCCGGCTCGGGCAAGTCGACGCTGATCCGCTGCATCAACCATCTCGAGACGATCCAGAAGGGGCGGATCGTGGTCGACGGCATCGCCCTCGACGATTCGGCGCGAGCCGTCGACGCGGTGCGCCGCGAGGTCGGAATGGTGTTCCAGAGCTTCAACCTCTTTCCGCACATGACCGTGCTGGAGAACTGCACCCTGGCGCCGATGCGGGTGCGCGGCACGAAGAAGGCCGAGGCCGAGGCGATCGCGCGCCGCTACCTGGAGCGGGTGCGCATCGGCGAGCAGGCGGGCAAGTACCCGGCGCAGCTTTCGGGCGGCCAGCAGCAGCGCGTGGCGATCGCCCGGGCGCTCTGCATGGAGCCCAAGGTCATGCTGTTCGACGAGCCGACCTCGGCCCTCGACCCGGAAATGGTCAAGGAGGTGCTCGACACCATGATCGGGCTCGCCCGCGACGGCATGACGATGGTGTGCGTCACCCACGAGATGGGTTTCGCCCGCCAGGTCGCCGACCGGGTGATCTTCATGGCCGACGGCGCGATCCTGGAGGAGGCCGCCCCCGACGCCTTCTTCCGCAGCCCGCAGCACCCGCGGGCGCGCACCTTCCTCGGCGAGATCCTGGCGCATCACTGACCCGCAAGGACGCTGCGGGGGAGGGAATTATCATGGGCGAGCCGATCATCTTCGTGCTGAATGGGCCGAACCTCAACCTGCTCGGCGAGCGCGAGCCGGCGATCTATGGCCAGACGACGCTCGCCGAGATCGAGACGGCGTGCCGCGCGCGGGCCGCGACGCAGGGTCTCGCCGTCGAGTTCCGCCAGACCAACCTCGAAGGCGTGCTCATCGAGAGCGTGCACGAGGCCCGCAAACGCGCCGCCGGGATCATCATCAACCCGGCCGGCTACAGCTTCACCTCGATCGCGTTGCTCGACTCGCTCAAGATGTTCGACGGCCCGAAAATCGAGTTGCACATCTCGAACATCCATCGACGCGAGGAGATCTACCACCGCTCACTCGTCTCGCGAGCCGCCACGGCCGTCATCGCCGGCCTCGGTCCGAGTGGCTACGGGGTGGCGCTCGACGCGATGCGCCTGCTCCTCGACGAGCGCAGGACCTGAGAGTACCGCTCGCCGCCGATCCCGCGTTGCGGATGCCGACCCAACGGCATTCCAAGCTTCTCCACGTCTTCCGAGGCGCGAGGCTTGATCATGCTATCGGGTGCACACCGCCCTACACGCCCGAACTGCAGCCGGCCGAGACGTTGTGGCCGCTGGTCGATGAGCCGGTGGTCAATCGGCACATCGCCAACCTGGACGAGCTCGAACGCGCGGTCGAGCAGCGCTGCGTGACCTTGAGCGACCAGCCCGACGTCATCCGCTCACGCACAAGCTTCCGCTGGCTGCCCAAAACCGCCAAGACAAAACTCAGGCTGGTCTAATCAAGTGGAAACCGTATCATTTGTAGATAATATGATTGGCATTGCAAGAATTCTTGCCGCACACGCGAACGGCCCGCGCCGGCCGTACGCCGCGGGTCGTGTGGTCCCGAGCGCGATCGGCCGCTACGGAACGTCCGATTTCGGCGCGACGGCGGCATCGTGCTGGCCGCTGCGGGCGAGGGCGGCCGCCACGAAGCCCGACGCTTTCATCTCTTCGATGAAGCGGCTCAGATAGGCCAGGGCCTCGTCGCGTCCCCTCGGGGCCGCCATGGCCTGCTCGATCACCATGAACCGCCCGGGGAGGACGCGCACATCCGCGTGATCGCGCGCGTAGACCTCCAGCGGCTGCCTAACGGAGGCGACCACGTCCAGGCGATCCCGGAGGAACAGGTCCAGGGCGGCCTGCGAGGTCGGAGCGAAGACGCGCTCGGCCGACGTGAGGGCGCGCGCGAGATACAGGTCGTAGGCCGTGTTCCGGCCGACCGCGATCCGCGTTCCGGGCCGGTCGACCTCATCGTTCCGCGTGAGCGCGGATTCCTTCGGGACCATGTAGGCCCCCTCGATGATCACGTAGGGCGGGGTGAAACCGATCGTCTGGGCCCGCTTCGGATCGATGGCGAGGAAGGCCACGTCCCAGGTCTGCGGGCCGTCCAGCGCATCGACGACCTTGCCGGCCGTGTCGTAGGTCGTGAACGATACCGGAACTTTCAGCCGGCGGCCGAGCTCGCGCGCCAGATCGGCCGAGATCCCGGCCGGCTCCCCGTCCGGCCCCTTCTGGGCGAGGACGATGTTGCCGTAATTGATCGCGGCCCGCAGCGTCCCCGTCGGTGCGACACGACCCGCGATGTCACCCTCGTCCGCTCTCGCCATCCTGCAGCCTCCGGCGTTGATGAAGACGAGGGCTGCACCGACGGCAGCCAGCGTGTTCAGTCCAGGAATTTCCGTCATCGATGGCCCGTCCTTCCGGCCGGTCGGCGGTCGTGTCCGCCGACGGGAGCCCCGCCGGGCCGGCATTCGGCCCGGCGGCGACGGCCGATGCCGCGGAGGCGTACAGGGCGCCCGTGCGGGTCGCAAGCTCCACACTTGAAGCGCCGGTCGAACGGCGTCACGCCCGCGCGACGGACGTGGCGGAGCCGGCGCCGCCCGACCGGGCACGGCGGCGGCCGACCCAGAAGACCAGGCCGCAGCCGGCACCGGTGAGGAGGCAGAGCGGCAGGAGGGCGACCAGGAAGCTGCCCGTCTGCTCGCGCAAAACGCCGATCAGCGAGGTGATCGCGCCGGTTCCGAGTTGCGCCAGGGTATTGATCGCCGCAATGCCCGCCGCCTGGGCCGACGAAAAGGTCTCGGTCGCCAGGGCGAAGAAGGGCCCCTTGATGGCGTCGTTGCCGAGCAGGACCAGCGACAGGAGCACCAGCGTGACCCGGAGAGAGCCGGTCGGCAGCGTCAGGGCGAAGCTCACCGAGGTCAGCCCGAGGGGCAGCGCCGTGCTCCAGATGCGCTCGCCGCTGCGGTCCGCCCGCAGGCCCCAGACGATCTTGAACACCGCGACGAGGCCGTGCGCTTGCGATTGTCCGGCCTCGCCGGCCCGGCGACCGACGTCGAGGCGGCTCGTCAGCCAGACCCTTTCCTCGCCGCCGAGGATGGGCGCCTCCGCCGGGCGGCTCGGGAGCAGGCCGAGGGCGGCGAGGCAGAGGGCGGGATCGATGCGGCCGAAATGATCGACCACGTACATCGATCAGGTGCGTCTTTCGCGCGAAGGCGCTGCCGCGATCGTGGCACGGGCGGTCGACGCGAAGGTCAGGCGGCACACCATCTGTGCATCTCCGAAATTAAGCCAGCCGCAATGCATGGTAAATGTCTGTAATACAAGCCTTTTTCCTATATATCATTGTCGTTTAGCATGTGAGGCATGCATGCATTTATTTGGTGGATCCATGAAAAAATATGAGATCGATCGAGGATATGCCGCTTGCTCGGCAGGATGAGCCGTCCCGCACCATCGGGGCCGCCTCATCCGCGTGACTTGCCTGCCTTCGGTGCCGGGGCGCCGGACCGCTCCACGATCACGCCGAAGACCGATCCTCGGCCGCAACGGGATTGTACGCTGATCGGATGGCCGAGGGCCTGAGCGGTCTGGCGCACGATGTGGAGGCCGAGGCCGAGCCCGGCTCCGTCGCGGCGGCCGGCCCGATCGAAGGCATCGAAGATGCCGGCGAGGCGCTCCGGCGGAATGCCGGGCCCGTCGTCGTGGACCTCGATCGCGATCCGTCCTCCCCGCCGTCGGCACCCGATGACGACCCGTCCGCTCCGGCCTGCATACTTGACGGCGTTGCCGACGAGGTTGCGCAGGATCGTCGAGAGCATTGCGGCCTCGCTCTCCGCCCACAGGTCCGAGCCGCGCAAGTGCAGCCGGACCCCGACCGCCTCGGCATAGGGTTGCCATTCGGCCGCGACCGCGGCGAGGAGGGGGCCGAGTGGCACGGGGCCGAGGCGCGGTGGCGCACCGCCGACCTGTGACGTGCGGGCGATGTCGTCGAGCTCGCGGCCGAGGCGTACCAGGGCATCGCTGGCCAGACCAAGCCGCGCGGCGGCGCGCGGCGCGACGCCGTCGGAGACAGCGCGCTCAATGGCCATAAGGGCGACCTGAAGCGGCTGCTTGAGATCGTGCCCGGCGACGGCGAGGAGCCGGGACATCGCACTGCGGGCGGCCTCGGCACGGGTGAGAGCATCGCCGCCGGCCGGCATCGGCACCATCATCCCCATCGCTACCTCCTCGATCAATCCCAACCCGGGACGGCGCATCCATGATCCGGACCATGCATCTTGGCCGTGAGGCATGAAATCATACGGAGGTTTGCCCCGGCCGCCCGTCATGTTGCCCTCACCACTGACGCCACCCCGCGGACCTATACTGCGGTATGAGACTATCACCTCTCGTCACGATGTCGGCAGACGTTGATCTGACTGCTGCGCTGTACGGCCTCGGCTAGATTGATCTCGTCTCCGAGCGGAGACGATGGTTCATCGATCGAGACGAGGAAGAGACCATGATGACACGGTACCTGCTCTGCGCGCTGGTCCTCTCGGCCTCCACCGGTGGCGCGGCCGCGCAAGACGCCCCGTCCGCTTACCGGTACTCGGGCCAGCATTCCGGGGGGCCCGCCGGCGCGCTCATCCCCGAAGGAGCACCGGCTCCGGTGGTGCATCGCCCGGTCGATCCGGCCTATCGCTATTCCGGCACCCATGCGGGCGGGCCGGCCGACGCGCTGGTGCCGGCAGGCACGCCCGTTCCGGCGGCGCGCCGGGCGACGGACCCGGCCTACCGCTACCCGGGCAGCCATGCCGGCGGGCCCGCCGACGCCCTGATCCCGGAGTGAAACGAGGAGACGGGTCCGCCGGACATTGGTCCGGTGGACCCGCCCGAGGGACGTCGCGAGAGCCGACGCCCAGGAGCGGGTTCGAGCCGCGCGGGCTCGCCTACCGAAGGCTCGCAGCCTCCGGCCGGTGCGTCCGCGCGGCGTTGCGGTGCATCCCACGGAAGGGCCGCGGTCAGGACCGGACGGTATTCTCGAGGCAGCGGATCAGCGCGTCGGCGGCGAGGGGCTTGCGTAGGAGGTCCCGCGCCCCGCCGGCCAGGGCGCGCCGGCGGATCGCATCGTCGTAGAACCCCGTCATCATGATGATCGGCAGCTCGGGCCGGGTCCGCCGCACGCGCTCCTGCAGTTCCAGGCCGTTGATGCCCGGCATGTCCACGTCCGTGAGGAGGCAAGCCAGTTGCCCCGCGAGGCGGCCCGACGCCTCGGCGCCCAGGAACGCGTCGGACGCCAGGAACGCCGCACCCGAACTGAACGCCACGGCCGCGTAGCCCAGCGACTCGAGGAAGCCGGATGTTGCGTCCAGTACCCCCTCGTCGTCGTCGACGACCGCAACCGTTGCCTTTCCGACCGACAAGGGGTGTCCCTTCCGATGTCCCGTGGGGATGCTCGCCCCCGCCCGAGATGGGCCAGGCGCCGGTCGGACGGAATCATACGATGGTGTGGTGCGACCGGATCGTCCCCGGCCGCCCGTGCCGCTTTGGCGTCGTCAATCGACGAAACCGCCGGGAGAGGAATGCGGCCAGGACCGTCAGCCCTCCGAGGCCTTCAGCGCCTCGGCCTTGCGCACGAGGTCGGCGACCGAGCCCGCCTGCATCTTCCGCATGACGTTGCCGCGGTGAATCTTCACCGTGATCTCGCTGATGCCGAGGGCGTGGGCGATCTGCTTGTTGAGCAGTCCCTGGACGACGTGCTGCATCACCTCGGCCTCGCGGGCGGTCAGGGTCGCGGCGAGGCGCGTGAGTTCGGCCGCGCCCGCGCTCTCGGTCCGCCGGGCCCGGTCCCGCTCGATCGCCAGTGCGATCGCATCGAGCATGTCCTGATCGCGAAAGGGTTTCGTCAGGAAATCGAGCGCCCCCGCCTTCATCGCCCGGACGCTCATCGGGATATCGCCGTGGCCGGTCATGAAGATGATCGGCAGGCGGCTGCCCGCCGCGGCGAGCTTCGCTTGCAGGTCGAGCCCGCTCGTGCCGGGCAACCGGACATCGAGGACGAGGCAGCCCGGCCTGTCCGGCAGGCTCGCCGCGAGCAGGTCGGTCGTCGATCCGAAGGCGATCGCGTCGAGGCCGACCGATCGCAGCAGGTCCTGGAGACCCTCGCGAATCCCCTCGTCGTCCTCGACGATGACCACGAGCGGGGCCGTCGCCGTCGCGGCGGGCGGGCTCGCGCCCGGGCTTCGGATGTTGCCTGCCACCGTCATCGCCGGGTCCTCGCGAGCCTCGCTGCTCCCTCGCCCCACCGGCATAGTCAACGCACCGGCCCGGCTCAAGGCGACGGTCAAGCTATTCGACCCGTTCCGGTGGACGATCCTTGCTCATCGTGGTGACACCGCGTTCCGCGCCCGCCGGGACCGAGCCGAACAAGACAAGAACTATCCTAGCGTCAATCAGCGCGTGCGAATCGTCGCCTGACACCTTCGTATGATCACGCATGCGCAAGGTGTGATCGCGCTCAGACCAGCCGTCGATATCGCGGCCGGGGCGAACCGGTAAGCTGATCCTCGTCGCCGGCCCCGAGGCATCGATCCTCGGGGCCGGCCTTACTCGAACCTGCCACACGACCGATCCCCTCATCCGGCGGGAGCCGCCCGGAGCGGCGCGCCTCCGGTCGTCCAGCCCAGACCCTTCCGCCCCGTGCCCTTGGAGACGAAACGATGCAGCTCACCGGCAACACCATCCTCATCACCGGCGGTACTTCCGGTATCGGCCGCGGCTTCGCCGAGGCCTTTCACCGGCTCGGCAACCAGGTGATCGTCGCGGGTCGCCGCCAAGCGCTCCTCGACGAGGTAACACGGGCCAATCCCGGGATGGCCTCGATCGCCCTCGACATCAATGATCCGGAGGCGATCAAGACGGCCGCCGCCCGAGTCGTGGCCGAGTTCCCGGCGCTCAACGTGCTGTTCAACAATGCCGGCATCATGCCGTTCGACGACGCCTCCGGAATCATCGACGATGCGGTCGCCCAGGCGACCCTGACCACCAACCTGCTCGGGCCGATCCGGATGACCTCCGCGTTGATCGAGCACCTGAAGGCGCAGCCGCGGGCGACGATCGTCAACAACACCTCGATCCTCGCCTTCCTGCCGCTGGCGAGCACGGCGGTCTACTCGGCCAGCAAGGCGGCTCTGCACGCCTACACGCTCTCGCAGCGCTTCATGCTGCGCAACACCCGCGTCACCGTCCAGGAGATCGCGCCGCCCTGGGTCGATACCGACCTGATCAAGAAGAGCGGCGATCCCCGCGCCATGCCCCTCGACGCCTTCATCGCCGAGACCATGGCCGGGCTCGGCACCGAGGTCGAGGAGGTCGTGGTCGAAGCGGTGCGCCCCGTGCGCGACAATCCCGGCGCCAAGGAGCACGCGATGATCGACGCCTTCAACGCAGGCCTCGTCGCCAACCCGATCCCGGTCTGAGACCCACCCGGGGCGAACCGCGGAAGGTCCGCCCCACGACAAGCCGCTTCGAGGAGGACACGCGATGAGCGAGCGATACGACGCCGTGGTGATCGGCAGCGGCGAGGGCGGCAAGTTCCTGGCCTGGGACCTGGCGAAGGCGGGGCAGCGGGTCGCGGTGGTCGAGCGCCGCTGGATCGGCGGATCCTGCCCCAACACCAACTGCCTGCCGAGCAAGAACGAGATCTGGAGCGCCGAGATCGCCCATCTCGCCCGGAACGCGGGCCGCTACGGCGTCGAGACCGGCCCGGTCCGGGTCGACATGCGCCGCGTGGTCGAGCGCAAGCGGGCGATGGTGGCCGGCCTCGTCGAGATGCACCTCGACAAGTACCGCGACAGCGGCGCCGAGCTGGTCATGGGCAGCGCGCGGTTCACGGGCCCGAAGACGGTCGCGGTCGCGTTGAACGCGGGCGGGGAGCGGGTGCTCACTGCCGACACCATCGTGCTGAACCTCGGCACGCGTCCCGCGCTTCCGGACGTTCCGGGCCTGCGCGAGGCCGAGCCGCTGACCAACATCGAGGCGCTCGAACTCGATGCGCTGCCCGACCACCTGATCGTGCTGGGCGGCGGCTATGTCGGCCTCGAGCTGGCGCAGGCCTATCGCCGGTTCGGCAGTGCCGTCACGGTGATCGAGCGCGGCGACCGGATCGCCGGCCGCGAGGACCCGGACGTGGCCGACGAGCTGGCACGGCTTCTCGACGCCGAGGGGATCGCGCTGTGGACCGGCACCGCGGTGGTGGGCGTGCGCGGCCGCTCGGGTGAAGCCGTCGAGGTCGTGGTGCGCTCAAGCGAGGGCGAGGCCGTGGTGGCGGGCAGCCACATCCTGGTCGCGGCGGGGCGCACGCCCAACACCGACGGGATCGGGCTCGATCTCGCCGGCGTCGCGGTGACGGAGCGCGGCACGATCCGCGTTGACGACCGCCTCGCCACGACGGTGCCGGGCATCTGGGCGATCGGCGAATGCGCCGGCAGCCCGGCCTTCACCCACGCCTCGGCCGACGATTACCGGGTGGTGCGCGACGCGCTCAAGGGCGGCGGGCGCTCCACCGCCGGTCGCCAGATGCCCTACTGCCTGTTCACCGACCCGCCGCTCGCCCGCGTCGGCGCGAGCGAGACGGAGGCACGGGCGGGCGGCGCGGAGATCCGGGTCGCCAGGCTGCCGATGCGGGCGGTCCTGCGCACCCGCACCACGGGCCAGACCGACGGATTCATGAAGGCGGTGATCGGGCCGGACGACCGCATCCTCGGCTTCGCGATGCTCGGCGCCGACGCCGGCGAGGTCATGGCGGCAGTGCAGGTCGCGATGCTGGCAGGGCTCTCCTACACCGCTTTGCGCGACGCGATCCTGGCCCATCCGACGACCGCGGAAGGGCTGAATGCTCTGTTCGCGGCCGTGCCGGCGCGCTGAGCACGCTGTCATAGGAAGTCCGATTGATCTGTTCCGAAAGATGATAGGCGCGGGATCCCCTCTCCCACACGGGCTAGCATGTTCACACATCTCGCTTTGAGCGCTCATCCACTTTCAAAGTAGCGCGCCTCTCCTCCCCCTTGTGGGGAGGAGTTGGAGGTGGGGGTGGTGCCGCGTTGAGCGCGAGCTTTCTCCGGCACCACCCCCACCCCTAACCCCTCCCCACAAGGGGGAGGGGAAAGCGCACACATTCGCGGAGGGTTAGCTCCCGGAGGAGGAGTGTGAATCCGGTAGCCCACACGGAAGAGGGGGGAGACGCGCTCTGCCTTTTCCGAACAGATCAAACAGAAAGAGTGTCAGGCGTCCGCGGTGGCTGGCTCGGCCGCCGCGGCGCGGGCCGCCTCCTCGTGCAGGGGCAGCTCGACCGCGAAGGTCGCGCCCACGCCCTCGTTGTTCTGGCCTCCGAGCGTCCCGCCATGGGCCTCGACGATCGCCTTGCAGATCGACAGGCCGATGCCCATCCCGTCGCGCTTGGTGGTGAAGAACGGGCTGAAGAGCTTCGGCAGCTGGTCGGGCGCGATGCCGGTGCCGCAATCGCTCACCGTCAGCCGGACCCGATCCGGCGTGGGTGCGCAGAGCGCGATATCGAGCCGACGCCGGGCCTCCGGCACCGTCCGCATCGCGTGCAGGCCGTTCATCACAAGGTTGACGACGACCTGCTGCAGCTCGACCCGGTCGGCGAGGATCCGGGCCTCGGGCACCGAGACGCGCATGCGCAGGCTCGCCGAGGCGGCGGAGATCTCGCGGTCGAGGAGGTTGGCCGCTTCGGCGAGGACGTCGCGCAGGTCGACGATCTCAGGAGCGCGCCGGTCGCGCCGGAGCTGCTCGCGGGTCCGCTGGACGATCTGGCTCGCCCGCAGGCCGTCGCGCACCGCCCGCTCGGCCGCGCGCTCGGCGGCCGCGAGGTCGGGCGTCTCGCGCCGCAGCCAGCGCAGGCAGGCCTCGGCGCTCATCACCATGGCGCCGATCGGCTGGTTGACCTCGTGGGCGATCGAGGCCGAGATCGCCCCCACCGTCGCGACCCGGCCGGCCCGGGCGAGTTCGCTCTGCGCGGCGAGCAGCGCCTCCTTGGCGCGCTCGCGCTCGGTCACGTCGATCATCGCGCAAGCGACCCGATCGTAGCCCGAATCGTCGTCGGGCAGCGCCATGACGAGGATCGCGGTGACCTCGCGGCCGTCGGCGCGCAGGAGCTTCCCCTGCATCTCGAACCGGCCGCCGCCCTGGCCGAGCCGCGCGAGGAGCATGGCGAGGAGGTCGCTGCCCGGCGGCAGGAAGCGGGTCATCGCGCCGAGCACCGCCTCCCGCGAGGCGCCGCCGAGGAGCTGCACCGTCGCCTCGTTCGCGTCGACCAGGGTCACGCCCGGCGAGGCATCGCGGCGCGCGACGGCTTCGCGGGGGATGGACCCGGGACCTTGCGCGCCGCTCGACGCCGTCACCGCCTCCTGCACGGCGGACAGGTCGATCTCGCAGAGCGCGACGTGGGCCTGCTCGAACAGGGCGCGATAGCGCCGCTCGCTTCGGGCAAGCGCCCCGAGGGCGCGCCGGCGGGCGCTCACGTCGAAGGCGATCAGGCTGACCCCCCCGGTCAGCGCGAGGTAGAAGCCGACCGCGGTCAGGCCGCTGCGCTCGGCGAGACCTTGCGCGATCATCGGCGAGAACGCGCCGCCGACGATGCCGCCGACGTTGAAGGCCACCGAGGTGCCCGAGTAGCGCACCCGCGGCGGAAACAGGCTCGGCAGCCAGGCCCCGAGCGGCCCGTTGACGAAGCCCATCACCCAGAGGGCGAAGGCGAGGAACACGAAGGTGGTGACGAGCGATCCGCTGCCGAGCATCGGCGCCAGCAGGATACCGGCGACGATGGTGCCTGCGCAGCCGACGATGAGGACGCGGGTCGGGTCGACCCGGTCGGACAGCCAGCTCGCGGTCACGATCGCGGCGGCCATGAACAGGATCGCGCCGAGTTCGACGAGGAGGAACGAGGCCCGGGAGTGCCCGAGCGTGGTCGTGCCGTAGCCGAGCGCGAAGGCGGTCGCGGTCCAGAACAGCGAGAAGCAGGCCACGACCCCGAAGATCCCGGCGACCACCTGGCCGGCATGGAGGCGCATCAGCTCGACGAGCGGCGCGCGCGGGGGCTTCGCCTCCTTCAGCGAGGCGGCGAATTCCTCGGTCTCGGCGAGATGGGTGCGCACCCACAGCCCGAGCCAGACCAGCGGCACGCTGAGCAGGAACGGCACCCGCCAGCCCCACTCGGCGAATTGCTCCGGCGTCAGGGCCAGGGTGAGGACCAGGAACAGCCCGTTGGCGACGAAGAAGCCCAGCGGTGCGCCGAGCGGCGCGAACATCGCGTAGCGCGCCCGCCAGCCCGGCGGTGCGTTCTCGAGCGCCAGCAGGGCCGCCCCGCTCCACTCGCCGCCGAGCGCCAGGCCCTGCCCGAAGCGCAGGAGGCAGAGCAGGGCGGGCGCGAGCCAGCCGGCGAGCGCATAGGTCGGCAGAAGGCCGATCGCCGAGGTCGAGAGTCCCATCAGCAGGAGCGAGGCGACGAGCGTCGCCTTGCGCCCGACCCGGTCGCCGAAATGCCCGAACACCGCGCCGCCGATCGGCCGTGCCACGAAGGCGAGGCCGAAGCTCGCATAGGCGCTGATCAGCTCGGCCGATTGCAGCGTGGCAGGGAAGAACAGCGGCCCGAAGACCAGGCTCGCGGCGGTGGCGTAGATGTAGAAGTCGTAGAACTCGACGGTGGTGCCGATCAGGCTGGCGAGGAGCACGCGCGCCGTGGTCTGCCCGGAGGCCGGCTTGTGCGATACCGTCATGCTCTCGCCTCGTCCTCTCGCGCCGGGCCCGGGACGTGCCCCGGCCGCGCGTCTGTTAGCTCTTAGCTCGACCGTTGGTCGAGGGCCCGCGGCTCCCGGCCCGGTCCATCGGCGGCGCCCTCCGGCGGACCACTGTCCCGGCAAGCCTCCCCCGCGGTGATACCGGCGAGGGTAGACGGTGTACCGAGAGGGGTTGTGAGATCCCGTGAGGCGGGACGGATCGAGCCGCGCGGGCGCCCCCGGGCTCCGTCACGCAGTCAGGTGCTCGCGTAGGCGCGTCGCCCTCAGGACGTCCCGGGTGGAACGGCCCTCCGTCAGCGCGTCGCAGACATGCGAGAGCAGGCATGCCGCCTCGCCGGTACGACCGCGGCGGGAGAGGTATTCGGCGAGATCCGTCGCGGCCCTGAGGCGATAGGACAACGCTCCCTGATCCTGCGCGATCCGAAGGGCGTGGCGGAAGGCCTCCTCCGCACGCTCCGCGTCCTGGTCCGTGTCCCGGGCCGCGAGGGCCCGGCCCTTGATGCGCCACGCCTCGGGGAGGAGGGTCAGCTCCCCGTCGCGCTCGATGCGGACCATGGCGGGCCCGGCTTCGGCGAGAGCCTCGCCGGGCCGCCCCGCCTCGATCAGGGCCTCGGCGAGGGCGAGCTGCAGGGCCGAGTTCATCGTCAGGTGCGACACCTCGACGAGGCCTGCCAAGCCCTCGGACAGGAGCGCGACGCCGCTCTCCGGATCGCCGCGGAGCGCGTGGAGCTGCCCGGTCAGCGCCCGGGCGAGGAGCTCGTAGGGCACGAGCGAGTGCCGGGAGGCCAGCACCCGCCCCGTGGCGAGCGCCTCCGCCGCCCGGTCGAGATCGCCCGACCACAGGGCGACCGGCGCCGTCCAGAGCAACGCCGTGCACAGCGAGACGGGGTGGCCGATCGCCTCGATCTTCCGCACCACTCCGTCGACGGCGGCTTCCGCCTGGTCGGGAAGGCCCTGCACCCACAGCGCGCGGGCGATGGCGCAATGGGCCAGCATGCGCTGGTCGATGCCGAAGCGGACCACTTCGGGCCGGCGCTGGAGCGGGAAGTTGCGCAGGGCGTGCCCGCAGCGCAGCCGCGCCTCGGCCTGTCGCCCCATGAAGTGATCGAGGACGCCCACCATCCAATCGCCGGTCGCGAGGCCGGTATCGGTGAGCGAATGCCAGATTCCGGCGCGGCCGCGCTCCGCATAGGCCATCGCCGCCTTGAAGTCCGCGAGGCGGAGCGCGAAGATGTACAGGCCCTCCAGCAGCCGGATCTGGTACGCGAGATCCCGCTCGGCCTCCGCGAGATCCAACGCCTCGTGGAGCGCGGCTCGCGCGTCCTCGCCGTTGCCCCGGGTGTAGCGCAGGGCGACGCTTCGTGCCGCCTTCAGTTCGAGCCGCAGCTTCGGTCCGAGTGCGGCGAACTCCCCTGACCCGAGCGCCCGCCCGGTCCACTCGACGCATTCGGCGAGGAGCGACAGGTGCAGGAACAGGGGTGCGGAACAGGCCGCGAGCCGGACTGCCGCTTGCGCGTCGCCGCCCGGCCCGAACGCCCAGACCAGCGCGGCGCGGACGTTGCCGATCTCGAAGGCGAGGGCCGCCACCCCGTCGCCACCGTGCCGCGTCCCGCTCGCCGCCCGCGCGCCCTCAAGCAGGCCTGCGTAGCAGGCGACGTGCCGGCGGGCGGCATCCGCTTCCTCGCCCGCCGCCCGGAGCTTCCGGAGGGCGAATTGGCGCGTCATCTGTAGCAGGCGGTAGCGGGCGCCGCCCTGTGAGGCCTCAGGCCCCTGTGCGGCTTCCAGCACGAGATGGGACTTGTCGGCCAGCGCGCTGAGGACCTCCAGGTGATCGGAGCGGTCCGTGCCGTCGTCGAGCACCGACAGGGCCGCGTTCAGCGAGAAGTGGCCGGTGAAGATCGACAGGGTGCGCAGCGCGCGGGCCTCGGCCTGCGACAGGAGGGCGTAGCTCCAGTCGAAGGTGGCCTGAAGGCTGCGGTGGCGGGGGACGGCGCTGCGGTGGGCGAGTTCGGCGCCGTTGCGCAGAAGCTCGACGAGGCCGGCGAGACCCAGGGTCCGCATGCGGGCCGCGACCAGTTCGATCGCCAGGGGAAGGCCGTCGACCTGCCGGCAGATCTCGCCGACGAGCCGGGCCTGGGCCGGATCGAGGGTGAGGTCGGGTGATTGCAGGCGTGCCCGGTCGCAGAAGAGCTTGACTGCCGAGAAGGCGAGCGGCTCGTCCGCGTCGGTGACGGGCGCCGCCAGCGGCATGAGGTGATGGACGGCCTCGCCGGACAGCCGGAGCGGTTCGCGGCTCGTCGCGAGGATGCGCGCGGCGGGCGCGCCGCGCAGGATGGCTTCGGCCGCGAGCGCGACGGCATCGATGACGTGCTCGCAATTGTCGAGGACGAGAAGGGCGTCCGCATCCGCCAGCACCTTGACGACCTGCGGCAGGGGATTGGCCGATCCGACCGGGACGCCGAGGGCCGTGGCGACGGCGCTCGGCACGAGGCCGGGATCGTCCAGCGTCGTCAGGTCGACGAAGGACGGCGACGGCCCGGCAGGGCCGCCGATCCGATGCATGACCGCGGCGGCGAGCGTCGTCTTGCCGACGCCGCCCGTGCCGACCACCGTCACCAGCCGATGGCGCGCCAAGTGCCCGAGCAGGATCTCGACATCGGCGGACCGGCCGATCAGGTTCGACGGCTCGGGCGGCAGGAGCGGCGCGCCGACCGGCCGGACCATCGGCACCGGCCGGGCCGGCGCGGCGGCCGTCACCGTCGCGGTGAAGCAATAGCCGCGGCCCGGCACGCTCGTCACGTGCTCGGCCCCTCCTGCGTGCTCGGCGAGCGCCTTCCGCAGCTGCCCGATCTGGAAGCGGAGGTTGCTCTCCTCGACCTGCGCCCCTGCCCAGGCTGCCGCCGTCAGCTCGCGGTGGCTGATCACCTCGCCGGGCCGCGACGCGAGATGGATCAGGAGATCGAGGGCGCGGCTGCCGAGCTTGACGACGGACGACCCCGCCAGAAGGCGCCGGTGCTCGGGCAGCAGCGTGAAGACGCCGAACACGATCTCCGGCCGCGCCGCGCCGGGCGAGCCCGCCGTGGCGTCGCTTGCCTTCGTCATGCCACCGCTCCCGCACCTGCCCGACGCCGATCGCCCGAGCCGCCGCCGGCTCCATCCCTTGCGGGGATCGCTCCCTGCGCGCGAAACCGGCCGGCGCACCATAGCGCAGCCGTATCGCCGATCATCCGGGTCCCCGGACGTAAATGCCACCTTTACGGACATTCCACCGCCGGAGCGCTCACCTTCCGCACGGGAAATGCCAAGCCTCGTTTCCGGCCGTCCCGCTTGCCAGGGCCGGGACCCGGGCCGATGGTGCGGCGCGAGACAGGGAACGCAGCCGATGACGACGATGCGCCGCATAGGGCTGGTGATCGGCCCGGACTTCGACTTCATGGGCCTCGCCGCGACCTCTCCCTTCGTGGTGGCGAACCGCTACGCCGGGGCGGCGCTATACGACGTCCACCTACTGTCGGAGCGCGGCGGTCCGATCCGGTCCGGCCTCGGCCCCGACCTCGCCACCGAGCCGCTCGGCGACCCGGCGGCCTTCGACACGCTCCTCGTCGCGGCCGGCATCAATCCGCCCACGACCTCCCCCGTCCTCGCCGACCATCTCCGCGCGGCCGCCCGCTCGACGCGGCGGGTCGCCGGGCTGTGCCTGGGCGCCTTCATGCTGGGCGATGCCGGCCTGCTCGACGGGCGGCGCGCGACCACCCACTGGCATTTCGCGCCGCAGTTCCGCGCGCGCTATCCGGCCTGCCGGCTCGACATCGACAAGATCTACGTCGTCGACGACACCATCTGGACCTCGGCGGGCATGTCGGCCGCCTTCGATCTCGCGGTCGGCATGATCGAGCACGACCACGGCCGGGACCTCGCCGTCAGCGTGGCCCGCGGCCTCGTGATGGAGCGCCGTCGGGCCGGCGGCCAGGCGCAGCACTCGGCCTTCCTCGATCTCGACGCCCGCACCGACCGGATCCAGGCCGTCCTGGCCTATGCGCGACGCAACCTCCACCTGCCGTTGACGACCGAGGCGCTGGCCGCGGTGGCCTGCCTCAGCCCGCGCCAGTTCACACGGCTCTTGCGGGCGGAGACCGGAACCTCGCCGGCCAAGGCGGTGGAGCGCATCCGCCTGGAGGCGGCGAAGCTGATGCTGGAGCAGAGCCGCCTGCCGATCGAGGAGATCGCGCGCGAGACGGGCTTCGCCAACCGCGAGCGGATGCGCCGAGCGTTCCTGCGGGCCTACGGTGCGGGGCCGCGCAGCATCCGTATCGGGGCCGATTCCCCCGTCACCTTGTGAGCGGTCGAAACGGAGGTCCGGTCCGATGGGTCGAGAATGTCCGGAATCGTGACGTCAACGTCCGGATCCGCCGCTGCCTCACCGGCTTGATGATCTAACATGCGCCGAAGCCCGACCGCCTCCCGTCCGGTCCGGCAGCAGGCAGGCGAGCCGATGCGGAAGGTTGGAGTTGTGGTCGCCCCGGGCCTGCAACTCATGTCGATCGCGGCGCTCGCGGTCTTCCAGGCCGCCAACGTCCTGATGGAGGATCGCGTCTACGAGACCCGCCTCGTGTCGGAGGGCGGCGGCGAGGTCCCGACCGCCGCCGGCTTCGCGGTGGCGAGCCACCCCCTGGAGTCGGAGATCTACGACACGCTGCTGGTTGCGGCCCGCATCGGCACGGAACCGGCCCCCGCCACCCTGGTCGATTTCACCCGGGAGGCCGCGGCGACGTCGCGCCGGGTCGGCGCCCTGTGCACCGGGGCCTTCACCCTGGCGCAGGCCGGCCTCCTGTCGCAGCGCCGTGCCACGACGCATTGGCGCCACGCCCGCGAGTTGCAGGCACGCTTCCCCGACATTCGGATCGAGGCTGATCGGCTCTTCGTCAACGACGGCCCGATCTGGACCTCGGCCGGGATGATGGCGGGGATCGACATGACGCTCGCCCTCGTCGAGGCCGATCTCGGCACCGACGTCGCCCGCACCATCGCGCGCCGGATGATCCTCGACCGCCGGCGGCCGGGAGCGGATCCGCAGGCCTCCGGGCTCCTGGAGCTCGAACCGCGGACCGACCGGATCCGCAAGGTCCTGGATCATGTCCGGCGGCACCTGCGCGACGACCTCTCCGTGGCCCGGATGGCCGCGGTCGCCAACCTCTCGCCGCGCCAGTTCGGGCGGGCCTGCGCCGTCGAATTCGGCGAGTCGCCCGCGAAGGTCGTCGAGCGGCTGCGCGCCGAGGCGGCCCGGGCGCTCCTGATCGACGGCCGGCATTCGTGCGAGGCCGTGGCCGACCGGGTCGGCTTCGCCGACCGCGAGCGGATGCGGCGCGCCTTCCTGCGGCTCTACGGCCGCCCGCCCCAGGATTTCCGGCGGACGACCCGTCCGTCCGACCGGCCGGCGGAGACGGCCTGCGACGAGGCCGGCGACGAGGCCTGATGGAGCCGCCGGCTCACGGAATCTCACGAGGCCTCGCACGACACCCGCGCGGCCCGGGGCCTACGACAGGCTCCACGCGCACGATCCCGGCAGGCCGCGGGCGCTCGGACTCCCGGCCGCCATCCGAGCCCGCCATCCAGGAGAGATCCGCCATGTTCGATCTGACGATCAACGGCCAGTCCCACCGCGTCGATGTCGAGCCCGACACGCCGCTGCTCTGGGTCCTGCGCGACACGCTGGGCATGACCGGCACGAAGTACGGCTGCGGCATCGCGCAATGCGGCGCCTGCACCGTGCTGATGGACGGCCAGGCGACCCGCTCGTGCCAGGTCACGGTGGACTCGGTCGGCGCGGCCAAGGTCGAGACGATCGAGGCGGTCGAGAGCGATCCGGTCGGCCGCAAGGTGGTCGCGGCCTGGGTCACCGCCCAGGTCCCGCAATGCGGCTACTGCCAGTCGGGCCAGGTGATGGCCGCGACCGCGCTCCTGCGCGAGACGCCGAAGCCCAGCGACGAGGACATCGCCGGGGCGATGACCAACCTGTGCCGCTGCGGCACCTACAACGCCATCGCCGCCGCCGTGCGGCACGCCGCGGCCTGACGGGAGGCGACCATGGACCAGATCCTGCGCACGCCTTCCCGGGCCCACACGGGCACCGCGCCTGCCGGCGCCGCGAACCTCTCGCGCCGCCATCTCCTCGGCGCAGCGGCCGGCGCGCTGGTGCTCGCCGTCGCGCTGCCCGACCGCGTCCGTGCCGAAGCGCAAGGACCCGCCGAGGGCGCCGGCGCCATCGCGCCGAAGCCCGGCACCCGCGTCCCGGCCTTCCTGGAGATCCGCCCCGACGGGACGGTGCGCTTCCTCTCGCCCTTCGTCGAGGGCGGCCAGGGCATCGCCACCGGCATGGCCCAGATCGTCGGCGAGGAGCTCGACGTCGATCCGGCGCGCTTCGTGGTCGAGTGCGCCCCGCCCGGTCCGGATTACGCGGTGGTCAACGGCATCCGCATGACCGGCGGCAGCTTCTCGACGCGCTCGAGCTATCCGCTGATGCGCCAGCTCGGGGCCACCGCCCGCGACATGCTGGTGCGCGCAGCGGCCGCGCGGCTCAAGGTGCAGGCGGCCGAGCTCACCACCCGCGACGGCACCGTGGTCCACGCCGCGTCCGGCCGCACGCTGCCCTACGGTGCCCTCGCCGCCGACGCAATGGCGCTCAAGCCCAACGAGGCCGCGGCCCTGCGCGACCCCAAATCCTTCCGCTACATCGGCAAGCCGGTGGCCCGGATCGACGTGCGCGACAAGGCGACGGGCCGCGCCGTCTACGCCATCGACCAGAAGGTCGAGGGCATGCTCTACGCCGCGGTGGCGCACGCGCCGCATCCCGGCACCGAGCCGGTCGGGCTCGACAACGAGGCGGCCGTCCGCGCGATGCCGGGCGTGCACTCGGTCCACCGCCTGCCCGGGGCGGTGGCGGTCGCCGCCGACAGCTGGTGGCGGGCGCGCAAGGCCGTCGAGGCGCTGACCGTGCGCTGGAGCGCCCCGAAGGCGACCGGCCTCGACACGGTCGCGGCCGACTTCTCCTCCGACGGGCTGCTCGCGGCGCTGAAAGGCTCGGCGGAGGCCGGCCACGCGGCGGAAGCGGAGGGCGACGTCGCCGGTGCCTTCGCCCGTGCCGCCAAGGTGGTCGAGGCGGAGTACGCCGCGCCCTACCTGGCTCACGCCCAGCTCGAGCCGCCCTCGTCGATCGCCCGCTTCAACCCCGACGGCACCCTCGACGTCTGGCTGCCGAACCAGATGCCGGAGCTGTTCCAGGGCATCTCGGCCAAGATCGCGGGGGTGGAGCCCGACAAGGTCCGCATCCACTCGCCGATGCTCGGCGGTTTCTTCGGCCGGCACTTCCCCTACGAGTCCGGCAACCCGTTCCCGCAGGCGATCCTGCTCGCGAAGGCGACCGGCCGGCCGGTGAAGGTGCTGTGGTCGCGCGAGGAGGAATTCGCCCGCGACGGCCTCCGGCCCTTGAGCTTCAGCCGCTTTCGCGCCGCCCTCGATGCGGCCGGCAACCCGACGGCGATCGAGGTGCGCACGGTCGGGGAGGGGCCGATCGGCCGCTATTTCGGCGCCCTGATGAAGACGACGATCGACCCCTCCGCCGTCGAGGGCATCGTCGAGAAGCCCTACGCGATCGCGAACCGCCGGATGACCTTCACCAAAGTCGCCCATCCGGTGACGATCGCGTTCTGGCGCTCGGTCGGCCACTCGATGAACGACGCCTTCTACGAGAGCTTCCTCGACGAGGTGGCGCAGGCCGGCGGGCACGATCCGTTCGAGCTCCGCATGAGGCTCCTGAAGGACAAGCCGCGCCACCAGCGGCTCCTGCGCGAGGTCGCCGACCTCGCCGGCGGCTGGCGGCGCGGCCCCTACGCGGCCGGCGCCGGACGGAGGGCGCGCGGCGTCTCGCTCGCCTCGCCGTTCGGCTCGGAGACCGCGACGATCGCGGAAGTCTCGGTCGAGGGCGGCGAGGCCCGGGTGCACAATCTCTGGATCGCCTTCGATCCGGGCTCGATCGTCAACCCGGCGATCGTGAAGGCGCAGGTCGAATCGGCGGCCGCGCTCGGCACCTCCTCGGTGCTGTTCGAGCAGATCGTCTACCGCGACGGTCTGCGCCAGTCGCAGAACTTCGACACCTACCCGATCCTGCGCCGCGAGCACATGCCGGCGGTCCATGTCCGCATCGTCGAGAGCGGCGCCCCGATGGGCGGCGTCGGCGAGCCGGGCCTGCCGGGCGTACCACCGGCGATCCTCAACGCCATCGCGGCGCTGACCGGGCAGCGGATCCGGTCGCTGCCGGTCGCCAACACCAAGCTCGCCGGCGCCTGAGCGACAGCGGGACCTGACGCCCGGGCGATACGCCGACGGCAAGAATCCCTGCCGTCGGCGTCACGGCCGATGCTCTCGCGCCGGCCGTAGCACGAGGGCGCCGCAGCCCGGCCTGCGCCCGACACACGCCGCATCGTGGAGCAGCGACGCAACGAGGCTGCGCCGGCACGCGGCGGCCTGCCCAGTACGATTGCCACGTCGCAGCTCCGCTGGATCCGTCCTCGCCGATACGCGGCCTTCCGGCCGATCGCCGATATCGAATCCGCCCCGCATTCCTCGAACCTGCGAGCGCTCGTGAGGCGCAAGAAGTCGTGCCGCGCACACCCTCACGACGTCTCACGACGCCTCTCACGACCGGAGCCGCCGGACCGCTTAGCCCTGATGGCGATAGAGGAGCCGCCGGCTCCGCTCCGGGAGGACAGCGATATGCACGTGATGGATTGGAGCCTCTACAGGCAGCAGGTGACGGCCGGCTTCGGCGGGTTCGCCAAGCTCAGCCCGGAGACGATCAGGGGCAGCGGCGCACTGAGCGCGGCGGGGCAGAAGACCGATCACCTCGACGCCAGGGTGCGCGAGCTGATCGCGGCCGCCGTCGCGGTGACGCTGCGCTGCGACGGCTGCATCACCGTCCACGCCGACGCGGCCCGCAAGCTCGCCGCGACGCAAGCAGAGCTGGCCGAGGCGCTCGGGGTCGCCGCGAGCCTCGGGGCGGGAGCGGCCATCGTGTACGGCACCCGCGCCCTCGACGCCTTCGCGGCCTCGGCCGAAGCCTGATCCCGGACGCGACGGAGGCTCTTCCATGAACCAGCGGCTGTTCTCCCTCCTCGACGCGGTCTCGGGCCCAGCTTCGATCCCCGGACGCAGGGCGGACGTCACGGCCGGGATCGGCCGCCTCCTCGCCGACCACCAGACAGCGGATTGACGACATGACGACCTTGCTCGCGACCGTGCTCGACGCCCATGGCGGCCTCGCACGCTGGAACCAATTCTCGACGATGACGGCGCATCTCGCGCAAGGCGGCGCGCTCTGGGCCCTGAAGGGGAAGGCGGGGCTGCTCGACGAGGTCGACGTGACGGTGGGCCTTCGCGACGAATGGGCGTCCCACGCGCCGTTCGGGAGCGACGGACGCCGCTCCCGCTTCACGCCCGATCGGGTCTCGATCGAGAATGCGGCCGGGTCGACGATCGAGGAACTCGTCGATCCGCGCGCGTCGTTCCAGGCTCACGCCCTGGAGACGCCCTGGAGCGATCCGCAACTCGCCTACTTCGCCGGCTGTGCGATGTGGACCTACCTGAACATGCCGTTCCTGCTCGCCTATCCGGGCGTGGAGACGCGAGAGATCGAGCCCTGGCGCGACGGGGACACGGTCTGGCGTCGATTGCGGGCGACCTTCGCGCCCGGCATCGCGACGCACAGCCGGATCCAGACGCTCTACGTCGATGCCGACAACCTGATCGCCCGGCACGACTACGACGTCGAGATCGCCGGCAGCACGCCGGGCGCGCATTTTGTCTCGGATTACGTCGACGTCTCCGGGATCAAGGTCCCGACGAGGCGGCGGATCTTCCCGCGGCGGCCCGACGGCTGGCCGATGCCCGAGCCGCTCGTGGTGTCCATCGATCTCTCCGCCATCACGCTGCGCTGAGGGGCTTGGATCCGACCAAGACTTTTCCAGCCGAGGCGTTCTGTGAGACCGCCAGCCAGAGCCTGGCCTCGGGCCGGCGAAGCCGGACCCGGGGGATGCGCCGGGCGAAAACATCGATGACGAACGCCACAGAGGCGAAGCCCGACCACGTCGCCACGTCGGTGACGTCGCTCACTCGCAAGGCATTCGGCCGGGGAGCCTTGAACTGACGGTCGACGCGGTCGAGGGGGCAAGCTGCGGCCGGGTCGTGGATGGCGAGGCAGGTTGCGGCTCGCCGCCACCTGCTCGTCGATGCCTCGAAGGCACCGCGAAGCATCGGCGAGCGGCACCGGCCCGAGATCAGGACCGTGGGCAGCCGCTCCCTGCCCGAGCCTTTCCTCCCTCCCGATCCAACGGAGGTTCACGTTGATGCGCCGTAGCGTGCCAGAGACAGCCGGCGATTGCTGGCGGGCCCATCATCGAGCAGGGCCTCGGCGAGGGCTAAGTCGGTCTCGCTACGTCCACACCGCTGTCGGCTGTCCCGCTCCGGTCGGTCGCAGCTCCCGCATGCCCGCGAAAAGCTCTGCCTTGCCGGAAAAAATCAGACAACGATGAGACACGAATCCTTGTAACCGACCGTCCCTCAATAAACGTCCGGTGGCGGCGCTCTCACGATAGAATATTTCTCAATCGTTGCGCTTCAGTCGGCGGGAGACGTCGCGATATGTCCAAGTCTCGCACGCCGAGGCGTTCGGGAGCCGGGCACTGTCCAAATGGCATAGTCCATAAGGAGTAGTTCTTGGCGGCAATGAACTAGTCCGCCGGCAGGGCACGAGCAGAGGGCTGCCCGTTCGGGGACGGAGTGAAGCTCGTACACTTACTGTTTCGCAAAATCACGCTCCGGCAGGCGCGCGAAGCAATATCCGATGAGCTTGAGGCTAAAAATTATGATTTATAGGCTATTCTTATAATACACGCGGTGTCGTTGCAAAAAATAACAACTGGCGTTAGACAATTATTCTGGACATTCTCGTTTGCATTCCACTACCTTGAAAGCTTGCCAGAGGCTCGTCGACAGTCATCGGCGTCCTGTTCTGGCGTCACGGGAGAACGCGAATGGCACTGACGGCTGTTTCGCCCGAGAGCGGCAACGAGTTCGTCGACTCTTTCATTAACAATGGACGACATTACGTCAACAATGCGGGAGTTACCGGACCATTTAATATAAATTACTATTTTGGTGAGCTGACCGGCACTGAAATCGACGGCCGCAATTACGGTTATACGTGGCGGCCGATTGAAAAGGACGCGTATCGCGAGGCGGTGCAGGGCTGGGAGCACGTCGCCAACGTCAAGTTCAACGAGGTCTCGGCGCAGAGCAACGCGCTGTTCGTCGAGCGTCTGGAGAACCAGGCTACGGCCGGCGGCACAGTCTCGGCCTCGCACAGCCTGCCGAGCGCCAGCACCACCGCGCAGAGCCTCGGCACCTACAACTTCGAGGCGGTCAATATTCGGCAATGGACGCCAGACACCCTGGAGCCCGGCGGCAACTTCTACCGCACCTTCATCCATGAGACCGGGCACGGCCTCGGCCTGAAACACCCGCACGATTCCGGCTCGGGCGCGTTCTCGCCCAACTACTTTCCGGGTATCGATCCGAGCGACACCTCGGCCGAGCGCCAGCGCAGCCTCGGCGTGCTCGAGTTGAACCACATGTTCGGCTCGGTGATGTCGTACCTGCACGGCTACGAGTTCGACGACGAGGGCCATATCGACGTCCAGCCGACCCGCCAGCGCCCGGTCGCGGACGACTACTTCCTGGAGCACGGCTTCGCCGCCACGCCGATGGCTTACGACATCGCGGCGATCCAGTACCTGTATGGCGCCAACACCACCTACGCCAACGGCGACAACGTCTACATCCTGCCCGACAGCAACGACCCGGCGCCGTTCGTACGGGGCGAGCCCAACGAGGCGGGAGTCCCTGAATCGATCGTCTACCAGCCCGACACGGCGTTCTGGTCCTGCATCTGGGACACCGGCGGTACCGATGAGATGCGCTATGACGGTACCCGAAATGCCATCCTCGACCTGACCGCGGCGACCCTCGACCAGAGTGCGACCGGCTATGGCGTCCTGAGCTACGCAGCGTTCATCGGCGGCGGCTACACCATCGCCAACGGCGTCGTCATCGAGAACGCCACCGGCGGCGGCGGCGACGACCTCATCACCGGCAACGCGGTCGCTAACCTGCTGCTGGGCCGGGGCGGCAACGACACGCTGGTCGGCGGAGCCGGCGCAGACCGCCTGTCGGGTGGAGCCGGGGCAGACGTCTATCGGGGCACCGCGACCGACCTCGACGGCGACACCATCCTGGAATTCGACCGGACCGACACGGTCGAGGTCCAGGGCCTGGTGACTTCCGCGAGCCTCGACGGCAACACCCTCAGCTTCGTCGTCGACGGCGTGACCCGCCGGATGACGATCGACGGGGCGGCCCCGGTGCCGATATCGGTCACCGCCAAGGCGGACGGCGTATCGACGATCCGCTTCGCGTCGTCCACCGCGGCCTTCGGCGACGTCGTGCGCGACCTCTCGGGTGCCGGCGGGCAGGCCTATGCGGCCTACGACGCCCTGTTCGGCCGCGATGCGACGGGCCTCGAGCTCGAGCGCGCCGCCGCCGCCCTCGGTAGCGGCACCTCGCTCGCGGCGCTGGCGAGCACGCTTCTGGCCTCGCCAGAGGGCCAGACGCTCTACGGCGGGCTCGACAACGCCGCCTTCGTGAACAAGCTCTACCAGACCGGTCTCGGCCGGGAGGCCGAGGCGGCGGGAGCGGCGGGCTGGGTCGCGTTCCTCGATGCCGGCGGCTCGCGCGGCGACGTTGTAGTAGGCTTTGCGGTTTCGCCGGAGAACGCAGCGCAGCTGGCGCCCGAGCTCGCCGCCGGGGTGTTCGTGCCAGATGCGAATGCCGCCGCGGTGGCGCGCCTCTATCATGGGCTGCTCGGCCGCGCGCCGGATGCGGGCGGGCTGGAAAGCTGGACCTCCTACGTCGAGGGCGGCGCTTCGATTACCGACGTCGCAGCCAGGTTCCTGGTCTCGGAAGAGTACCAAGCCCGCTCCCCGGGCCTGAGCAACGGTGCCTTCGTCGACGCGCTCTACCACGACGCCCTCGGCCGCGCGCCGGAAACGGCGGGCGCCGTCGGCTGGAACCTCGCGCTCGCCGGCGGGACCTCGCGCGCCGATGTCGCGATCGGTATTGCCGAGAGCACGGAGGCGTCCCTGCATCTCGCCGGGGCGATCGAGCAGTCCTACACCCTGTCCGCGTGACCTGAGACCGGCGGCCGGGCGGGAAACCGACCGGCCGTCACATCTCCGCGGCGACCTTTTCGAGTTCCGCGGCGACCCCCGTGATGACCGAGTCCCAATCGCCCGGCTCCGGCTGGCGGAAGATCCGCATCGACGGGTACCACGGTGTTGCCGCCTCGGTGCCGCCCCAGCGCCAGCAGGTGTCGAACCGGTTGAGGAGCCAGGTCGGGCGACCGAGGGCTCCGGCGAGGTGGATGACGGCGGTATCGACCCCGATGACAAGATCGAGGGCGGCGATCACGGCGGCGGTGTCCGAGAGGTCGGCGAGGTCGGGGGCGATATCGAGAATCGGCATGCCGGCTTGCGCAATCTGCCGGGCTGCCGGCCCGATCTGCAGCGACACGAAGCGCACGCCCGGCACCGCGGCGAGGGGGCGGAGACGCGCGAGGGGCAGCGAGCGGCGGGGATCCGCCGCCATTGCCGGATCGCCCGCCCAGACCAGTCCGACCCGCAGGCCGTCCGGGCCCGAAAGGCGCTGCCGCCACGCCTCGGTCTTCTCCGGGTCGGCTCTCAGATAGGGGGCGGACGGGATCGTCGTCTCGGTGATGCCGAGGCGTTCCGGCAGGCTCATGAGCGGAAGCGCGACGTCGTCCGTCGCCCCGTCGGCGTCGGGGCCGATCACCTCAAGGCCCTGCTGCGCGAGGTTCGAGCCGCGCAGGAGTTCGGCCAGGGCCGCCGGCACGGCCAGCCGGACCCGGGCAGCGCCGGCGAGAAGCGGGGCGAAGCGGGCGAACTGGATGGTGTCGCCGAGCCCCTGCTCGGCGTGGAGCAGGAGCCGGCGCCCGGCCAGGGGCTCGCCGCGCCAGGGCGGGCAGACGAGAGGGCGTCGGCGGCCGCGCCAGGCGCTCGCGGCCCAGCGTGCCTCGTGGTAGCGCCAGCCCTCGGCATAGCGGCCCGCCTGAAGCAGCACGAAGCCGAGATGGACCGCCGCGTCGGCGTCGTGCGGCCGCAGCGCGAGTGCCGACCGCAAGGTCGCTTCCGCCTCGGCGAGCCGGCCGCGGTTGCGCAGCACGTCGCCGAGAGAGGAGAGCGCCTCGACGAAGGCCGGCCGCAGCTGCAAGGCCTCGCGCAGGGCCGCTTCGGCGGCGTCGAACCGGCCGAGGAGCGCGCAAGCGATCCCGACGCCGAGACGCGCCTCGGGCGCCTCCGGCGCCGCTTCCCGCGCACGCTCGTAGGCCGCCAGGGCAGCCTCGTGGGAGCCGCCGGCGGCGTGCAGGCTGCCGAGTTCGAGCGCGGCGCGCCCATCCGCAGGGTCGAGGCGCAATGCCTCTTCGAGGTGTCGCACAGCCTCTTCCCGCGCGCCGAGGCCCGAGAGCGCGAGCCCGAGCCCGCTCTGCGCCCCCGAGGCGGCGGGCGCTGTCGCGATCGCCGCGCGAAAGCACGCGGCGGCCGGCGCGAACTGGCCCGTCTCGATCAGCAGCCCGCCGAGGCCGAGGAGGGCGGTGAGATCGCCCGGGGCGAGGGCGAGGGCCCGGCGGTAGCTGCGCTCGGCAGCCGGCTTGCGCCCGCACGCCTGCAGCGCGGCGCCGAGCTGCCCGTGAGTGCGGCCGACGTCCGGTTGCAGCCGAACGGCCTCCCGCAATGCGCGCGCCGCCTCGTCCGGGCGCCCGAGCCGGACGAGGAGTGCACCGAGTTCCGCGTGCAGCGGCGCCGCAAGGGGCGCCTGGGCGATAGCGGCACGCAACAGGGGCTCGGCCGCGTCGAAGCGCCCGGTCGCCGCGAGGGCCCCGGCGAGGGCCGCGCTCGCCCGCCCGTGGCCGGGCGCGAGCGCCAGGGCGGAGCGAAAGCAGTCTTCCGCCTCCCCAGGCCGTCCGGCCCGGACGAGGCCGACGCCGCGGCGCAGCCAAGCCTCGGCGTCGTCCGGCATCGCGATCACGCCGGTCCGGTCCGGCCGGCGAGCCGCCCGAGCGTCGCCGTCGTCGAAAAGCCTTCGAGGAGCGGAACCAGCACGACGTCGCCGCCGCGGGCGCGCACGAGGTCGCCGCCGACCACGGCTTCGAGGCGGTAATCGGCTCCCTTGACCAAGATGTCGGGCCGGATCGCCTCGACCACGGCGAGCGGTGTGTCCTCGGGAAACAGCACGACGGCGTCGACGCCTGCGAGGCCCGCGAGCAGGCGCGCCCGGTCGGCCTCGGGCTGGACCGGGCGCGCCGGGCCCTTGAGGCGGCGCACCGAAGCGTCGTCGTTCACCGCCACGACCAGTCGGTCGCCCCGTGCCCGCGCCTGCGCGATCAGGTGCAGGTGGCCGGGATGCAGGAGATCGAAGCAGCCGTTGGTCAGGACGACCCGCGCCCCTTCGTCCCGCCAGTCCTCCGCGGCGGCGGCGGCCTCGGCGAGCCCCATCACCCGCCCTCCCGTGGCGGACCGCGGAGCAAGAGCCCGCCGCAGGGCGTTCGCGCCGACCGCCGTCGTTCCGACCCGTGAGACCGCGAGGCCCGCTGCCTGGTTGGCGAGGCGCGCCGCCACGACGAGGTCGTCGTCTCCGGCGAGCGCCAGCACGGCCACCACCGTGTCGCCGGCCCCCGACACGTCGTAGACCTCACGGGCCTCGGTCGGCAGGTGCGTCGCGCGGCCGGAGCGGTCGAGCACCGTCATGCCTGCCGCGCCGCGGGTCAGCACGACCGCCGCCCCCCCGGTGAGCCGCGCGAGCGCGCGTGCCGCCGCCTCGACCTCCGCGTCGCTATTAATCGGCAGGCCGGTGACGGCCGCGGCCTCGGCCACGTTCGGGGTGATCAGGTCGACGCCGGCATAGAGCGCGAGGGTGGCAGGCTTGGGATCGGCGAGGACCGCGACGCCGCAGCGGCGGGCGAGGGCGCAGGCCCCGCGGATCACGGCCGGGATCAGAACGCCCTTGGCGTAGTCGCTGAGCACCAGGACGTCGGCGCGCGACAGCGCGGCGTCGAGCCGCTCGAGGAGTGCGGCCGCGACCGTATCCGGCAGCGGGTGCGCGTCCTCGGCGTCGACGCGCAGGAGGTGCTGGGCCCCGGCGACGAAGCGGGTCTTCTCGGTGGTGCGGCGCCCGCGATCGACCATCAGCGCGCTGTCCGTCCCGATCTCGCGCTGCACGCACTCGGCGAGCATCCGCCCGGCCGCGTCGTCGCCGATGACGCTCACCAGCACGGCCTGGCCGCCGAGACTCGCGACGTTGCGGGCTACGTTGGCGGCGCCGCCGAGGGCCGACTGGGTCCGGCGTACGGCGAGCACCGGCACCGGCGCCTCCGGCGAGAGCCGCGCGACGTCGCCGCCGACGAGGTGGTCGAGCATCGCGTCGCCGAGCACGACGACGCGCCGGCCCGCCAGGCGTCCGAGGAGCGCGGCGAGCCCGTCGCCGGCGTTTCCGGATTCACGGTTCACGTGCAGCGCCTCCCGACCTCGCCGCCAGCGTGTCGCTGCTCCCGCCAGAGCCGCGTTACCGTGCGGGCGGCGTCCAGGAAGGACGACACCACGCGGCCGCCGGACCGCGCGGCCTCGGCCGTGTCCGACACGAGAATGCCGGTGCCGCCGACGCAGGTCGCGAGGTCGACGTCCGAGGCCTTGTCGCCGATGACGAAACAGCCCGCCGGCTCGCAGGCGAGATTGCGCGCCGCGAAATCGCGACAGGCCGCCTCGATCAGGCCCGGGGCCGGCTTGCGGCACCGGCAGCGATCCTGCGGCCCATGCGGGCAGACGTACCAGCCATCGAGATACAGGCCCTCACGGGCGAGCTGCCGGTCGATCTCGGCGTTGACCGCGGCGACGTCGGCCCGGCTGAAGTACCCCCGCGCAACGCCGGACTGGTTCGTGAGCACGGCCATTCGGGCGCCGGCCCCGCGCAGGTGGTGCAGGCCTTCGACCACGCCGGTCTCGAGCCTCACGCCCGCCGGATCGCCGAGATAGTGCCGCTCGACGATCAGCGTGCCGTCGCGGTCCAGAAAGACCAAAGGACCAGACATCGTCGAACTCGCCTCAGTGCGGCTGGTCGGCGTCGAGCTCTTGCTCGATCGCCGAGCACAGGATGTGGCCGAGGAGCAGGTGGACCTCCTGGATGCGCGCTGTCTCGCGGCTCGGCACCGCCACGACGACGTCGCACACGTCGTGCAGCTCGGTCTCGGTCTCCCCAGTCCAGCCGATCGTCGCCAGGCCGCCGCGTCGGGCTGCTCGCAGAGCGGCGAGGACGTTGGGGCTTCGACCCGAGGTGGTGAGCCCGAGGGCGATGTCGCCGGCCCGCCCGAGCGCCTCGATCTGCCGGGCGAAGACCTGTTCGAAGCCGAGATCGTTGCCGGCGGCCGTCAGGGCCGAGGCGTCGGTCGTGAGTGCCAGGGCCGAGATCCCACCCCGGGGACGCTCGAACCCGATCGTCAGCTCGCTCGCGATGTGCTGGGCATCCGCCGCGCTGCCGCCATTTCCGAACAGCAGGAGCTTGCCGCCGCCGCGCAGCGACCGCAGGCAAGCGGCCGTGACCGCCGACATCGCCGGGCCCAGGAGCCGCGCGGAGCGCGTCGCCACCGCGAGGTGAGCCGCGAAGCTGATCTCGAAGCGTGTCTCAGACTGCAGTGGAAAGGAACGGGTGTCGCGCGTCGGCATCCTGGAGACCTGCACAGAGCCTTCGCCGAGCTTGTCAGATCCTGAGCGCCGGCGCGAGCCTCCGGTGGAACGGGCGAGCCGTCTCGGGTGGGAAATTCGTCGTGGACGTGACATTCGACGCAGGTGAGGTCGAGCGGTCTGGAACTGAGCCGGGTCGACTCTCGCGCTCGATCGCGACGAAGCCGGTAACCTGCCGCAATTGCCCGGGATCTTCCCCGACCAGCCGGCGCCCGTCGTCCACACCGCCGAGGGCGAGCGGGAGCTGACGATGATGCGCCGGGGCTTCCCGCCGCCGAAACTCGGCATGCCGCCGGTCACCGATGTGCGCGACGTCGCTTCGCCCTGCTGGCGGCCCTGGACCGGCGTGCACGGCCTTGAGAGAGACAAGCCCGCGCCGGAGGAGCACCGATCATCGTCGTTCCTGGCGACCGAGGCAAACGGCGTGGCAGGGCCGGTGCACCCGAGGCGATGCTCACCGCTGCCGCGGAGTGGCGCACGTGGCTCGAGACGCCGGTGGAGGAGGCGGCACGGTTCAAGAGGCCGCTCGCGGACGAGGTGATGGCCGAGTTGAGCGCCAGGACGGGATCTGATGGGCAGGGGAACGAAAGTGGCGGGCTGAACCCCTACGGGGGAAGGGGCCCAACCCGCCGTCTCGCCGAACGGGGGAGAACGACGGGACGCGGCCACGTATATCAGTTTGACACAATTTAGTAGCTCGAAATCGTTTTGGCTTCCGTGCGCAGCCCGGGCATGTTCCGCGGCTGGACCCTTCCCCGACATCACCTCGCAGGGAACACGAGCAGGTGGCGCCGCTTTGCCAAGGGGTTCGAGGTCCGCGGGTGATAGGCGGCGAGCATGCAGGGATACGGAGCCTCCTTCGGACTTGGGTTCGTGGCCGGGATGCGCAGCATGTCCGCCTGCGCTGCGCTGACCTGGGCCGCCTCGCAGGGCAAAACGCGTGGTGATCTCATCCCCGCCGGAACGACCGCTCGGGCCCTGGCGACGGCAGCCGCGGCGGCCGAGATGGCCGGCGACAAAATGCCGTTCGCACCTGATCGGCGCATCCCGCCCTCCTTCGCTTTTCGGCTGGCCGTCGGCGCGGCGGGTGGTTGGTCCTTGGCCGGGCGACGTGCCACGCCCGAATACGGTGCCCTCGCCGGGGTTGCGGGAGCGATCGCCGGTACTCTCATCGGGCGCGCCGCACGGGGCGGAGACTCGGGTTCGGCGGCAGGTCGCATACGGGGTTTTGCCGAGGACGCGACCGCGGCGGGTCTCGCATTCCTGGTCGTCGCGTCCGCGGAGCCCAAGCGGCGCGATTGAGGCGAGAACCGGTTGCGATGGCTACGGGAGGGTTCGACGCCAAAAGCCCCCCGTCTTCACCGCATTCCCTCCGGGGCGGCTACCTCGATCCCATCCTTCAGGCCGACGCCGGTGGGGCCGCGCCGCAGGGCCTCTCGTACGAACCACGCCGTCAGCGACGGGGCGCATAGGTCACGTCGATGCCGAAGGCTGTCGGCTACGCCGAGGCCCGGACGCTCGCCGATCAGCACCACGCTGGGGCGGGCTCCGAGGCGCTTGCGCGCTGGATCACCGGTGCGGCGTGGCTCGCGACGGCTTTCGCCGGGAGCCCGTCCGCGACGATGAGCACGGCTGAACGCTGCTTCGGACGCGTGGCGCGACTTGGCCGACAGGTGTTGGCCGACAGGTGTTGGCCGACAGGTGCGTTGCGGATGACCGGTGAAATCCAGGTCAGGGCCGTACGTGCCGGCGCCGGTACTCGGCCGGCGTCGTGCCGACCCGGCGCATGAACGCGCGCCGCAGCGTGTCCGCATCGCGGAAGCCGCAGGCGCCCGCGACCTGCTTCAGGGCGGCATCCCCGGTTTCGAGAAGGCGGCGGACAGACTCGATCCGGACGGTCTCCACGTAAGCGGCGGGCGTGAGGCCCGTCTCGGCCCGGAACAGGCGCGCGAAATGGCGCGGGCTCATCCCGGCCCGCTCGGCCAGCGCCTTCGCCACGGCCCAATGCGTCGTGACCCGGCGGCGGCGCAAGAGGCCGGCCTGACCGAGGAGGAAGGCGCCGCTGCAGATCGAACCGTAGCGCCGGCAACGCGCCGCGGCCCGGACGAGCCAATCCAGGAGCTCGGTCCGGACCTCAAGGTCCTGGATCCGGGGCGCGCCCGCGACGAGGAGCGTGTCGAAGCACGTCGGTTCGGTCCGGGGCGCGACCAGATCCGCGACAAGGCCACGCCCGGACGACGTGATGATGGGGCCGGGCTCCGTCCCGACGACCGCCAGGTCGTAGACGTTCCGGCCGCTCTGGGCGTTCGCCTCGGCGAAGACGTCGAGCGGCCCGGCCACGTCGAGGAGCTGGACGCCAGGAAGGGCGAGAACGGCGACGGATCGGGGGGCCATGCGGATTCCGTGGCTGACGATGCGCGCACGATGGCAGAAATCATCGTGCCACGGCGATTGATGCCATGTTGGGTGCCCGATACCTCATCGGGAGGCTCAGCGCAAAGGAGACGCGCCATGACCATCCCGTCCGAGGCCGCCATTCCCGATACGGCCCTCGCCAAGGCGATCACCGAATTCGTCCGCGACACCGAGACGGACCTGCTCTTCAACCATTCGAGCCGGGTCTATCGGTTCGGGGCGCTCGCCGGTTTCCATCGCGGCCTGATCTTCGACCGCGAGCTTCTCTATGCCGGCGCCATGTTCCACGATGTCGGCCTGATGCCGGATCACAGCAGCGCGACGGAGCGCTTCGAGGTGGACGGTGCCAACGCCGCCCGCGCCTTCCTGAAGGCGCACGGCGTGCCGGAGGCGGATGTCTACACGGTCTGGACGGCGATCGCGCTCCACACCACGCCCGGCATCCCGGTCCACATGCATCCGGTGGTCGCCCTGGTCACGGCCGGCGTCGAGATGGACGTGCTGGGCCTGACCTACGGCGAGTATTCCGACGCCGAGCGCGAGGCGGTCGTCTCAGGCTATCCCCGCACGCCGGACTTCAAGGAAGACATCATCCAGGCCTTCTACGACGGCATCAAGCACAAGCCCGACACCACCTTCGGCAACGTGAAGGCCGACGTGATCGCCGACAAGGAGCCGAGTTTCCGCAGGGGGAATTTCTGCAGCGTGATCCGCGCGTCTCGCTGGCCCGGCGGCACTCATGCGCCGGGTTGCGGCTGCGGCAACCACGGCTGATCCGCCCGCCGGACGACAGCATCCGGAGATCGGTGCTGTCGCGCTGCGGACCGGCCGCAGGCACGAGCGGGTCGGCCCGTGTCGGCGACCCCGACCTCGCATCATCGCCGTACGGAAGACCTCGGCGATCAGTGCCGGTCATCCCCGACGATGTCGGCAACGCGTCGACTGGCGCGGAGCAGGGCCTGCCGAAGCCAGGTATGGGCCGGATCCTGCGTCCACCGTTCGTGCCGGACCATCTGCACGGTCATCGGACGCGGGTTCCAGGCCGGCGTGGACGCGCGCGCCACGCCGGCGGCCTCGAAGCCTCGCGCCAGCGAGGCCGGGACGATCGCCACGCGGCGCGAATGCGCGATGAGGCTCGGCACCGCCAGGAAATGCGGCTGGAGGACGGAGCAGCGAGGCACCAGGCCCGCCGACTTGAACGCCTGGTTGAGGGCGTCGCGGTCGAACCTCTCGGTCTGCCGCGTCAGGCCGCGCTCCGAGAGGTGTCCGTCCGGACGACGACCGTGACGTGATTTGGTTTTCTCTTTAACAGAAAAATCAAATCATGGGCACGCAGATCCAACTGCTCGGCGGTCAGGAGCGGCCTTCTAACCCCCAGGCGGCATGCCGGTGCGCGCCGACACTTGGCGCATGACACGAAGGACCGCCGAGCTTGGTCGAGGCGAAGGTCCGTTCCGCGGATCGATCCTGACCTTCCCTACGGCCGCGCCCATGAGCGAGCGCTCTCCGCTCAAATCTGCGCGCCCAGCTCGGCCGACAGCCGTTCTGCGGCCTCGCGGAGCCGTGGCGCGAGGAGCCCGGCCTGATCGGCGGTGAGGCGCGACGAAGGCCCCGACAGCGCGAGGGCCCCGATCAGCCTGCGGCCGGCACCGAAGACCGGCATCGCCAGGGAGGCGACGTGCGGATCGGTGATCCCCGACGTGTAGAGCGGCAGCTCGGTCGCCGCCTGCAAGTCGGCCCGGTCGCCGAACGTCATCAGCACTTGCGCGATGGCCGAATGGTCCATCGGCCGCATGTCGCCCGGCCGCACGTTCATGCGCAGAGGGTAGGGCGAGTCGGCCCGGAACAGGCAGAGTCGCTGGTTGCCGCGGCGGATGTAGAACGACGCCGTCTCCATCGACTCGGAGGCCAGGCGCTCCAGTACGGGGACGACCCGCTCCTCCAGCGCGAAGGATTGCTGGTAGACCGAGCCGATGCGCGCCGCCTCGACGCCGAGGCGGTAGCGCCCGTCGTCCAGCCGCTCGATGAGGCCGAACTTCTCGAGCGAGATGCACAGCCGCATGATGGTGCTCTTCACGAGCTCCGTGCGCCGGGCGAGCTCCGTCAGCTCGAGCGCGTCGTCGCCGCGCTGGAACGCGGTCAGGACGGTCAGCACCCGCTCGGCCGAGGCGACGCCTTCCAGCTTGGGTCTCGGTCGGGCCTCTTTCGGCATTCGTCTCACGCTCACGGGTCTCGAGGGCTTCGCGGTCGCTCCCCTTAGCGACGCCGGGCGCCGCCGCCAAACCAAACCGACCGGGCGCTCCGACTGCGGCATTCGCGACGGATCCGGTGCGCTTGACCCGACCGCGCGACGCGGGTACTCAAAATGAAACGCCGTTGCGAAAAATGGCAGGGAGCAAGCGTCATGACACGGGCAGGACCGGCGCGGCCGGCATTCACACCATCGGCCGCGGTCGACGAGCAGGCGCTGCATCGCAAGATGATGTGGCGCATCCTGCCCTTCCTGTTCGTCTGCTACGTGATCAGCTACCTCGATCGCGTAAATGTCGGCTTCGCCGCACTGACGATGAACAAGGATATCGGCCTCTCGGCGACCGCCTTCGGCATCGGTGCCGGCCTGTTCTTCTTCGGTTACTTCATCGCCGAGATTCCCAGCAACCTGATCATGATGCGCGTCGGGGCGCGGATCTGGATCGCCCGGATCATGATCACCTGGGGCCTGGTCTCGGCGGCGACCGCCTTCGTCACCGGCCCGATCCAGTTCGGCGTCGCGCGCTTCCTGCTGGGCTTGGGCGAGGCCGGCTTCGTCCCCGGCGTGTTCCTGTACCTGAGCCTGTGGTTCCCGTCCGCGGTGCGGGCCCGGGCGACTGCTCTGTTCCTGCTCGGCATCCCGGTCGCCAACATCGTCGGCTCGCCGATCTCCGGCGCGCTGATCCAGCTCGAAGGGTTCGGCCTCAAGGGCTGGCAGTGGCTCCTCGTCCTCGAGGCGGTGCCGGCGGTGGTCCTGGGCATCGCCTGCCTGTTCGTCCTGACCGACCGGCCCGAGAAGGCGGCCTGGCTGTCTCCGCCCGAGCGCGACGCCCTCGTGGCGAAGCTCGCGGCCGAGAAGGCGGCGATCGAGCAGAAGCACAAGATGACGCTGGCCCAGGCGCTGCGGAACTGGCGCGTGCTGATGCTCGCCTGCATCAACTTCTGCGCCATCGTCGGCTCGCTCGGCATCGGCCTGTGGCTGCCGCAGATCATCAAGCAGCTCGGCCTCGCCACCTCCCTCGTCGGGGTGGTGACGGCGATCCCCTACATCTGCGGCGCAGTCGCCATGGTGGTGTGGGGCCGGATGTCGGACCGCGGCAGCGACCGGACGATCTACCCGGCGATCTCGCTCTTCGTCGGGGCCGCGGCCCTGCTGGCGAGCGCGTTCACGCCGACACCCGTCCTCACCATCGCGGCGCTCTGCGTGGCGGTGATGGGCATCAACTCCTTCGTCGCCACCTTCTGGGCGGTGCCCTCCAGCTTCCTCACCGGGCGCGCCGCCGCCGGCGGGATCGCCATGATCGTCTCGATCGGCAATCTCGGGGGCTTTGCCGGGCCGTACATGATCGGCCTGGTGCGCGACCTCTCGGGCGGCTTTACCGCGCCGCTCCTCGCGGTCGGCGCCTGCCTGCTGGTCGGGGCGGTCCTGATGCTCGCCTTCGGCCGACAGGTGCGCCGGGCCGATACGCCCGTCGCGGTCGCGGCCTGATCACGGGGACCTGCCGCCATGATCCCGCGCCTCGCCTTCGAGCCCGAGACGGCGCCGCTCCACGCGGCCTTCTGCGCCGAATTGCGGGCGCGGGGTTTTGCCGGCGACCTGTCGCTGTCGAGCGCCGACCGCACGGTGCTGGCGACCGACAACTCCATCTACCAGCTCGCCCCGCAAGCCGTTGCCTTCCCGCGCGACCGCGACGACCTCGTGCGGATCGCCAGGCTGCTGGCCGAGGATCGCTTCGCCGAGATGCGGATCGCGCCCCGGGGTGGGGGCACCGGCACCAACGGCCAGTCCCTCACCGACGGGCTCGTGGTCGACCTGTCGCGGCACATGAACCGCATTCTGGCCATCGACCCGCAGGCGCGCACGGTCCGGGTCGAGGCCGGCGTGGTCAAGGACCAGCTCAACGCGGCGCTCAAACCCCATGGGCTGTTCTTCGCCCCCGAGCTCTCGACCTCGAACCGCGCCACGATCGGCGGCATGATCTCGACCGACGCCTGCGGCCAGGGCTCGTGCCTCTACGGCAAGACCCGCGACCACGTGCTGGCGCTGACCACGATCCTGTCCGACGGCACGGTCTGGCACTCCGAACCGCTCGACGCGGCCGGGCTCGCCGCCGTCCAGGCGCGGCCCGACCGGGCCGGGGCGATCCACCGCGAGGTCGACCGGATCCATCGCGAGAACGCCGCGCTGATCGCCGAGCGGTTCCCGCCGCTGAACCGCTGCCTCACCGGCTACGACCTCGCCCATATCCGCCGCGCCGACGGGCGCTTCGACCTCAACGCCGTGCTGTGCGGCTCGGAGGGCACGCTCGGCTTCCTGGCCGAGGCCACGCTCGCCGTCCTGCCGCTGCCGAGCCACGTGGCCCTGGTCGTCCTGCGCTACGCAAGCTTCGACGCGGCTCTGCGCGACGCGCGGGCGCTGAGTAGTCTCGCGCCGGCCTCGATCGAGACGGTCGATTCGACGGTGCTGGCGCTCGCCCAGGGCGACCCGGTCTGGGACGGCGTCGCCGCCTTCTTCCCCGAGGATGCCGGCGAGCGGGCCCGCGGCGTCAACCTCGTCGAGTTCGTCGGCGACAGCGAGGCGGCGATCGCCGGAGCGCTTGCCCGCCTCACGGCCATGCTGGACGGGACGGGGCAAGGGGCCGAACGGGCGGCCGGGCGGCGCGGCTACACGGTGGCGCGGACCGAGGCCGATGTCGGCCGGATCTGGACTATGCGCAAGAAGGCGGTGGGCCTCCTCGGCAACCGCAAGGGCGAGGCGCGCCCGATCGCCTTCGTGGAGGACACCGCCGTCCCACCCGAGAACCTCGCCGACTTCATCGCGGCGTTCCGGGCCGTGCTCGACCGGCACGGCCTCGATTACGGGATGTTCGGCCATGTCGATGCCGGCGTGCTCCACGTCCGCCCGGCGATCGACATGAAGGCGCCGGGCGCGGAGGGCCTGGTGCGCGCGGTCACCGAGGAGGTCGTCGCGCTGACGCAGGCCCATGGCGGCCTGCTCTGGGGCGAGCACGGCAAGGGCGTGCGCTCGGAGTTCTCGCCGCAGGTGTTCGGCCCGCTCTATCCGGCGCTCCAGGCGCTGAAGGCCGCCTTCGACCCGAAGAACCAGTTCAATCCGGGGAAAATCGCGGCGCCGGATGGGGCAGGGCTCCTCACGGTCGACGGGGTGCCGACCAAGGGCGGCCACGACCGGGCCATCCCGGCCGAGGTGCGGGCCGGCTACGACGAGGCCCTGCACTGCAACGGCAACGGCGCCTGCTATTCCTGGGATCCGGACGAGGCGATGTGCCCGTCCTGGAAGGGCACCCGCGAGCGCCGGCACTCGCCGAAGGGCCGCGCCCAGCTGATGCGCGAGTGGCTGCGGCGCCTCGCAGCCCTTGGGGTCGACCCGCTGGAGGAGGCGCGGGCCTTACGGGCCCGCCCGGGCTGGCGCGGCTTTCCCGCCCGCCTCGCCGCGACGTTGCGCCGGCGGGACGACGACTTCTCCCACGCCGTGCACGAGGCGATGGCCGGGTGCCTGGCCTGCAAGTCCTGCACGGGCCTGTGCCCGATCAAGGTCGACGTCCCGACCTTCCGGGCGAAGTTCCTCGAACTCTATCACGGCCGCTACCTGCGGCCCCTGCGCCACCACGCAATCGCGGCTTTGGAGCCGCTGGCGCCCCGGCTCGCCAGGGCCCCGCGCCTCGTCAACGCCGCGATGGGGCTCGGGGCGGGGAGGGCGGTCGGTCTCGTCCACGCGCCGAAACTGTCCGGGCTCGATCTCGGGCGCGAGATGGCGCGTCGCGGCGTGGCCCTGGCCGACCCGCAGGGGCTGGCGCGGCTCTCGCCGGCCGAGCGGCTGGCGAGCGTCGTCGTGGTGCAGGACGCCTTCACCAGCCACTACGACACGCCCGTCCTCCTGGCCCTGCTCGATCTCATGATCGGGCTCGGCCTCCGGCCCTGGCTCGCGCCTTTCCGCCCCAACGGCAAGCCGCTGCACGTCCACGGCTTCCTCCGGGAGTTCGAGCGGGTCGCCGACCGGAACGCCGAGGATCTCGGCCGGCTCGCCGCGACCGGTGTCGCCCTCGTCGGCCTCGATCCGTCGATGACGCTCACCTATCGCTCCGAGTACAAGCAGGCCCTGCCGGGACGCGACCTGCCGCGGGTCGCGCTCGTGCAGGAATGGCTCGCCGCGCGCCTCGACGCCCGCGCCGCCGGGGCGGTGGGCGAGCCGTACTGGCTCTTGCCGCACTGCACCGAGCGGGCGACGGCGCAGCCCGCCGTGGCGGCCTGGATGCAGGTCTTCCAGGCCTTCGGGCTGAGGCTCACGGTGCTGCCCTCCGGCTGCTGCGGCATGGCCGGCACCTACGGCCACGAGGCCGAGAACCGGGCGACCTCCGAGCGCATCTACGGACTCAGCTGGGCGAAGCCCGTGGCCGAGAAGGGCCGGACCGGCCGCCTCCTCGCCGACGGCTACTCGTGCCGCTCGCAAGTGAAGATCGTCGACGGCGTGCGGCTGCCGCACCCGGTCGAGATCCTGCGCGACCACCTCGCGAAATCAATCCCCGCGCCCCGCCTCACGCAAGCGGCGCACTGAAACCCGACACCACAGGAGTCTCTCATGACCGAGCGCACGCAATTCCGATTCGGCCTCGTCGGCTACGGCGAGATCGGCAGCACCCTCGGGGCCGGCCTGCGCGGCGCCGGCCTGGAATCCATCGCCTGCTACGACAAATACGCCTTCGACGGGCCCTATGCCGACCTGATCCAGGGCCGGGCGCGGGAGGCCGGCGTCACGCTCGTGCGCTCGAACGCCGAACTCGCCGAGGCCGCCGACCTGATCGTCAGCGTGACGCCGGGCGTCGCCTCGATCGAGAGCGCCGAGGCCTTCGCGCCGGTGCTGTCGGAGCGCCACACCTTCCTCGACTTCGCCTCCGCCACCCCGAAGGTGAAGCAGGGCGTCGCCGAGCGCCTGTCGGCCACCGGCGCGCTCCTCGGCGACGGCGCGATCGAGGGCACGCCGCTGCACGGCTATTCGATGCGGATGCTGTCGAGCGGCCCGGCGGGCGAGCGCGTGCGCGACCTGCTGGTGCCCTGGGGGATGCAGATCGCCTTCATGGGCCCGGCCCTCGGCACGGCGTCCGGCATCAAGATCCTCCGCTCGGTCCTGATCAAGGGCATCGAGGCGCTGCACGACGAGATGCTGCTCGCCGCCCGCCAGTACGGCATCGACGAGGTCGTGCTCGCCTCGGCCTCGAAGACCCTGGACCGGCCGTGGATGGACACGGTGAAGAGCCTGACCCCGTCCGGCGTCATCCACGCCAAGCGCCGGGCCGAGGAACTGGAGATGTCGGCTGAGGCGGTCGCCGATTCCGGCGTCGAGCCGATCATGGCCCGGGCCATCGCCCAGCGCCTGCGCTGGAAGGAGAGCCTGGGGCTCAAGGACCACTTCAAGGGCGTCGTGCCGGCCACCTACCAGGAGGCTTTGGACGCGATGGTCGAGAAGGCGGGGTTGAAGCCTGCCGGCAGCGCGTGACCCGACGCTCCGCGCCATCCCAGAACGTATCGACATAGACTAATTCGTCCTACCCGCGACCTCATCCTGAGATGCCAGTCGATCAAGGATCGACTGACCTACAAGGAAGGCTCCAGAAATCTCCATGCATGCTGGAGCCCTTCTTCGAGGCTCACTTCGCTCGCACCTCAGGATGAGGTCGTGGGTGGAATGAACTGCACAACGACAACCCGAAAATCCTGGAATCCCCCCATGTCCATCGGTTTCAAGATCCATCCCCGCACCCGCACCGTCGATGCCGCCACGGTCGAGAAGTTCAAGGCGATCGCGGTCGCCAACATCAGCGACTCGATGGGGCGCATGACGCATGGCGGGCCGCGGCTGCGGCCGATGCATGCCGGCGGCGTGCTCTGCGGCGTCGCCCTCACCGTCAAGGCGCGCCCGGGCGACAACCTGATGGTCCATGCCGCCCTCAACCGCGTGAAGCCGGGCGACGTCATCGTCGTCGACGCGGGCGGCGATCTGACCAACGCGATCCTCGGCGAGCTCATGCTCTCGCATGCCCAGCAGGTCGGCTGCGCCGGCGTGATTGTCGACGGCGCCGTCCGCGACTTCGGTTGGATCAAGGCGAACGCCTTTCCGGTCTACGCCGCCGGCGTGACCCATCGCGGGCCCTACAAGAGCGGTCCCGGCGAGATGAACTGCCCGATCGCCATCGACGGGATGGTGATCGAGCCCGGCGACCTGATCGTCGGGGACGACGATGGCTTCGTCTGCGTGCCGTACGACCTCACCGAAAAGGTCTTCGTCGCGGCCGACAAGAAGCAGCAGGGCGAGGCCAAGACCATGGCGGCGATCAAGGCCGGCACCGTCGACCGCTCGTGGGTTGAGCGCGAGCTGGAGAAGGCCGGCTGCGAAGGCCTCTGATCGACCAGCCTCGACAACTAACATCGAACGGGAGGACGGGACGTGAGCGCCACCACAGACGACCCGCAGACCTTAGAGGCAACGACCATGCGCCGGGTGATCCTCCGGCTCGTGCCGTTCCTGATGGTCTGCTACTTCTTCGCCCTGCTCGACCGGGTGAACGTGGGCTTCGCAGCCCTCCAGATGAATCACGATCTCGGGCTGACCCCGGCGATGTTCGGCTTCGCCGCGAGCCTGTTCTTCGTCTCGTACTTCCTGGTTGAGGTGCCGAGCAACCTGGCCTTGCAGAAGGTCGGGGCGCGGCGCTGGATCGCCCGGATCATGATCACCTGGGGACTGATCACGATGGCCATGGCCCTCGTGACCGGGCCGCACTCCCTCTACGTCATGCGCTTCGTGCTCGGCGCGGCGGAGGCCGGGTTCTTTCCCGGCGCGATCCTCTATCTCACCTACTGGCTGCCGAGCCGGTACCGGGCCCGGGTGCTCGCCACCTTCACGGTCTCGATCCCGCTCGCGACCTTCCTCGGCTCGCCGCTCTCGGTCTCGCTGCTCGAACTCGACGGCCTCCTCGGCCTCAAGGGCTGGCAATGGCTGTTCGTGCTGGAGGGCCTGCCGACCGTACTGCTCGGCATCGCCTGCCTGTTCGTGCTGACCGACAAGCCGAAGGACGCCACCTGGCTGACGGATGCGCAGCGCGGCTGGCTGGTCGGGCGGCTCGCCGAGGAGGCGGCGGGCAAGACCCCGGTCGGCCACATCTCGCTGTGGGGGCTGGCCCGAAACAAGTACTTCCTCACCATGGCGCTCGTCTGCGCCGGGGCCTCGGCCACCGGTACCACGCTCTCGGTCTGGCAGCCCCAGATCATCAAGTCGTTCGGGCTCACCAACCTCCAGACCGGCTTCGTCAACGCGGTGCCCTACGGCATCGCCACTTTGCTGATGATCCTGTGGGGCCGCCACTCGGACCGCCGCGCCGAGCGCACCTGGCACACCGCGATCCCGCTGCTGCTCGCCGGCTTCGGCCTCGCCTTCCTCAACCTCGCGGGCGGCATCACCCTGACGATCGTCGCGGTGTCGTTCGCGCTCGTCGGCGCCTACGCCTTCAAGGGGCCGTTCTGGGCTTTGTCGGCCGGCTGGCTCTCGGCTGGGACGCTCGCGGCGGGGCTCGCCGGCATCAACGCCATCGCCAACCTGATCGGCGGCGGCCTGATGGTGAACGTCGTCGGCTATGTGAAGACCGAGACCGGCAGCTTCGCCCTCGGCCTGCTCCCGGTGGCGCTCCTCGACGTGGCGGCCGCCGTCAGCGTGCTGATGATCAGCCGCTCCCACGCCCGCGCCGTGCGGGCGCAGGCGGTGCCGGCCTGAGTCCCGATCTCGCGAGGCCCCGATGTTTTTCGCTCCCCCGCCGGCCGTCACGGCCGAGATCTTCACCCGCCTGCCCGACCGCTACCGCACGCGAAAGCCCACCGCCTGGGCCAACGCCAACCGCGGCGGCGAGGCGATCGATTCCTTCCTCGAAGGACCGGTCTTCGACCGGGAGGGCCGTCTCTACGTCACCGATATCCCGCACGGGCGGATCTTCCGGATCACGCCCGACGGGGCCTGGGACCTCGTCGCCGAGTATGACGGCTGGCCGAACGGCCTGAAGATCCACCAGGACGGGCGGATCTTCATCACCTGCTACAAGAACGGACTGATGCTGCTCGATCCCGGCAGCGGATCGGTGACGCCGTTTCTCGAGACCGCCGGCTCGGAGGGATTTCGCGGCGTCAACGACCTCACCTTCGCGGCGAACGGCGACCTCTACTTCACCGACCAGGGCCAGACCGGGCTGCAGGACCCGACGGGCCGTGTCTACCGCCTGCGCCCTTCCGGCGAGCTGACCTGCCTGATCGACACCGTGCCGAGCCCCAACGGCATCGTGGTCGACACCGCGATGAAGAACCTGTTCGTCGCGGTGACCCGGGCGCAGCAGATCTGGCGCATCCCCCTCGGCACGAGCGGGCTGGTCTCGAAGGTCGGCGTGTTCGCGCAGCTGCACGGCGGGATGGGCGGGCCGGACGGCATCGCGCTCGACGAGGAGGGTTGCCTGATCGTCGCCCATACGGGCTTCGGCTCGATCTGGCGGCTGTCCCCGGTCGCCGAGCCGCTGCTGCGGGTGAGGTCGCCCGCCGGCATCTCGACCACCAACGTCGCGTATGGCGGGCCGGACCGAAAGACCCTGTTCATCACCGAATCCGCCACCGGCAGCATCCTGACCGCGCCGATGCCGGCTCCCGGCCAGCCCCTCTTCTCCCACGCCTGAGGATATCGATGAGCACGATGACCCGGCGCGACCACCTCGCGCTTCTGGCGACCGGATCCTTGGCGACCGGATCCTTGGCGACGGGCTCCTTTGCGGCCGGGTTCGCCCTCGGCGGCACGCCGGCTGCGGCCGAGGCCGTGCGCTGGTCCAGTGGCACCGAGAAGCCCCGGATCACGGTCCCGGCTAACGCCACCGACTGCCACCACCACATCTACGATGCCCGCTTCCCCTCGGCACCGGCCGCGACCCTGCGGCCGCCGGATGCGAGCATCGAGGATTACCGCGCACTCCAGCGCCGGCTCGGCCTCACCCGCAACGTCGTGGTGCAGCCCTCGACCTACGGCACCGACAACCGGCTGCTGGTGAAGTCGGTCACGGCCTTCGGGCCGACGGCGCGCGGCATCGCGATGCTCGATGCGAGCGTCACCCCGGAAGAGCTGCGCCGCCTCGACGAGGCCGGCATCCGCGGCGTGCGCTTCGGCACGCGGCTCCCGGGCGGCGCCCCGATCACGGATCTCGAACCGGTCGCCCGCAAGATCGCCGATCTCGGCTGGCACATCCAGCTCGTCTCGGAAGGCGAGAAGATCGTCGAGCTGCGCGAGGTGCTGGAGCGGCTGCCGGTCCCGGTGGTGTTCGACCACATGGGTCACCTGCCCGAGCCCGCTGGGCCCGACCATCCGGCCTTCCGGGTGATCGCCGACCTGGTCGCGAATCGCGGCGCCTGGGTGAAGCTCACCGGCGCCTACATCCTGTCGAAGTCCGGCCCGCCTTCTTACGCCGATCGCGGCCGGCTCGCCCGCGCCTACGTGGCGCTCGCGCCCGAGCGGCTGGTCTGGGGCTCCGACTGGCCGCATCCGACCTCGCCGGCCGAAGGCAAACCGGACGATGCCGGCCTCCTCGACCTCCTGGCGGAGTGGGCGCCCGATCCCGCCGTGCAGGCGAAGATCCTCGTGACCAACCCGGCCCGGCTCTACGGCTTCTGAGCCCGGCCCACCAATCACCAATGGGAGGACATACCGTGACGACCTTCGACCTGTCGCGGCGCGAGATCCTGCGGGCCGCCGGCTTCGGCGCGGCTGCCGCCATCGGGCTACGGGGCGGTCCCGCCCTCGCGCAGCAGGGCGCCGTGCCGTTCTCCGCCGGCACCGAGCCGCCGAAGACCGAGGTGCCGGCGAATGCCTGCGACTCGCACATCCACATCTTCTCGACGCGCTTTCCCGCCTCGGCCCACTGGAAGGGACAGCCGGTCGCCGACAGCGACGTTTCGGCCTACCGCCTGTTCCAGAAGCGGATCGGGACGAGCCGCACCGTCGTCGTGACGCCGTCGACCTACGGCATCGACAACCGCGCCACCCTCGACGGGGTGGCGCAGCTCGGCGCGTCGGCCCGCGCCGTCGTGGTCGTCGACCTCGACGTGACCGAGGCCGAGCTGAAGGACATGGCCGCCCGGGGCGCGGTCGGCATCCGGGTCAACTTCGTGACCCCGCAATCCTGGGGCGCCACCACGGCCGAGCGCCTGGAGACGATGGCCCGGAAGGTCCATCCCCTCGGCTGGCACGTCCAGGTCTACATGACCGGCGACCAGATCGCCGACCACGCCGAGGTCCTGGCGCGCCTGCCGACCCCGCTCGTCATCGACCATCTCGCCCGCCTCCTGCCGGGGCAGGGGCCGAACCACCGCGCCGTCCCGGTCGTGCGCAAGCTCCTCGACGGCGGCCGGACCTGGATGAAGCTCTCGGGCGCCTACCTCAACACCACGAGCGGCCCGCCGGCCTACGCCGACGCGACCGAGGTCGCCCGGCTCTTCGCGCAGGCGGCGCCGGAGCGGATGGTCTGGGGCAGCGACTGGCCGCATCGCGGCGAGAAGCACATGCCGGACGATGCCGGCCTGTTCGATCTCCTCGCCGAATGGGCCCCGAGCGAGGCCGCGCGGCGGCGCATCCTCGTCGACAATCCGGCTGCGCTCTACGGCTTCGGCAGGTCCTGAGCGGCGAGCCCTCGACGGGCGTGGGGGCTCCAGGACGTTCCGAACCTGTAGCCCCAACACGAACGTCCGCGCCGAGGCATTCGGTCCGCGTGACGGCGAGGTCCGGTGGCGAGACGTGGGAGCGCGCGGATGGGCGCGCCGCCCTGGAGCATCGGCGTCAGAGCGCGCGCTCGCCCTCCGACGGACGTCTCCGCGTGTTTCAGAAACCAGCTTGACATCGTCGGCGTAACGTTGGAGCCTGCTTTTAAGGCGCTGGGCAACGATGCCCATTCCCGCGCCACAAGGCTCCCTCCGATCCGGCAATGCAGCCCGCAGCGCTTCGCGCTGGCGGGCTTTTTGCGTTCCAAAGGCACCGATGACTGACGGACATCGCATCGGCATCCTGTTCTCCACCGCCGGGCCCTACGGCCTCGTTGGACGAGCCATGCGGAACGGCGCCGTCCTGGCGATCGAGGAGGTGAATGCGGGAGGCCTCGGGATCACCCTGGTGCCCGACATCATCGACCCGAAGGGAGCGATCGCCGGCTATGCCGCGGGTGCCGAGCAGTTGCTGCGTGACGGGATTCGCCACGTCGTCGGCTGCTATACCTCGTCGAGTCGCAAGGAAATCATTCCGGTCTTCGAAAAACTCGATGGGATCTTGTGGTACCCATCGCATTACGAGGGCTTCGAGACCTCCGAGAACGTGATCTATACCGGTGCGTCCCCGAACCAGCACATCGTGCCGCTGGCCCAGTACCTGCTCGCCCGTGGCGACCGGACCGCATTCTGTGTCGGTTCGAACTACATCTGGGCGTGGGAGAACAACCGCATCCTGCGCGAAACGATAGCGCTCTCCGGCGGGCGGGTCGCGGCGGAGCGCTACTTCGCTGTCGGCGAGACCGAGTTCGGGCAGGTGATCGACGCCATCATGGCGGCGCGACCGGATTTCGTGTTCAATACGCTGATCGGAGTCTCGGCCTACCGGTTCTTTCAAGAGTTGCGCCGCGCCTGTCGGGCGCGCGGCATCGATCAGGCCCGCGAGCTTCCGGTCGCGAGCTGCAGCCTCGCCGAGCCGGAACTCGAAGCGATCGGCCCGGAGGCCGTCGACGGCCATATCAGCTCGAGCGTCTACTTTTCCTCCATCGATACCCATCGCAACCGCGCCTTCACGGACGCCTACGCCGCGCGGTTTCCCGGCGGGCCGACGCCGTCGGCCGACACGGAAGCCGCCTACATCGCCGTCCACCTCCTCGCCAGAACCCTGGCGCGGGCGGGCACCGACGGGATCGCGGCCCTTCGGCGGGCGGCAAGCGAAGTCGCCTTCGAGGCGCCGCAGGGAACGGTGCGCCTCGACGAGACGACGCTCCATACAGCGTTGACGCCGCGCATCGGCCTCTCCACCGCGGCGGCGCGCTTCACGATCCTGGCCGAGGCGCCGGCTCCGGTCGCGCCCGACCCCTACCTGGTGCGCAGCGCCCCGCGCGTCGTCCCGGTGCTCCGGCGCCCGAGCCTGCGCGTGGTGCCGTCGTGACGGGATCGCGCCTCATTCAGAATTTCAGCGGGATGCAGGCCCACCTGATCGTGGCGCCGACGACCATGAGCGATACGCTCGTGGCGACGCTGATGAAGCTCGGGCTGACCGTGACGTCGACTTGGCCGGCGGGCGACGCCCCTCCGGTCGATTGGGCGGAGCTCGAACCCGAGCGTGCCCTGGTGATCCTCGATGGCGACCTGCCGCTGCCCGGGACCGCGTCGGGCACCGTCTGCGACCTGCCGCCGGTCCCGGTGCTCGGCCTCGTCGGCGTCGAGGCGCCGAGCCGGCTCAAGGGCCTGCTGCAGTTCGGCGCGACCGGTCTCCTGCGCAAGCCGATCCACGGCGCGTCGGTCTACGCCGCCCTGTACCTCACGATCAACGAGCACCAGCGGCGCCGCGCCCTCGAGGAGCAGCTGGCGCGTCACGAGGAGCGCCGGCGCGGACGGCGCCACGTCGTCAAGGCGATCCTGCGGGTGATGCAGGAGCGCGGCCTCGACGACGAGGCCGCCTTCGAGGTCCTGCGGCGGGACAGCATGCGCGCCCGCCTGCCGCTCGAACACTATTGCGAGGCCCTGGTGCGGGCCCGCCCCGACGTGCCGGCGCCGGCCCGGCGCATCGCCTTTCCCGAGTGACCCCCAGCACGAGGACGCCCACCATGACGAGACCCCGCCACGGATCCCGCCTGACCGCCCTCGCGGCCGCCCTGGTGCTCGCCGGCCCGGCCGCCCGGGCCGCCGAGCCGATCAAGCTCGGCGTGCTCGAGGACCAGTCCGGCGACTTCGCGCTCGCCACCATCGGCAAGGTCCACGGCATCCAGCTCGCCACCGACGAGATCAACGCCGCCGGCGGCATCGCCGGGCGCAAGCTGGAGCTGGTGATCTACGACACCCAGTCCGACAACACGCGCTACCAGGAATTCATGCGCCGGGTGCTCCAGCGCGACAAGGTCGCCGCGGTCTTCGCCGGCTTCTCGTCCGCCTCGCGCGAGGCCTACCGGCCGATCGTCGACCAGCTCGACGGCTTCGCCTTCTACAACAACCAGTACGAGGGCGGCGTCTGCGACGGCCACATGGTGGTGACCGGCGCCGTGCCCGAGCAGCAATTCTCGACGCTGATCCCCTGGATGATGGAGAAGTTCGGCAAGCGGGTCTACACCATCGCGGCCGACTACAACTTCGGCCAGATCTCGGCCGAGTGGGTGCGCAACATCGTGAAGGAGAATGGCGGCGAGATGGTCGGCGAGGAGTTCATCCCGCTCGGCGTGTCGCAATTCTCGCAGACGATCCAGAAAATCCAGAAGGCCAAGCCCGACATCCTGATGACGCTGCTCGTCGGCACCGCCCAGGCCTCGTATTACGAGCAGGCCGCGGCCGCGAACCTGAAGGTTCCGATGGGCTCCTCGGTCAATGTCGGCCAGGGCTACGAGCACAAGCGCTTCAAGCCGCCGAGCCTCGCCAACATGTACGTGACCACCAACTACATCGAGGAGGTCGACACGCCGCAGAGCAAGGCGTTCCTGGCCAAGTGGAAGGCGAAGTTCCCGAACGAGCCCTACGTCAACCAGGAGGCCGAGAACTCCTATCACGCGGTCTACCTCTACAAGCAGATGGTGGAGCGCGCGAACGGCTCGACGAAGCGCGCCGACCTGCGCAAGGTGATCGCCGCCGGCGACGTCTGCGTCGACGCGCCCGAGGGCAAGGTCTGCATCGATCCGAAGAGCCAGCACGTCTCGCACACGATCTACCTCGCCAAGGTCGACGAGAAGCATGCCATCTCGTTTCACAAGACCTGGACCGACATCAAGCCGTACTGGCTCGGCCAGGCGGGCTGCGACCTGACCAAGAAGGATCCGATGGCGCAGTACACCCCGAGCAACCCGCCGAAGCCGTGATGTCGACGGCCGGGGCTCCCGCCTCGGCTCGTGCGAACACCGCTTGATCTGCTCCGAAACAAGTAAAGCGCGGGATCCCCTCTCCAGGCGATGCCGGGCTTGCCCGGTATCGCTGCGAGGTGTGGGAGAGGGGTAGGGGCGAGGGTGGAGACGGTGCCGAATGGATCTGCGACCGTTCCGCTGCCCAGCTCGGCGTTCAGAGTTCAATCCTGAAGCCGAGCCACCCTCACGCGGGATCTTCGATCCCCAGGCCCCTCTCCCACACCTTGCAGCGATACCGGGCAAGCCCGGCATCGCCTGGAGAGGGGAGAGCGCCCGTTTCTTACCTGAACAGATCGAGCAGAAACCGTAATTCTCCTGAGACGGCTCCCGCATGGTCCTCCTCGATCCGGCCTTCGCCTTCCTCTACCAGCTCGGGGACGCCTTCGCGTTCCTGGTGCTCGCCGCCTGCGGCCTCGCGGTGGTGTTCGGCATGATGGGCGTCATCAACCTGGCGCACGGCGAGTTCATCATGTGCGGCGCCTACGTGACCGTCGCGACGACCCGCGCCGGGCTGCCGCTGCCGCTCGGGATCCTCGCCGGGGCCCTGGTCGCCGGCGCGGTCGGCATGGTGCTGGAACGCCTGGTGATCCGCCACCTCTACGGCCGGCCCCTCGACACGATCGTGGCGACCTGGGGCGTCAGCCTGGCGGCGACGCAAGGGACGCTGATCCTGCTCGGCTCCAGCATGCCGGGCGTCGGCACGCCGCTCGGAAGTTTTTCCCTCGGCAGCTACTCCTACTCGACCTACCGGGTCGTGCTGATGCTGGCGGCGCTCTGCGTCCTCGCCGGGCTTTACCTCGCCTTCAACGCCACCCGCTTCGGCACGCTGGCGCGGGCGACGATCCAGGTGCCGCACATGGCCGAGGCGCTCGGCGTCGACACCCGCAAGGTCTACGCCCTGACCTTCGGGATCGGGGCCGGCCTCGCCGGCCTCACCGGCGGGCTCTACGCCCCGACCATGACGATCGTGCCGACCATGGGCACCACCTTCATCATGGAGGCCTTCGTCACCGTGGTGGTGGGCGGGGCCGACATCTTCCTCGGCACCGCGCCGGCCGCCCTCGTGCTCGGCACGGTGCGGGCGGTGCTGACCTCATGGCAGGGCCAGCTCTTCGGGCAGATCGGCCTCCTCGTCGCGGTGATCCTGGTCATCCGGGTCCTGCCGCGGGGGATCTCGGGCCTGATCCTGCGCGAGCGGGCATGAGGAATCACGCGATGCGTCGTCTCCTGCGCCGGCTCGAAGGGCCCCAGACCCTCGGCCGCGGCCCCGCCTTCTGGACCGCCTTCGCGGTCGTGCTCGCCCTCGCGGTCGCCTATCCGTGGTTCGCCGACGGCTACACGGTCGGCAACACCGCCTACTTCTTCTGCTGGGTGTTCATGGCGCTGGGCCTGTGCCTGATCTGGGGCTACGGCGGCGCACTGAGCTTCGGCCAGACCGCGTTCTTCGGCCTCGCGGGCTACGCCTACGGCGTGCTCACCCTCAATGTCGGCGCGGCCTACGGCTTCACCATCGCCGCTCTGGTGCTGGCGGTGGCGCTCGCGGCGGGGTTCGCCGCACTGCTCGGCTACTTCCTGTTCTTCGGCCGGATCGGCGGCGTGTTCCTCGGCATCATCACCCTGTCGGTGACGCTCGCCCTGGAGCGCTTCATGGCGCAGACCGCCGGGCCCGACTGGCGCATCGGGGCGGCCCGCCTCAACGGCTACAACGGCATGAGCGGCATGCCGCCGCTCACCGTGCCGTGGTTCGACGGCGACCTCGTGCTGTTTCCCGACGTGGCGCTCTATTACGGGCTGCTCGGGCTCCTCGTCGTCACCTACCTCGCCCTGCGCATCCTGGTGAATGCCCGCTTTGGCAACGTCCTGGTGGCGATCCGCGAGAACCCGGAGCGGGCCGAGATGCTGGGCTACGACGTGCGCCGCTACCAGCTCGGCGCCTTCGTGATCGGCTCCGCCCTCGCGGGCCTGTCGGGCGCGCTCTACACGGCCTGGGGGCAGTACATCACGCCCTCCAGCATGGGGCTCACCGCGGCGGCGCTGCCGGTGATCTGGGTCGCGGTCGGCGGACGGGGCGACCTCACCGCCACCCTCGTCGGCACCCTCGCGGTGCTCGGCGGGTTCCAGGCGCTGACGATCTACGGCAGCCAGTACGCGCTCGTGGTGATGGGCCTTCTCCTCGTCGTCGTGGTGCTCGCCGCCCCCGAGGGCCTGGTCGTCGCGCTGATGCGCGGGCTTTCCCGCCTCACCCGAAAGGCGCCGGCGCGATGACCGCGATCCTCGAAACGCGCGGCCTCGACAAGCATTTCGGCGGCCTGCACGTCACCAACGGCGTCGATTTCAGCGTGGGCGAAGGCGAGGTCCATTGCCTGATCGGTCCGAACGGCGCCGGCAAGAGCACCTTCTTCCGCCTGCTCATCGGCGAGTACACGCCCGAGCGCGGCCAGGTGCTCTACCGCGGCGAGGACATCACCGCCCTGAAGCCCTTCGAGCGGGTGCGCCGGGGCCTCAGCGTCAAGTTCCAGGTACCGGGCATCTTCCCCGGGCTGACGGTCGCCCACAATCTCGAGATTGCGCTCCAGCACCACCTCGAGGGCGCCTCGCTCGGAGCCGAGATCCGGCGGCTTCTTGCTTTCCTCAACCTCGCGGAACCCGCGGGCGAGCGGGCCGGCACGCTGAGCCACGGCCAGAAGCAGTGGCTGGAGATCGGCATGGCGATCAGCCTGAAACCCCGCCTCCTGCTCCTCGACGAGCCCACCGCCGGGATGTCGCCGGCCGAGACCTTCGCCACCGGCGAGATGGTGCAGGCGCTGAACGGCGACGGCGTCGCGATCCTGGCGATCGAGCACGACATGGCCTTCGTCCGGCAGATCGCCCAGCGGGTCACCGTGCTGCATCTCGGGCGCATCTTCGCCCAAGGCACCACCGACGAGATCGTGGCGAACGAGGCGGTCGCGGCGATCTATCTCGGCGAGACCGAGGCGCCCAGGAGGAGCCAGGATGCCTGAGATCCTGCTCTCCACCGCCGGCCTTCGCGCCGGCTACGGCGGCAAGCCGGTGCTCCAGGGCGTCGACCTCGCCGTGCGGGCCGGCGAGATCGTGGCGGTGATCGGCCGCAACGGGGTCGGCAAGTCGACCCTGATGCGCAGCCTGATCGGCCTCCTGCCGGCGGCCGCCGGCGGCATCGCCTTCAAGGGCCGGGCGGTCGAGCGGCTTCCCGCCCACACTCGCGCCCGCCTCGGCATCGGCTACGTGCCGCAGGGGCGCGACGTCTTCCCGCGCATGAGCGTCGCCGACAACCTGGCTGTCGGCGCCTCGCTGCTGGAGGCGGGCACACCCTTCGACATCGAGCGCGCCTACGGCCCGTTTCCGATCCTGCGCGAGCGCCGGACGCAGCGCGCCGGCACCCTCTCGGGCGGCCAGCAGCAGCAGCTCGCGATCGGCCGCGTCCTGGTGGGGGCGCCGTCCCTGATCCTGCTCGACGAGCCCTCCGAGGGCATCCAGCCCTCGGTGGTGCAGGAGATCGGCCGCACCCTCGTCGACCTCAACCGCCGTACCGGGGTGACGGTGGTGTTCGTGGAGCAGAACCTCGACCTGATCCGCGCCATGGCCCAGCGCAGCTACGTCATGGACAAGGGCCGGATCGTCGCGGAGCTGACGGCGCGGGACCTCGACGACCGCGACCTGGTGCGGCGCCACCTCGCCGTCTGAGTTCAATCAAGGGAGAGACGACCATGCAGTGGCTCGACCAGTCGATCATGGCGAAGAAGGGCGTGGCCAAGGGCAAGCCCGGCGCCGAGCACACCATCACGGAGGCCGAGCAGGGCCGCTACCACTACGTCTACGGGCCCTTCGTCGACCCGGTGCTCACCGTCGATCCGGGTGCCGTCGTCACGGTGGAGACCCACGACGCCTTCGAGGGCAAGATCCGCCACGAGACCGACAGCCCGACCAAGATCCTGAACTTTCCCTATCTCAACCCGCAGAACGGCCCGATCTGGGTCAACGGCGCCGAGAAGGGCGACTGCCTGGCGGTCGCCATCAAGTCGATCCGCCCGCGGGGGCCCCAGCCCTGCGGCACGACGCTGATCATGCCCGAGTTCGGCGGCCTCGTCGCCACAGGCGACACCGCGCTCCTCAACCCGTCGCTGCCTGAGCGGGTGCGCAAGCTCGAGGTCACGGCGGAGGGCGGCGTGCGCTGGAACGACCGCATCACCCTGCCGTACCAGCCGTTCATCGGCACGATCGGCACCTCGCCGGAGATCGAGGCGATCTCCTCGCTCCAGCCCGACTATTACGGCGGCAACATGGACCTGCCCGATGTCGGCGTCGGCGCGGTGATCTACCTGCCGGTCAACACCAAGGGGGCACTGCTCTACCTCGGCGATTGCCACGCCGCGCAAGGCGACGGCGAGCTCTGCGGCGTCGCGGTCGAGCACCCGACCCACACGACGGTGCAGATCGACCTCATCAAGGGTTGGACCATCCGCTGGCCGCGCCTCGAGACGGAGGACTTCTTCATGACCATCGGCTCGTCGCGGCCGATGGAGGATGCCGCCCGCATCGCCTACCGCGAGCTGGTGCGCTGGCTTGCCAGCGATTTCGGCTTCGAGGAAATCGACGCCTACATGCTGCTGACCCAGTGCGGGCGGGTGCGGCTCGGCAACATGGTCGATCCGAAATACACTTTGGGCGCCTCGATCGCGAAGTCGATCGCGCTGGCTTAACCATCCAAGGAGCGCGTCATGGATCTCGGCCTCAAGGGGCTCCGTGCCCTCGTCACCGGCGGCACCAAGGGCATCGGCGGCGCCATCGCCGACCTTCTCGCCGAGGAGGGCGCCGCCGTCGCGCTCTGCGCCCGCAATCCGGAGGAGGTCGCCGCCAAGGTGGCGGCGCTCCGCGCCAAGGGCGTCGCGGCGACGGGCCGCGCCGTCGACGTCGCCGAGTCGGGGGCGCTCAAGACCTGGATCGCGGAGGCTGCCGACGAACTCGGCGGCCTCGACATCCTGGTGCCGAACGTCAGCGCGCTCGCGGTCGGGGCCGACGAGGCCGCCTGGCGCGCCGGCTTCTCGGTCGACCTCATGGGCACGGTGGCAGCGGTCGAGGCCGCGATGCCGCTCCTTGAGCGCTCGAAGGCGGCCTCGATCACCGTCATCTCGAGCGTGTCGGGCCGCGAGATCGATTTCGCGGCGGGGCCCTACGGCGCCTTCAAGGCGGCGCTGATCCACTACGCGCAGGGGCTCGCCTTCCAGCTCGCGGGGAAGAGCATCCGCGCCAACACGGTCTCGCCCGGCAACACCTATTTCGAGGGCGGGGTGTGGCACCGGATCGAGGAGGGCAATCCGACCCTGTTCGCCGAGGCCTTGCGCCTCAACCCGACCGGCCGGATGGCTCGCCCGGAGGAGATCGCCCGCGCCGCCGTGTTCCTCGCGAGCCCGGCCGCGAGCTTCGTCACCGGCACCAACCTCGTCGTCGACGGTGCGCTGACCCGGGGCGTGCAGTTCTGAGCGTTCACCCTGTCACCGCATAGGCAGGTCTCCGCCTACCACCGTTGTGCGAACGGTTGGGCGTGGCCGGGTGCCGGAAAGGGTCATGGCGCATGGGGGAGGGGTCCCTGATGGATCCCGCGCCGGAAGCTCGCGCCAACCAGGCTATGTGCACCTCACAACACTCCCGCTGCGCTGGCACCGCCGCATCGAGCGGTGAGCGAGGCTCGCCGAGGAGGCGACGGCGCACGAGTGGGTGGTCCATGTCGCCGTGCCCTCGGGCACCGAGCGCATGGCGCGTCTCCTGTGCGAGCTGAGGGAGCACTCGGGCAAGGTCGGCCAAGTCACGGACGGTCAGTTCGAGCTGCCGCTCAGGCAGACCGATCTCGCGGACACGCTCCGGATGGACGAGACCGCCATCGCGTTCGCGCAATCCTTTCTCGATGCCGGCAAGCCCGTGGCCACGATCTGCCACGGCCCGTGGACGCTGATCGAGACCGGCAAGCTGCGGGGCCGGCGGATGGCCCCGGGGCCGTCGTTGCAGACGGACCTCGAGACGCAAGGGGTCGAGTGGCTGGATCAGGAGGTCGTCGTCGACGGCAACCTCGTGTCGAGCCGGATGCCGGACGACATCCCGGCCTTCAACCGCGAGGTGGTCGCACTGTTCGGCCGGTCCAGAGCTCAAGGCGGCACGACTCGCACCGTGAGCCGGGCTTTTTCGGATCATGCCCAGCGGTCGCCCGCCGCCTCGGCGGCCCGGCCCTCGGGGTGAGGCTGGGCCGCGTGCCCCGAGGCGCCGGGCTGATCGGCCGGTCGGACGCCGGCTGCGGTGGCGATCAGGACCGCCTCGGGCAGGGTGCGGGCACCGAGCGCCTCCATGACCTTCGCACGGTGGATCTCCACCGTCCGCGGGCTCAGGCCCAGGGTACGGACGATGGTCTTGTTCGTGCCCCCCCCGCGAGGCGTGACGCGCGGGAGAGGCGGCCGCACGAAACGCTGGGCGATCGTGTCGGGCCCGGCCTTGGCCTCGAGCCCATCGGCAACTGGGTTTAGCGCAGGGTATATTATGGATTGACGGCGTGCATATTCGTTTGTATTTTTTTAAAATTCGTCGCCGGGCCTGCATACAACGACCTTTGCTTTAGGTATATCTAACTCATCACTTATTGCGGGGCAATAACATGCGTCAGTTCTGTCGCGTTGGATCTTGAGCCGATAGAGGCCCGGGTATGAGGCTGCAGGGCGAGGGCTCTCGACGGCGACGACAAGGCCGACCCACCGCACATGATTGGTCGTTCGATCCACCCGCTCAGCCTGCCGCCATCGCCTAGAGGGCGTCGCACGACTCTGCACGCATTACCTGTGCAGTGGCGGATGCCTGGAGGTCCGGTGTCGGGTTGTCAGCAGCCATGGGGAGAAGCCGATGAAATGCCTGGAAGTGGCGCATAGCCGACCATGCGCCTGCGAACTGCCGATCCCCTGCATACTGTCAAGCATCCCGGCCCTTATGTCCCCTCCGCAGGAAGGAGCGGGTCCTTCAGCGGTGACCGCGACATCGGCAGGTGCGGGCACTCAAACGTCACCCCTCAGCGGCGCCGTTCCGTTGGGGCGCCGAACGGGCGGCCCAACTCAGGCTCTGTCGCGTCGCACGGCGTAAGGTGGAGGCGACCGGCATCATGGGTGAGAGGATTGGAGCAGCAGGCCCCGGGCGGCCTCGGCGCATTCAAGACCCAGATCGGAAATTCTAAGAGAGAGGAAACTGTCCGCGCTTGATCTTCGAGCGCAGGTCAGCGGATCGATTGCAGCCGGCGGTACGATCTCCGTGGCACCGGGCGGTCAGCGGTAGAAGAACACCGTCCGGTAGCCCTTCACCACCACCACCTCGACGTCGATCCCGTAGACTGCGCGCATCACCTCTGCGGTGACGATCTCCTCCGGCGGGCCGATCGCCACCACCTTGCCGTCGCGCATCGCCACGATCCGGTCGGAGTAGCTGGAAGCGAAGTTGATGTCGTGGAGCACCGCGACGATGGTCTTGCCGCGCTCGTCCACCGCCCGGCGCAGCAGGCCCATCATCGCGGCGGCGTGGCGCATGTCGAGGTTGTTCAGGGGCTCGTCGAGGAGGATGCAGTCGGTGTCCTGGGCGAGCACCATGGCGATGTAGGCGCGCTGGCGCTGCCCGCCCGAGACCTCGTCGAGGAAGCGGTCGGCGAGGGGCTCGAGGTCGAGGAAGGCGAGCGCGTCGGCGATGAGGCCGCGATCGGCCGCGGTCAGCCGGCCCTTCGAGTGGGGATAGCGCCCGAAGGCGACGAGGTCCCGGATCGTCACCCGGGCGGCAACGCCGTTGTCCTGGCGCAAGGTTGCGAGGCGGCGCGCTAGCACGTCGCCCGGGGTCGCCGCTACGTCGAGGCCGCCCACGAAGGCCCGGCCGGCGCTCATCGGCAGGAGCCGGCTCACCATCGACAGGACGCTCGACTTGCCGGCGCCGTTCGCCCCGATCACCGAGACGAAGGCGCGCTCCGGCAGGTGCAACGACACGCCGTCCACCACCACGGTGTCGCCGTAGCGGCGCGTGAGGTCTTGCGTCTCGATCATCGGGGGCGTCTCGCGAGGAGGACCAGGAGGGTAAGGCCGCCCAGGAACTCGATCACGATCGACAGGGCGGCGTTGAGCGAGAAGACCCGCTCCAGCACCAGCTGCCCGCCGACGAGGGTGATCGCCGCGATGAGGGCTGCGGCCGGCAGCACCAGGGCGTGGCGGTAGGTCGGCATGGCCCGGTAGGCGAGGTGGGCGACGAGGAGGCCGAGGAAGGTCACCGGCCCGACCAGCGCCGTCGACACCGAGACGAGGAGCGCCACGAGGACCAGCACCCAGGTCAGGGTGCGGCGGTGATCGACGCCCAGGGCGATGGTGGCGTCGCGGCCGAGCAGCAGCACGTCGAGCCGGGGCAGCAGGCGCCACGTCCCGATCCCGGCGGCCAGCACCAGGAGGGCGGCGAGCGCCAGCAGGTCCGGGCGGACGGCATTGAAATTGGCGAAGAAGCTCGTCTGCAGTACGACGAACTGGTTCGGGTCGAGCATCCGTTGCAGGAACTGCGACAGGCTCCGGAACAACACCCCGCAGATCACCCCGACGAGCAGCAGGCGATGCAGGCCGCCCTCGTTGCGGGCGAGCAGCCAGCGGTAGAGGAGCAGCGCGAACAGCACCATCGCGCCGGTCTCGGCGAGGAAGCGCAGGCGGGGATCGCCGAACCCCCCGGTCCCGATCCCGACGACGAGCCCGGTCTGGATCAGCCGGTAGAGCTCGTCGAAGCCCATGATCGCCGGGGTCAGGATGCGGTTGGCCGAGGCGGTCTGGAACAACACCGTCGCGGTGGCGACCGCGCAGGCGACGAGCAGCAGCGAGGCGAGCTTGGTGCCGCGAAACGGCAGCACGAAGCCCCAGCGGCCGTTGGCCCCGATCGTCATGAAGGCGATCGCCAGGCCGAGGAGCGCCAAGCCGAGGACGGCCAGGATGTGGGCCGGCCTCAGGCCGGCGCGCCCGCTACGCATGGCGGGCGTCCCGGCGCAGCAGCAGGACCAGGAACAGGCCGCTGCCGACGACCCCCATCACGGTGCCGACCGGGATCTCGTAGGGGTAGCGGATCACCCGCCCGGCGACGTCGCAGGCCAGCAGCAGCCCGGCGCCCGCGGCCGCCACGAGAGGCAGGGTACGGCGCAGGTTGTCGCCGGCGGCGAGCGCGACGAGGTTCGGCACCACGAGGCCGAGAAACGGGATCGTGCCGACGCTCGCGATGGTGACGGCGGTGATCATCGCCACGATCGCGACCGAGAGCGCGACGACGCCGCGATAGTCGAGCCCGAGATTGAGCGCCGCGTCGCGGCCGAGGCCCGCGATGGTGATGCGGTCGGCGAGGACATAGGCGAGGACGGTGAGGACCGCGGCGAGCCAGAGCAGCTCGTAGCGCCCGCGCAGGACCGTCGAGAAATCGCCGGCCTGCCAGGTGCCGAGGAATTGCAGCATGTCGGTGCGGTAGGCGATGAAGGTCGAGGCCGCCCCTATCACACCGCCGAGCATGATCCCGACGAGCGGCACGGTGAGGCGCGCCCGCAGCGGCATCGCGCGCAGCACCCGCAGGAACAGGGCGGTGCCGGCGAGCGCCGTCGCGGTCGCCACCAGCATCTTGACGACGACCGGCGCGTCGGGGGCGATGAGCGTGATCAGCAGCATGCCGAGGGTCGCCGATTCCGTCGTGCCGGCGGTCGAGGGCTCGACGAAGCGGTTCTGGACCACGAGCTGCATGATGACGCCCGCCACCGCCAGCCCGGCCCCGGCGAGGATCAGCGCGAGGGTGCGCGGCACCCGGCTCGCCAGCAGGATCCCAGGGCCGTCGAGGTCGCCGACGCCGACGAGGACGCTGGCCGTTGCGAGCGCCAGGAGCGCGAGGCCCGGCAGGATCGCGCCGCGGAGAGGAAATCCCATCGTCAGCGCGCACCGTCGAGGGCGGCGGCGATCTGGTCGACGGTGGTCTGGAGCGACCGCAAGCCCCCGGCGGCGAGGTACCAGCTGGCGGCATCGACATAGACGACCTGCCCCTTGCGCCAGGCCTTCGTCCGCCGCACCAGCTCGTTGTCGAGGAACTGGCGCGCCGGCTGGCCGCGGGCGCCGATCGCCGCGTCGCGGTCGAGCACGAACAACCAGTCGGGATCGGTCCTGGCGATGAACTCGAACGAGACCGGCTGGCCGTGGATACCGGCACCGAGGTCCGGCGCCGCAGGCCGGAAGCCGAGGGCGCCGTGGAGGAGGCCGAAGCGCGAGCCAGGGCCGAACGCGCTCAGGCGCCCCCCGGTCGAGAGGATGAACAGGGCGCTGCCGGCCTGCCCGGCCTTGGTGTGGACCGCCGCGATGGTGCTCTCGATCCGGGAGATCCGCTGCTCGGCCTGCGCCTCCTTGCCGAACAGCCGGGCGAGCGTGCGGATGTTGCGCAGCTCGCTGCCGAGGGGGTCGGCGGGGTCGCTCGACAGGTCGATGGTCGGCGCCAGCTTCGACAGGGCGGCGTAGTGCGGCCCCGAGCGGCCGCCGACGATGACCAGGTCCGGCCCGACCTCGTTGATCGCCTCGTAATCGGGCTCCCACAGCGTGCCCATCCGGCGGTAGCGGGGCTCGTCGTACTGCGCGAGGGACGGGGGCTTCGCCCCGCCCGCCACCCCGAAGACGGGAACGCCGAGGGCGTCGAGCGTGTCGAGGGCGGCGAGATCGAACACGACGATCGTCTTCGGAGGGGCCGGCAGGATCGTCCGGCCGCTGGCATGCGGCACGGTGATCTCGGCGGCGGCGAGGGGGACGGCCGCCAGGACGGCCAGGAGCAGGGCCGCGAGCGCGTGCCGGATCGTCCAGAATAACGGCAAGGTGGGTGTCCTCGTGAGGTGGCGTTCGGCAGCCGGAGCGAGCCCGGCGGATCCCGGGACGACCGGGAGGGCGTCAGGACGCAGGCGGCGCCCTCACCGCACACCCCCCGGCCGCAGCCGCGCCATGCAGTGCACGTCCGCGAACGCGCCGTTGCGGAAGCTCGCGGCCCGGTGCGTCCCCTCGATCTCGAACCCGAACCGCTGGTAGAGCGCGATCGCCCGGGAATTATCGACGAACACCGTCATCTCGATCCGGGTGACGTTGAGCCAGTTCTCGGCGGTGTCGATGATCGCCGCGAGGAGCTTCGAGCCGATGCCACGCCCGGCGAACGCTTCGTTGACGCCGAGCCAGAACTCGCCCGCATGGGCGCGCCGGCCGTAGAACGGGCGCAGGGCCGCGGCGCCGACCGCGCGCCCCTCGGCCTCGGCCACGAGGTGCAGGTCCCGCGGCGAGCGCGGCGTCGCCCACGCCTTGACCGCCTCGTGCGATTCGTACGGCAGCGCCAGGGTCCCGTCGCGAAAGGCGGGCTGGTTGTACATCTCGACGAGGTCCGCCAGGTCGGAGTCGCGCATGGCGCGCAGCGTGATGTCCATCCGGTCAGGTCCAGTCGAAGTGCAGGGTCTCGCGGAAGGCGAAGCGCTCGATGTGGCGCACCAGCACGGCCCGGAAGTCCGGCAGCTTGCCGGCATCGTCCGTCGAGAGGTCGATCGTCAGGGCCGCGTCGGTGGCGGAAAGCCGTGCCTCGCCAAAGGGCAGGGCGATCCGGGCGGAGTGCGGATCGAAGGTGGTCTCGAACTTGTGCGCCCAGTGCTTGGCGAGCTGCTGCAGGTAGCGGCTCGCGTGCGGGGTGCCGACGACGGCGCGGGTCTCGATCATGACGGGCATCCTTCCTCGCAGGGATCTTTTCTCGCAGGGATCTTTTCTCGCCCGGCGGCGGGGGCGGGCATGGCGCCTGCGACCTGGCTCTCCGCCCCCCACACCCGGCAGGCCGCGTCGAGCCGGCGCCTGAGCGAGAATTCGAGCGCGTCGAGCGCGTCGAGTCGCGCCATGATGTCGGCCACCTGCGCCGGGTCCTGCGTCCGGGCGAGCCTGAGCACGGCGTAGTGCAGGGCGGTGAGGCCGTTCACCAGGGCCTCGATCTCGTCGCAGATCGCCTGGAACTCGGCGTCCGGCCAGCGCAGGGCGCGCCAGAAGAAGGCGAAGCCGTGCTCGTAGGCCCATTTGCGGATCGTGATCACCGGCAATTCGCGCAACGCTTCATCAAGACCGGCGAGCGTCAGCCCGCCGCGGCCCTCGTCGTGGGCCGCCACGATCGCCCGCACCGCGTCGATCAGCGGGTTCGAATCGAGGACGAAGCAGGCCTCGAAGAAGGCTGCGAGGTCGGCCTTGGCCGGCGCGCGGGCACGCGACGGATCGAACCGGTAGCCGCCGGCGACGCTCGGCTGGCGGATGGCGTTGAGCATCCGCTCGCGCGCAATGCGTCCCTCCCAGCGGAAGTCGGGATCGCGCACCTGCCAGGTGTCGGGGTCGTCGGTGAGGCTCACCAGCAGGTAGTGCGGGAAGGGGTTCTGGTTGAACTTGTTCTCCCGCTCCGGCAGGTGGAACATGTCGAGCATTACCATCACCTGCTCGTCCGGGGCGCGGTGCGCCAGGAGGTCGAGCAGGGTCGCGATATTCTCGTCCTTCGAGCGCGAAGGGTCGTACCAGGCGTGGAGCGGCACGCCGTAGAGCCGCGTGAACCAGTAGCGGAACGCCTCGTGGTCCATGGCGTCCGAGTGGTAGGCGAGGCGGAAGTCGTCGGTGATGGCGAATTCCGCGTCCCAGATCAGGGCGTAGAACGGCCGGTGGTCGATGCCGCGCGCCTTCAGCCCGTCGCAGACGCAGCTGACGAAGCAGTGGATCTTCAGGTCGTAGGCCAGCTCCCCGTGGACGCCCTCCGGCGCGGCGGCGGCCGGCGCCGGGACGGCGGCGGGCTCGCGCGCCAGGAGCCCGGCGAGGTCGGCGACCGTCGCGAGCTCGCGGCCGGCGATCGCCTCCTCGGGGATCGACAGCTTCAGGCTCATCTCGAGCGACAGGACGAGCTGCAGCACCTGCACCGAATCGAGGTAGAGGTCCTCGTTGAGCCGCGCGCCCGGCCCGAACCGGTCGAGATACGGGTGGTTCATCTCCTCGCGCAAAACCGCGCCGATCGCCGCGACGGCCTCGTCTTGGGTCAGCCCGGGGATCATCGTGCGGCCTCCAGGGCGCCGCTGCGATGGAGTTCGGCGGCCTCGCGGCGGGAGATCTTGCCGTTGGCCTGGCGCGGGATCGCCGCGACCTGCACAGCCTCGACCGGGACCTGATGGCCGGCAAGGTACCGGCGGCACCAATCCTGGAGGTCGCGGGGCGCCACCGGCACGGCTGCGCTGAACAGCAGCGTCACCCGCTCGCCCGCAAAGGCATCGGCCCTGGCGAAGGCGACGGCGTCGGTGATGCCGGGCATCGCCATCACCACGTCCTCGACCTCGCCCGGATAGACGTTGAGGCCCGAGACGTTGATCGTGTCGCTCAAGCGCGCCACGAAGACCAGAATCCCGTCGGGCCGGAAATAGCCGAGATCGCCGGTCCGCACCGTGCCGGCCTCGCCCTCGGCGACGATCTCGGCCGGCGCCTCGGCGCTCGACCCGGCGGTGACGCGGTGATGCGGCAGCGGGCGGCCGATCGCGTCTGCCCGGTCGAGGTCCGGGTTGACCGCGATGCAGCCGGTCTCCGAGCAGCCGTATTGCTGGAACAGGTGCGCGACCCGGGCGCGGATGGCGGCGAACCACGGCGCGGGCAGAAGCGTGCCCGAGGTCATCGCCGCGTGGATGCGCTCGCCCTCCGGCATCAGCCGGGCGAGCGTGTGCAGCATGGCGGGCGAGGTGTAGAGGAGCGGCCGCTCGATCTCGCGCAGGCGCCGCAGCAGGTATTTCGGGTTGGCGGTGTCGAGCACCACCGGCACCCGGCCGCGGGCCAGGCCGACGAGGAGGCCGCAGATCAGCCCGTAGGAATGGGTGATCGGGCAGGCGATCACCGGCGTCATCCCGGCGGGCTCGGTAAAGGCCGCGACGTAGCTCTCGATCTCGCGCGCGACCGCGCTCCACGGGCGGGCGATGCATTTCGGCTCGCCGGTCGTGCCGGAGCTCATCTGGAGCAGGTGGCCCTCGCCCGGCACCGGCGGCGGGACGTCGTCCAGGGTCTCGGCGACGAGGTCGTCGAGGAAGACCCGGTGGCAGCCGGCCCGCATGGCCAGCCGCCGCGCGCCGTCATCCGGCAGGGCCGGGTGGATCGGAAGCAGCGTCGCCCCGGCCCGGCGGGCGGCCAGGATGAAGACGAGGCTCGCGGCGTTGTCGCGGAACCGCGCCGCGACGCGCTCGCCGTTGCCCCGCAGGCCGGCCTGCACGGAGACGCGGGCCAGCGCGGCCTCCATCTCGTCCGCCGCCAGGGTGCGTCCGTCGATCTCGATCATCAGCCTGTCCGCAGGAGGGTGAGGGGGGAGGGGAACAGGGCGTTGGGCGCTCCGTGGCTGCCATGCGCCTGCGCGAGCCCGAGCTTTCGCGCCAGCAGCGCCTCGACCCGCAGGGTGGGGGCCTCGACGTTCAGGGCCGCGAGGCGGTCCGTCAGCCCGTGCTCGGCCGCGTGGCGGCGCAGGCGCCGGCCGAAGCGGTCCCAGAATCCGGCGTCGTCGAGCCCGTGCCGGCGGGCCATGAGGTGGGTGATCTCGGCGAGGTTGAAGACGAACAGGCTGTCGGTCACCAGTTCGGCCAGGACCGCCGCCGAGCGCATGGCGTGGAAGCGGTCGTCGGGCGGGCCGGCATGGGCTCGATCGATCGCGCCGAGGTCCGGGACGGGGGGAGCGTCGCGCAGGAAATCGGGTGCGTATTCGGCGCTCTCGTGGAAGTCGCGCAGGATCACCCGCTCGGGCCAGCCGTCGCGATGCACCAGGATCATGTTCTGGCCGTGCGCCTCGAGCGCGACGCCGTGCGCGACCAGGAGGTGCCAGACCGGCAGCACCGCGACATCGACCAGCCGGTCGAGCCAGGCCTCGCCCCCGTACCGCACCAGCCAGGGCGCCGCGAAGGCGGTACCGTCCGGCTCGCACAGGGCGAGCGCGTTGAACGGCACGGCCGCCTCGCCGGGCGCGAGGTTCGGGCTCTCGCGCCAGATCGCCGCAAGATGGCCGGCCAGCGGGCCGTCCCGGTCGGCGAGGAGGGCGGCGAACTCGCGCAGAAGCGTCATTCGCTCCAGCGCCGGGTCGCCGGCGACGACGGCCGCGAGCCAGTCCGAGACCGCCGGCGCGGTCAGGACGAAGTGCGGATCGAGGATGCGCAGGCTCGACGTGGAGACGACGCTCATGCCGAGCTTCACGCTGGCCCGGCGCGGGTCGTCGGCATCGTGCAGGGTGCGCAGGGACTGGCTCGCGCGGTAGCGCGGTCCGGCCGGCCCGAGGGCGACCGCCTCGCCCGCCGCGAGACGCGTGCGCAAAGGCTCCCGGGCCCCGAGGTGGCGCATCTGCCAGGGATGGACCGGCAGGACCGCGTGCGTGGCGGGGGAATGGCCGGCCGCGCGCAGGCGATGCACCAGCGCGTCCCAGTCGGCGCCGAGGGCGGCACGCCAGAACGCGTCCTCGCCGCCCGGCAGCGACGACGCGACCGCGCCGCGCGGCAAGGCGAGCCAGTCGAGGCGGAACGGCCGCGCGGCTTCCGGCCCGTACGCCGCCTGGTCGTCCAGGGTGAAGCCGGTGCGCGCCTTGAAGCATGGATGGTAGGGATGGCCCTCCCACACCGCCGCATCGAGGGCCGCGAAGGGGAGCGCCCGGCGCCCCGGCGCGGTCAGGTTCTCGGCGTTCCAGCGGCAGAGCGCGATCGTCTGCCGGAGCTCGGCGAGCAGGCGCTCGCGCCGGTCCCGATCACCCGGCAGCGCGGCGACCAGAGCATCGAGGGACGCGGTGCGCCAGTCCCCCCCCGCGTCCGCCGTCTCGATCGTACCCGATACGAGGCGGGGGCGGCCGAACGGGCCGAGCGTGCCGCGGGCGCGGAACCTGTGCGCGCCGAGCCGCCAGCGCAGCCGCCCGCCGCCCGGCACCGCGCTCGCGCAGGCCAGCCCCTCGAACAGGGCGGCCTCCGCGAGTTGCCGCAGCACGCGGTCCTCCGGCGCCTCGGCGGGTTCAGGAGGCAAGGACACGGCCCGACCCGGCCCGGACGCCGCGCCGCTCGGCGAGCGGGTTCGGCATGTCGATGTAGAGGCCGGCCCTCTCGCCGTCGGCCAGCTCGTCGCGGTCGGCCAGGCGCACGCGCAGGTTGGCCTTGGTGCAGAGCATCGGCTCGTCGAGGACCGAGCGGGCGAAGGCTCTCCCCGGCCCCGCCATGCGGCGCGCGATCGCCTCCAGCCGGCGACCGAGGTCGTCGAGGAGCACCTCCTCCCGGACCAGTCCGTCATGGCCCATCCGGGCGATCACCGAGAAGACCTGGTTGACCACGAGGTAGTAGGCGAGGCGCCGGCGGATCTCGCAATCGTCGAAGAATAGCGAGGCGATGGTGCCGGCCTCCGGCACCAGGCGCTCGATCCGCGGGCGGGCTGCTTGCGAGAGGTAGAAGCCCTGGTTGTCGCGGTAGAAGCCGCAGGCCGGCCAGCCCCCGGTGACGTCGATGAGCGCGTTCTGCTGGTGTGCCTCGAGGGCGATGCCGTGCCGGTCGTAGAGGGCGATCACCGGCTCGACCATGCAGTCGAGGTAGAGGCTGAACCAGGTCCGCGCCGCGTGGGCGAGATCGGTGTCGGCGACCCGGCGCAGCAGCGCCTTCAGCCGCGAGGGACGGCCCGGCACCGGCTCGGCGGTGAGCGCCGCGACCGTTGCGATGCCGCGCGCCGCCGCGCCCCGGAAGGGGTTCTCGCGAAAGACCGTCTCGAAGCCGCTCTCCTCCCGGCCCGGGCAGGCGAGCGTCAGGTAGGCCGGGTCGGCGAGGATCCGGAAGGCGGGGTGTTCCAGCCCGCCCCCGCGCGCGAGGAGCCGCGCCACCGCGACGCCGGCCTGCAGCTCGGCCATCCGGTTGACCCGCAGCGAGTTGGTGAGCGTCACGGGCAGCGAGAACTTCGCCATCCAGTCACTGTGCGGCGCGTAGACGGTGCGCAGCGACGAGGTCGCGGTGAAGCGCGGACCGACTGGTCCGAGGGGCCGCAGGGTCCCGGCCTCCACCATCGCGGCGATCTCGGGCGCGAGCAGCAGCGCCTCGGCCTGGAGTGGATGCATCGGCAGGGCGATCTCGCCCGGGCGCAGGCCCAGGCGCCCGGCATCGGTGCCGAGGAGTTCGAGGGCGATCTCGGGGGCGGAGCGGGCGATGGCCGAATCGTGCCGCACCCGCGCGGCGTCAGCCGCGAAGGCAACGAGGCGGAATTCCCCGCCTTCCTCCGGCCCGTAGGCCTTGGCCTGCCAGGGCGTCAGGCCCTGCCGGCTCTTCGGCGTCGGGTGCAGCCAGTGGCCGAAGACCAGGGCGCGCTCGGCGTCGATGAAGTGCGCGTCCCCGGGCGGGGCGAGAGCGAGCTGGCGGGCGGTCTCGCGGTAGCTGTCGAGGACCCGTCCGAGCAGGTCGAGCTCGCGCTCCCGCGCAGCCTCGCCCCCGCCCGCGTCGCAGCGCGCATAGGCCTCGCCGAGCAGCTCCTGCAGCGCCCGCATCGGCGCGACGGCGCGCCAGCGCGGCTCGTGCAGGTGGCGCGTCCAGAGCCGCCCGAAGCCTTGCGCCCCGCAGAGCGAGGGCGCGACGATCTCGGCCCGGATCGCGACCCGCTGGCTGCGCAGGTTCCACTCGACGCAGGCCGCCGGCGGCCCGTCGGCCAGCGCGTGGCGCACAGGAATGCCCGCATCGATCTCGCGCCGGTAGCCGTTGGCGAAGCTGCGGAACGCCGCCGCCTCGGCGACGGACTGGGACGATGGGGGCATGACGACCAAACCTTGTTCTGGCCTCCGGGTGGGGCGCCGACCGGCGGCGCGGATCCCGCGGCGTGCGCAAGATCGGAATTGGCCGGGCTCGAGGAGAGCGCGTGGCGCGCATCGACCTCCATGACGGCTATGTCTTTCGCCTGCGAGATGAGCATGAGTCAAGAAAAAATGACAAAACTTCGCGCATTGGCGCGTATATTTGAACTATTCGAAAAACAAAAAGGGTGGAATTTCCGAGGGTATGGCGGTCGGGATGATCCGCTTATTCGGCGCAAGCGGGAATGTTATGCTGCGTTGGTCGTGGTGGCGGTGGCCTGGCCGGTGCCGATCGATGCGTGCGGCGACGACAGCGATGGATCTGGAAATGGCGCGGGATCCCCTCTCCCGCGTGGGAGAGGGGATCCCGCGCCTTTCTTGTCCAGGTCCGCCCAACCCTCAAAAGTCCATCGTCGCCGAGACGACGACCGTGCGGGGCGCTCCCACCGCAAGGAAGCCGCGGGCGGCGGAGGCCCAGTAGGCGTTGTCGAACACGTTCTCGACCACCGCCCGGATCGTCACCGGTTTGCCCGAAGCGCCCGTGAAGGTGTAGCGCAGGCCGGCATCGAAGCGGGTCCAGTCGGGCACGCTCTGCGTGTTGGCCTGATTGTAGAACTGCCCGCTCGTGTAGATGGCGCGGCCGGTCAGCGTCAGGCCGGGGGCGAGCCACGGCGGCAGGTCGACCTCGCCGTAGAGGTTGAACGCCACGTCCGGCACGCCGGGCGCGCGGTTGCCGTCGAACTGGCGCCCTGCGGTGTTGACGAGGCGCCCGTCGATGAAGGTGACGCCGCCGACGAGCCGCACCCCCGGCAGCGGCTCGCCGAAGGCCGTCAGTTCGAGGCCGCGGTTGCGCTGCAGTCCGCCCACCGAGAACCGGTTGGTACCTGGATCGGTGAAGCCGTTGGGCTGCGTGATCTCGAACAGCGAGGCCGTGACCGCGACCGTGCCGAAATCGTACTTGGCGCCGAATTCCTGCTGCCGGTTGACGACGGGGGCGAAGATCTCGTTGGCGTTGACGGCCGTGACCGGCGGCGACGGCCCGGGATCGAGCGCCTCGATGTAGTTACCGTAGAACGAGAGGGTGTCGGTCGGCCGGAACACCGCCGCCAGCGCCGGGCTGAACCGGCCCTGGTCGTAGCTCGTTGCCAGATTGCCGAAGCCCGTCCCCGGACGGGTGTTGTAGCTCTGCTGGTCGATCTGCTGGAACCGCCCGCCCAGCGTCAGCAGGAAACGGTCGTCGCCGAGGGAGAGGGTGTCGGCGAGGCCGACGCTGCGCACGCTCAATTCCTGTAAGAGCGGCCGGCCCCCGTCGGAGCGGGGCAGGAACAGGGTGTTGACCGAGCCCCGGGGGAGATGGACCGGATCGTAGATGTTGGTCTGGAACACCGGCAGGGTCGGTGCGAGGAAGCCGCCGCGGTAGCCCCGGTTGTTCGCTTCCACCGCCGCGACGCTGAGCTGGTGGCCGATGAAGCCGGTCTGGAACTTCGCCCGCAGGCCGACCTCGCCGGTCATGCCGGTGATCTCCTGGGGCTGGATCGCCAGGGTGTTCGTCGCCTGGCCGGTCGCGCTGGTGATCCGGTAGGACGAGGTCAGGAAGTCCTCGTTGTAGCGGCTGACGCCGCCGGCGGCGTAGAGCGTCGTGTCGGGCAGGATGTCGTACTCGACCCGGCCCGCCGCCATGTTGTAGCGGCTGTCGATGTATTCGAGCGAGCTTGCCGTGTTGAGCCGTGGGTTCGGCGCCCGCGGCACGGGAACGCCGGGCGCCACCGCGTTGAACAGCGAGGTCGGCGCCGTGATGTTCTGGGTGTTGTGGACGAGGTCGAGCGAGGCGCGCAGGCGCTCGCCGCGATAGTCGAGGCCGAGCGTCGCGACGCCGACCTCGATGGCGTTCTTGTCGAGCGCCGTGTTGCCGCTGCGATAGGACAGGTTGGTCCGCGCCCCCCATTCCCCGTTCGGGCCGAAGCGGCGGCCGAGATCGGCGTGGGTCCAGACCTGCGAGTCGCTGAGGTAGGTCGTGGTCAGCCGGGTCAGCGGCTCGTCGTAGGCGCGCTTGGGGATCAGGTTGATCGTGCCGCCGACCCGGCCGGTGCCGCCGCTGATCAGCGCCGAGGGCCCTTTCAGGATCTCGACCCGCTCCAGGCCCTCGGTGAGCGTGCGCCGCGGGTTGGCGAGGTAGAACAGGCCGTCGAAGGCGACATCGAGGCTGGTGACCGGGAAGCCGCGGATGAAGAACGAGTCGCGCTCGCTGAAGGGCGGCGCGTCGTTGCGCACCGACGCATCGTTCAGCACCACGTCGGCCAGCGTGCGCGATTGCTGGTCGGCGATCAGCTTCTCGGTGAAGCCGGTCACGTTGAACGGCGTCGTCAGGACCGAGCGGTTGCCGAGGAAGCCGACGCGGGTGCCGGTCGCGACCTGCCCGCCGGCGAAGGGCGGCGGCGGCTGCCCCACGGTGCCGGTCGGAGGCGGCAGGCCGGCGGCGCGGGCCGCGGCCGGCCCGCCCTCGACGACGATCTCGTCGAGGCGCACCGTTTCCTCGGGCCTGGCGCCGAGCTGGACGTAGCGCGGGTTGACCAGGGTGAGGGTGGACGGGCTCACGCGGCGATAGCTCAGGCCGGTCCCGTCGAGGAGCCGGCCGAGCGCCTCGAGCGGCGGGAACGTGCCCTCGATGCCGGTCGTCGTCAGGGCCTGGGTCAGGTCGGTCCCGTAGACCAGCTTGACCTTGGCCTGCTCGGTGAAGCGGACGAGGGCCGGTTCGAGCGGCCCATCGGGGATCGACAGGGCGACGGCGTCGGCGGCCGGCGCTGCGACGGGCGCCGCCTCGGCCCGTTTCGCGGCGGCGCGCGACGTCGCCTGGGCCTGGGCCGGACCGAGCCCCAGTACCAGCAGCGACACGCCGGCGAGGGCGAGCCCCGCCGGCCGTCCACACGCAACCCCACGCTCCCGCGCCGCCATTCCGACCACCCCGTCCATCCTTGCGAATGCGAGGGCGGCGCGTTGGCGCGCTCTCGCCCCTCACCCGCTTGAGATCAACGAGGCCGCGATCTCCTGACGTCGGTTCGTGAGATTTTTCGAAAAAAGTTCAGAGCGGCGAGCCGACCAGGACGAGCAGCGGGGTGACCCGGGTGACGCGGAGCGACAGGCTGGCCGCGATGGCCTCCAGAGCCTCGTCGGTGTCGCGCAGGTCGAAGGCGCCGGTGACGCGCCGCGCTCCTGCCCTCGCATCGAGGAGGAGGATGCGCCCGCGGCGGTAGCGCCCGAGCGTGGCCAGGACATCGGACAGGGGCTCGCCCGAGACGGTCAGGCGCCCGTCGCGCCAGGCCGTCGCCCGGCCGATATCCGCCTTCACCACGCTGGCGGCGGCCCCATCCGGCGCGATCACCGCCTCGCCGGCCGAGACGGCGAGGTGCCGGTCCGCGATCGCGACATCGACGCGGCCCTCCGAGACGCCGACCGGCCGGCCAGCCCCGTCGGCGCGGACCACGAAGACCGTGCCGACCGCCCGGACGCTCACGCCGCCGCCCTCGACGACGAAGGGCCGGCCGGGATCGCGCGCCACGTCGAACACCGCCTCGCCGCGCAGCAACTCGACCCGGCGCTCCACCTCGGTGAAGCGCAGGGCGATCGCCGTGCCGGTATTCAGGTCGACGCGGCTGCCGTCGTCCAGGGTGGCGTGCGTGATGGCCCCAACGCCGCTCCACAGGTCGGCCCGCAGCCAGTCGGCGAGGCCCGCCTGCCAGGCCAGGGCGCCGCCCAGCACCAGGACGGCCGCCAGCCCGGCAGGCCCCTTGGCCGTTCCCCTGGCTGCTCCCTTGGTGCGGCGCTGCCGGGCATCCGGCACGTGGCCGAGCCGGTGCCAGAACGCCGCCATCTCCGCGTGCGCGGCCGCATGGGCCGGGTCGGCGGCGAGCCAGGCCGCGAAGGCCGCGCGGTCGGCCTCGGTCGCGTCGGACGAGGACAGGCGCACGACCCAGGCCGCGGCCTGCGCCTCGATCGGATCTTCCTCGACCGGGTCGGTCCCGGCCGCGTCCGGGTCCTGCGCGTCGTCTGTGGTCGCCACGGCAGCCCTTTCGTCGGGGCTCACCAAGGCCCCGGACGGTCCGTGGATGCAAGCCCCACCCACCATGATCGACGAGGCGTCCGGGTCCTGATGTCCGTTCCCTAGAAAAGTTCGCCGCAGCGGCGCCGGCAATGGAGAAGCGCCTTGATCAAGTGCTTCTCGGCCATGTTGCGGCTGATGCCGAGCCGCGCGGCCACCTCTCCGTTCGGCAGCCCGTCGATCCGCGCGAGCAGGAAGGCCTCGCGGCAGCGCGGAGGCAATTCGTCGATCGCCGCCGCGAGCCGCCGGAGCTCCTGGCGCGCCATCGCCTGGCGTTCGGGTAGGGCGTGCCCGTCGGCGAGGGCGGCCCAGTCGTCGTCGCCGACCGCCTGGAAGATCGTGCCTTCGAGCCGCTGCCGGTTGCGCATCCGGCGGGCCACGTTGCTGGCGATCTGGAACAGGAAGGCAGAGGGTCGCTCGATCGTCGTCCGGGAGAGCGCCGACAGCATCAGCAGATAGGTTTCCTGATGCGCGTCCGCGGCATCGGCCGGGTTGCCGAGCCGGCGCGTCAGGAATCGCCGCAGTTTCACGCCATCGCCCCGATGCAGCGCGTCGATCGAGATTGGCTGCATGACTCAGCTCCAGGCCTGCCTCAACTCTCCTTCGATCAGCAAATCACCCGATACACGTCTTCACAAGAGGGATGGGCCAGGTCAATATCTAATCTTATTTCATATCATTCTAATTTACGCGCCACGTCACATCGTAAGCCCTTGTGTTTCTGCGCGAAACAATTCACCCCCGTTCCAGGGCCGGCGGCCGGCGCGGCGGAGATCGCTCCCGAAATCACCGGAATGTTGCAGAACAGCAACGATCTGCGCTCCGGCAGGGCGACCAGTTCCGAACCGCGCCGGGCCGGCGGGGATGCGGCAGGACACGCATCGCGCGAGGCGTGCGGCCGCGGATCCTCAATCCGAGCTTGAGACCACGCTGCCGCCGATGGATGCCGCCTCGCGATCCGTCAAGCGCCTGCCATCCCAAGAAGACGGCGCGCTTCTGCAATCACGTCTCGCTCGACGGTGCGGGCTCGTCCCTCGGTGGATGGCCGAACATTGCCTTGTAAGCACGGCTGAACGCGGCTTCGGACTCGTAGCCGACGCGGAGCGCGACCTCGCCGATGCGTGCCTCGCGCGCGACCAGCATGTCCCGGGCGAGCGTGAGCCGCCACTCGTTCTGGTAGCGCAGGGGCGAGCGTCCGACGAGAGCGGTGAAGCGCTCGCAGAAGCTCGACCGGGACATGCCGGCGGCGTCGGCCAGGGCCTCGACGCCCCAGCGCGGCAGCGGTCGCTCGTGGATGATCTTCAGCGCCCGGGCGATGCGCGCGTCGGACAGCCCTCCCAGCCATCCGGCTGTGTGCCCGCGCTGCACCCAGGTCCGCAGGGTGCGGATGACGATGACGTCGATGATCCGCGAGATCATCAGGGCCGCGCCGGGCTCGTCGTCGGTCACCTCGACCATCAGGAAGGGGACGATGCCGTCGAGCCACCCGGCTCCCTCGGCGCGCCGGATGTGGATGCGCCCGGGCAGGGCCGAGATCATGCCGCGAAGAGAGTGGGGATCGAACCAGAACCGGCAGACGATCACCGATGCCCGCGAGGCGGATGCCGCCAGCCGGGATCCTCCGAGCCCGCGGGGCAGAAGCACGAGGTCGCCCGTGTCGATCACGATGCGCGTCCGGGCCTCGTCCTCGCCCTCGAGCGAGCCGTCGGCGACCACCAGGACATAGGCGGCGCCGGCTTCCAGCTCCAAGCCCGTCGACCCATCAACCTCGTGTGACCGGACATGATCCCCGGTGAGCCGGATCTGCGCCAGCACGTGCGAGAGCAGGTCGCCGGAGACCGAGCCCGGTCCGCCGTCCGGAAGAACGGTCAAGTTTTCCAGCGATCCGGTCATGGGTGTCATCGACGTCCGCTCGTACATGGTTCTTCCGGAGTGACGCGAATCTCTCTGAAAAGATGTCGCCTTTACGAAGCCCGGCGGTTCGGTCGCCGAATCCGCCGCGTGATCGCCCGTCGCCACATCCCCCACGGAACTCGGACTTGCCCGCGTTCCGCATCCCCCGTCGCGCCGCTCACCCGAAGGGAACGCCGATGACGACCATCCAACACCCTGTCCGTGACACGTCGCGCTGGTTGCGCTCCTATTACTTCCTCCGTGCCGGGGTGTCAGTCGGCTGGGTCGCGGCCGCCTTCACCATCGGACAGGCCGTGCCACCGGCGGCAGCGGCGCTCCTTGTCGCCTATCCCGCCTGGGACGCCGTCGCCAACGTCGTCGACGCCCGGCGCAGCGGCGGCTTGGCCGCCAATCCCAGCCAGGCCCTCAACGCGGCCGCCAGCACCGCCGTCGCCGTCGCGGTGGCGCTCGCGCTCGGATGGGGCCCGCACGCTGTGCTGGCGGTGTTCGGGGTCTGGGCCATCCTCTCCGGTCTGCTCCAGCTCGCGACCGGCGTGCGGCGCTGGCAGGCCGGTGCCCAATGGGCGATGGCGCTGAGCGGAGCCCAGTCGGCGCTTGCGGGCGGCCATTTCATCGTCAAGGCGAACGGTGCCTCGACGCCCGGGATCACCGACATCGCTCCCTACGCCGCGTTCGGTGCCTTCTACTTCCTGGTCTCGGCCGTGTGGTTGACCGTCGCGCGAGCGCGGAAGGGAGCGACGGAACGGACCGCATGATCCTGCGCGGCGCCGGCGGAACGCGCGAACCCGCATCGTCCCGTGTCGGCATCACGCGGCCGCGCTCACGAGATGGTCCGATTCCGTCGAGATGAACGCCGAGATGAACGCACAGGGGCGCTGAGGACGCCGTCAATCCCGATGGTATCCCGTCCAGATGTCTCGCGCCGGCGGCGGCATCGGCATGCCCAGGTTGCGGATACCAGGGATCTGGTCGCCGACCACGCGGGGCAGGATCGCTGAACGATCCTTCGAGCCGGGATCCAGAGCCAGGCTCGCCCTCAAGGGACATGCGTCTGGCGACCGAGGCCAGCATCGAGGTCTGACGCACGCTCCCGCCGCATGAGGCCGTCCGCGAGGGGCTCAGCAGAGCTGTCGCGGCGGGCCTCGGGGAGAAGGACTGGTCAATCATCGCCGATAGTGATGCTCCGCGGCGGCGATGACGTCGTGGCGTCGGGACACAGCCAGGAGAAGGCGCAGTGAAAACCTGACTCATTACCGGCTGCTCGGGCGGCTTCGGCCGGCGCCTCGCTCTGGCCGCGGCGCAGCGCGGCGATCAGGTCGTCGCGACCGCGCTCGACGTACGATGACGGCCACCTTCGCAGGCCGGATGATCGCGCTGCCGCTCGACGTGACGGATGCGGCGGCCGCGAGGTCGGCGGTGGCCAAGGCAGTCGAGACATTCGGCGGGTCGTCGAGCCCGGGCCGTTTCGCACCGATTTCCTCGGCCGCTCGACCACCATGGCGGCCAAGGAGATGCCGGACACGGCCGCCCGCTGCGATCCCGTCCTCAAGGTGGCCTATCAGCGCCTCCCCAAGGCCGGCAAACCGTCGATCGTGGCCATCGTCGCCATCATGCGACGCCTCATCGTCATCGCTGAGGCACGCTTGCGCGACGCCCATACCGAGGAAGCAAGACTTGCCCGTCCTCGCCCTCGGCGACGAGCGCAACGAGTCCGTCTACGAGGTCGTCGCGGCGATCCGCGATGCGATCGGCCGCGCTCCGGTCGGCTGGCACACCCGCTCGGCGACTTCGGTCAACACCCGCCGGCTGCTGCTGGAGCACGGCGGCTTCCTGTACGATTCGAATGCCTACAACGACGACCTTCCCTATCTCGTGCCGGGCCGGGAGGGACGTCCGCACGTCGTGCTGCCCTACGCCTTCGATACCAACGACATGCGCTTCCAACGCGGCGGCGGCTTCGTGTTCGGCGACGACTTCTCCCGCCACTGCATCGACGCCTTCGACCGTCTCTATCGGGAGGGCGGCGACGCGCCACGGATGCTCTCGGTGGACCTGCATCTCCGGATCATCGGCCGGCCCGGGCGTATCGGCGGGCTGGAGCGCTTCCTCGCCCATGCGGCCGCCCACGAGGGCACGTGGTTCGCCCGTCGCGATGCCATCGCGGAGCATTGGTGACAAGAGACCGCATGATCGGGAGCGAAGCGGACAGGATACCGCTCCGGAGGGACGCGCTCCATACCGGCCGGGCGCCGGCTCCCGCGGGGAAGGCCGCGGCGTTCGCGACCTGGCGCGGGGCACGGCGTGCAGGCTCCGGGCTGCCGAGATCGCGATTGAGGCCCGGCCGCAGGCCCTCCGCTCGTTGCTGCGCTCGACGGCGCCGGCGGCGGCACGGCAGGGCGTCGTGAGCAGGACCCCGGGCGGCAAGCGACGCACCACTCGGCTGGATCGGGCAGCAATCGTCACCGGCCGACCAATGCACCCCATCCCACCATCGTGAAATGGGCAACGGCTTCGAGCTCCTCTCGGCTCGCACCATCGCGGGCCTGAAGCGACATGCCGTTCTGCACCGTGAGCACGAACCGGGCGAGCGCGCGAACATCGACCGGTGCCGGGAACTCGCCCTTCGCCACGGCGCGATCAAGCCGCTCCTCGACCCGCTTGAGCCCCTGCGCCCGGGCCGCCCGCACCAGGTCTCCGAGCTCCGCATGCCCCTCGCTGCCGGCCGCCGAGAGCGTCACCATGCAACCGAGGGGCTCCACGCGGCCGCAGGAGCCCGTGAGCGCGGCGGCCGAGTCCCTCAGGAGAGCCTCGACGGCGTCGCGGGCGGTCGCTGCCGCGGCGAAGTTGGCCCAGACGGATGCCTCGTATCGTTCCCCGTAATGGCGCAGCGCCTCGGCGTAGAGCCCCTCCTTCGAGCCGAAGGCGGCGTACAGGCTCGGCGAGCCGATCCCCATCGCCGCGGTCAGATCCGAGATGGACGTCGCCGCATAGCCCTTCTGCCAGAACAGGCGCACCGCTTGTCCCAGCGCCGCATCACGATCGAAGGCACGGGGCCGTCCGCGGCCTCGGGCCGCCATCTCGCCAGGTGCGCGCAGCGTCGGATCATTCTGCATCGTTCGTTACATAAACCGCTTGACCCGGCCCCTCTACAAGCTTAGCGAATTGTATGTCGATCGCCACAAAAAAGGTGGACCATGAGCGAACTGGCAGGCAAGCGCGCCCTCGTGACGGGCGCTTCCCGCGGCATCGGCGCTGCCATCGCGTTGGCGCTCGCGGACAAGGGTGCGGACGTCGCAATCACCTACGAGCGTTCCGCCGAGCGCGCTGCCGAGGTCGTTCGCGCCATCGACGCGAAGGGCCGGCGCGCCCTCGCCATCCAGGCCGACAGCGCGGATGCAGAGGCCGTGAAGCGCTCGGTCGGCTCGGCGGTCGAGGGACTCGGAGGCCTCGACATCCTCGTGAACAATGCCGGCATCGCCCGGGGCGGTTCGGTGGTGGAGATGAGCCTCGCCGACATCGACGCGCTCCTCGACGTGAACGTCCGCTCGGTCGTACTCGCCTCCCAGGCCGCCATCCCCCACCTCAAGGAAGGCGGTCGTATCATCTCCATCGGCTCGTGCCTTGGAGAGCGGGTCCCGTTCGCCGGGGTGACGGTCTACTCCATGTCGAAGTCGGCCCTGCTCTCTTTCACGCGGGGACTGGCACGCGAGCTCGGCCCGCACGGCATCACGGTGAACCTCGTGCAGCCGGGATCGACCGACACCGACATGAATCCTGCCGATGGCCCCCAGGCGGACATGCAGCGGGCGGGAACGGCTCTTGGCCATTACGGGAAGCCCGAAGATATCGCGGCCGCGGTGGCCTTCCTGGCTAGCCCCAGCGCACGGCAGATCACCGGCACCACACTGACGGTCGACGGCGGCGTGAACGCCTGACGGGCTCGGAAATGACGTCCGGCCCCGAACCCGGTCGGGGCCTTCGCGGAACGCCCGGAGCCTGGGCCATCCGGCTCAGGCGGGTTCACATCCGATCAGCCCGACATGCGGAACGGCCGCTACCGACCGAGGCTGCGCGACAGCTTGGCCTCACCCGGGATCCTCGGACAGCGGCAGCGCGGGAAATTAGTCGACAGCTTTCGGGGCATCGCCGAGTTTTCACACGGCCTCGCCCCCTTTGCGGAGTTTCAAGCGTGCCGGTCCGGACGTCCGCTCAGCAGGAGAAAGCGGACCTGTAGCGGCAGCCACGACACCCGGATGTTGTGGCCACCCTGACCAGCTATTTCATGCAACTTGCAACTCTCGGAAGCTGAGCGCCATCCCAGCGGCTCTGTTCACGAAGCTCCTTATGGCGCACAGCAGAATTACCGGTACGCGAATTGCCGGCAGAGCTGAACTAGGCGGTGTCGGCTTCCCCGCGAATCGGGTCACAAAGACGAGTGACACCCTCAGCCAAACGTGAATGCATAGACGCGAGCGCCGGGACGATGAAAGTGGATCGCGAACGTGCGCTCGCGCACGGGGCCGGATTGGCGAACGAGCTGGTACAAACGCGTTTCCGCGATGACGCCGCCGCCGTCCGATCCGATGTCGGCGCCGTGATCCGCGCCGGGTGGTTCGCCGTCGAGAGACACGTCGAAAGGCACCGGGCGCCCGTCAGGTCCGGGCCCGACGACGAGGTGGAGATCGCGCGCCCGGAAGCGGTACGTCGTGCTGCCACCCGGGGCATAGAGCCGGGCGTATTCGGGTTCGATGGTCCAGTGTCCGGCTAGCGACCACTCGTTCAGCCGCGGCCGACCGGGGGTATAGAGGCGCAGCCCGGGCGACACTCCTTCCGGCGACGCGAAATGCGTGGCCTTGTCCGAGCCGACATAGGTCTCGGTGGACGCAAGATGCGCGAGATCGGGAGCGGCCTCGATACCGGTCGCTCGCGTCGGGCTCGGGCCGTCGTTGGAGGCACGACCTCCGGCGGATTCGGCCAGGAGGGCCTGGATGGCAGCTTCCGACTGCGCGGTGCCTCCCTCGCCGAACTGGTGATGACGGATGCGTCCCTGCGCGTCGACGACGTACAAGGCCGGCCAGTACGCGTTGCGCAGGCCGCGCCAGAGCCGGAACTCGTTGTCGACCGCCACCGGATACGGCAGGGCGAAGCGCCGGATCGCCGCGGCGACATTGCCGATATCGTGCTCGAAGGCGAATTCAGGCGCGTGGATGCCGATCACGGCCAGCCCTTGCGCCCGGTACCGCTCGGCCCAGGCCCGCAGGGTGGGGAGCGTACGGATGCAGTTGATGCAGGAATAGGTCCAGACATGGACCAGCACGACCCGGCCCCGCAGGCCCTCGACCGTCTGCGGCTCGCCGTTGAGCCAGTGCGTAGCGCCCGAGAGGCTCGGCAGCCGGCTCTCGACCGGGAGATCGCTGGCGGTCGGAGCGTCGGTCGGGGCGGCCCGGGCGGCGTCGACGCGCAGCATCGTCAGGATCGCGTCCTCGACGGCGGTCGTCGCTGCCGCGGGGTAGCGCGCCAGCAGGTCCGCATCGGCCCCGAGGGCGACCGCGGCGAGCACCGCGATCATGGCGGCCCCGGCGACCTGGCGCAGACGCTCGCCGAGCCCGAGATGCGGTCGGACCAGGGCGACAACCGCGCCGCCCAGGCGAGCGACCGCGGCCAGGGCCGTCGCGGCCCCGAAGGCATAGGCCGCCAGCAGCGCCGTCGTCTGCCAGCCCGGCCCGTTCAGGGCGGCGCCGGTGAGGACGAGGCCGAGGATCGGTCCGGCACAGGGCGTCCACAGCAGGCCCGTGGCGGCGCCGAGGCCGAGCGATCCCGTAATCCCGCTCGACCGGCGGGCACCCGGCTCGGCCGCGCGCCGCGACAGGATGCCGCCGAGATGCACGAGGGGCCGGTGCAGCCACGCCGAGGCACGGGGCGACAGGAGCGTGAGCGCGAAGACGGCGAGCACGCCCAACGCCAGGACGCGGCCGGCCATGCCGAGCCAGGCCACGACACCGCCCCCGAGGGTGGCGAGCCCGGCGGCCGCGACGAAGGCCGCGCCGAGGCCGGCCAGGAACGGCAGCGTGCCCGTCAGGAAGGGCCGGTCGACCCGCGCGAGCACGAAGGGCAGCACCGGAACGAGGCACGGGCTGAGGAGGGTCAGCACGCCCGCGAGATAGGCGGCGATGGCGAGAATCACGGACGGGCTCCTTCTGGGTCCGAGCCGCCCTTCCTCATCAGCCCCGCATGTCCTGCCTGTGTGCGGCGCGCCCGATCCTTGTATCGCTCTGTAGCGGCCGCGCGATCCCGCCCGAGGATACCGGCCGGGCCGGCTACATTGCGTGACCGGAACCGGCTCGCCGGACGGGCCCGGCCCCGCTATCCCTGGCGCGCAACGGGGGACGGGAACCGTGGAGCACATCGATCACGTCCTGGTCTTCGACGACGATCGCGAGATCCGCGAGATGGTCTCGGGTTACCTGAGGAAGAACGGCCTGCGGGTGAGCCTGGCCGCCGACGGCCGCCAGATGCGGTCCTTCCTCGAGGCCGATCGCGTCGACCTCGTGGTGCTCGACATCATGATGCCCGGGGATGACGGCCTCGTCCTGTGCCGGGAGCTGCGGGCGGGCCGGCACAGGACGACGCCGGTGCTGATGCTGACGGCACGCAGCGACGAGACCGACCGGATCGTCGGCCTGGAGATGGGCGCCGACGACTACCTGGTGAAGCCGTTCTCGGCCCGCGAGCTGCTCGCCCGGATCAAGGCGGTCCTGCGCCGGACCCGGATGCTGCCGCCGAACCTCCAGGTGACCGAGGCCGGCCGCCTCGTCGCCTTCGGCGCCTGGCGGCTCGATACCACGGCCCGCCACTTGCTCGACGAGGCCGGGACGGTCGTGCCGCTCAGCGGCGCCGAGTACCGGCTGCTGCGCGTCCTGCTCGACCACCCCCAGCGGGTCCTCTCGCGCGACCAGCTCCTCAACCTCACGCAGGGCCGCGAGGCCGAGCTGTTCGACCGCTCGATCGACCTCCTCGTCAGCCGCCTGCGCCAGCGCCTGCGGGACGACGCCCGCGAGCCGGCCTACATCAAGACGGTGCGCAGCGAGGGCTACGTCCTGGCGATGCCGGTCGTCATCGCGCAGGCGCGCGACGAATGGCCGGCCGTCATCGCGCAGGCACGCGACGAATGAGGCCGCGCCTGCCGGGCAGCCTGCGCAGCCGGCTCTTCCTGATCCTGCTCGCCGGGCTCCTGTGCGGGCAGGGGCTCGCCTTCGCGATCATGCTCCTGGAACGGGACCAGTCGGCGCGGGCGGTCATGCTGACGACGCTCCAGCGCGACGTCGCCGTCGCGGTCGCCCTGCTGGACCGGCTGCCGGCCGAGGAGAGGGCCGGGTGGCTGCCGCTGCTCGACCGGCCGACCTATCGCTACGAGCTCGGTCCAGGCACGGCCGGAACGCCCGACCTCCCAGCCCGGACCCGGATGATCGCGGACGAGATCCGCACCGCCCTCGCGCCGCGCTTCCCCGTGCGGTTCGACGCGGTGCCGGCACCGTCCGAGCGACTGCAGGGTCACGTCGTGCTCGCCGACGGCGCGGAACTCACCATCGACGTGCGGCCGGCGATGCGACCGGTCGCGTCGTGGCTGCCGGTGGCCCTGGGCGTGCAGCTCCTCGTGCTGGCGGCCTGCGTCGGGCTCGCCGTCCGGCTGGCGGTACGCCCGCTGACCCGGTTCGCCGAGGCCGCCGACCGGCTGGAGCCCGGCCGGCCCGCGACCCGCTTCGCGGAGGCCGGGCCGGACGAGGTCGCGCGCGCAGGACGCGCCTTCAACGCGCTGCAGGCCCGCATCAGCCGCCACCTCGACGAGCGCGTGCGCATCCTGGCGGCGATCTCCCACGACCTGCAGACCCCGATCACCCGGATGCGGCTGCGGGTCGAGACGGGGGCCGAGGGGCCCGTCCAGGATCGGCTGCTGGCCGATCTCGACGAGGTCGAGGCACTGGTGCGCGAGGGGATCGCCTATGCCCGCAGCGTGCACGGCGACGTCGAGCCGACGGCCCGCCTCGATCTGCGCGCCTTCATCGAGAGCCTCGTCTTCGATTACCAGGACGCCGGCCGCGACGTGACCCTCACCGCCCTGGCCGACGTCACGGTGGCGACGCGCCCGCAGGCCCTGCGGCGCATCCTCACCAACCTGATCGACAACGCCCTGCGCTACGCCGGCCGGGCCGAGATCGACGTGAGGGCGGGGGAAGGCCGGCTCGCCATCGCGGTGCTGGACCGGGGACCCGGCATCCCGGCGGACAAGCTCGAGGCGGTGCTGCTGCCCTTCGTGCGGCTGGAAGAATCGCGCAGCCGCGACACCGGCGGCACCGGGCTCGGCCTCGCCATCGCCGATCAGCTCGCCGCCGCGCTCGGCGGCAAGCTCACGTTATGCAACCGCGCGGGCGGCGGTCTCGAAGCCGTCGTCACGCTCGCCTGAACGCGCCCTCGCGCAGGTCATACGATTTCCGATTGATCGCTTCAGGCGATCCCTGCGGAATCGCTTTCGCGATGCGGAAATCGGCTTCGCTCATGTGTACCGAGAAAGCTGCGCCGCGCGGGCTGGTGACACGATGTCCGGAGGGAATCTTCCGGACATCGTGTCACCCGGCGGGATCGTCGAGGACGACGCGCCGCGTGATCCGCAAGGCCGCGAGGAACGCCTCGTCGTGGCTGACGACCAGGAGCGCGCCGTCGTAGCCGGCAAGGCCCAGTTCCAGCGCCTCGACCGCCTCCAGGTCGAGGTGGTTGGTCGGCTCGTCGAGGATCAGGAGCTGGGGCGGCGCCGCGTTGCCGAGCACGCAGGCCAGCGCCGCCCGGACCTGCTGGCCGCCGCTCAGAACCGAGACGGTCCGGTCGGCGGCGGCGGCGCGGAACTGGAACCGCGCCAGGGCCGCCCGGCATCCGTTCGCGTCCTCCCCCGGGTTGAGGCGCGCGAAGTTCTCCGCCACGGTCCGGTCGCGGTCGAGCAGCCCGAGGCGCTGGTCGAGCAGGGCAGCGCGCACGCCGACCGACACGCGCCCCGCCCACGGGCTGAGGCGGCCCGCGACGAGGGCGAGCAGGGTCGACTTGCCCGACCCGTTGCGCCCGCACAACGCGACGCGCTCAGGACCGGTGATCGCCAGGGACAGGCTGGTCAGGACGGGCCGCCCCGGCCGGTAGCCGGCCGTCACGTCCTCGACCGCGAGGACATGACGGTCGGCGTGAAGGCCGCTCGGCGGGACCGCGAGAGCGGCCGGCTTCACCGCCGCGATCCGGTTGCGTGTCTGGGCCAGCTCGGTCTCGGCATAGGCGCGCTGCCGCTCGACCAGGCGCGCGGTGCCGCCGGCCGTCCGCTCGGCGTTGTCCCGGCGGGCCCCGGCGAGGAGGCGGGGAAGGTCGCCCCGCGCGGCACGGCGGCTTCCGGCCGCGTCGCGGCGCTGCTGGCGCTCGACCGTCTCCTGCGCCCGGCGGGCGAGGTCCGCCGCCCGCTTCTCGGTCACCGCGAGGTCGTGCTCGGCCGCCGCGAGGCGCGCCGCACGAGCCTGCCGGTACGCGTCGAAGCCGCCTCGGGTGCGGCTCGCCCCCGTCGGCTCCAGGTCCAGGATCGCGTCCATCGCATCCAGCAGGGATCGGTCGTGGCTGACCACGATCGCGCCGCCGCGCCAGCGCCGCAGCGCCTCGTGAACCGCCCCCCGCCCGTCGGAATCGAGGTCGTTGGTCGGTTCGTCGAGCAGCAGGAAATCCGGCCGTGCGAAGATCGCCGCCGCGAGCGCCGCGCGGGCGCGCTGCCCTCCGGAGAGGCGCGACAGGGGCGTCTCGGGGCTCACCGGCACGCCCATCAGGGCGAGAGCCCCCGTCAGGCGCTCCTCGAGCGTCCAGTCGGCCGCGGCGAGTTCGTCGGCCTCGCCCGCGCCGGCCTCGGCACGGCGCAGCAGCGCCAGGCCCGCGCTCGCCCCGAACAGGTCGGCCACGGTCTCGTCGGGGGCGAGGCTCGCGAACTGGCGCAGCAGCGCGACCGTCCCATCGCGGACGACGCTGCCGCCGGACGGTCTCAGGCGTCCCGCCAGGAGGCCGAGCAGCGTGCTCTTGCCGACGCCGTTGCGGCCGACGACGCCGGTTCGTTCGAGCCCGAAAGTGACGGAGAGGTCGGAGAGGACGGCGCGCCCGTCAGGCGCGGACCACGTGACGTTCAGAAGCGAGAGCTGGGCTGACATGCGGGGAGACGGTCCTGGCGGCAAGGCGGGTCGGCATTGCAGTCAGGGTCAGTCTCATCGGCGTCGCGGCTCCGGCTTGGGGCGCCGCTGATAGTCCCGGCCGGGATCACGCGCAAGGGCCGGATCGCCGGCCCCGCGGCCGGTCCGGCCCGCGGCTCCGGCCGCGTACATGCGCTTACAAAACCGGCTTGTTAGCACATACTCGGCACAAGAACCGGCGGCTTACTGGGGACGGGACCGCGGGGGCACGACGATGCCGGCGACGATCGACGGGGACGGCATGAGCCGGGCGTCGCACCGCCGTCCGGCTCACGAGCCGCTGCGGACCGCCAGGAGCATCGATCCATGAACGACACGGCACAACGCCTGTACACGGCTCACGTTCACACGCTCGGAGGGCGCGAGGGCACGGCGCGCAGCCCCGACGGCAGGCTCGACCTGCGGTTGTCCCGGCCCGGCAGCGCCGGGGAGGGGACCAACCCGGAGCAGCTCTTCGCGGCCGGCTGGTCCGCCTGCTTCGAGGGCGCGATGGAGCGCGCGGCCCGGACGCTCGGGATCGCGCTGCCCCGGCCGTCGCGCATCGACGCCGAGATCGGGCTGAACCAGGACGACAGCGGCTTCTTTCTCAGCGCCCGCCTGACGATCGACGTGCCGGGCCTCGATCGCACCCTGGCCGAGCAGGTCGTCGTCGCCGCCCACCAGATCTGCCCGTACTCGAAGGCGACGCGCGGCAACATCGACGTCGTGCTGACCGTCGCCTGAGCCTCGATCCGTCCGGCTTGCTGAAGTCGGACCGCCCCATCATCACGAGGGTTGTTGCCATGAACGAGATCGACACGCTGGCACGCCGGCAGCTGCTCGGACAGCTCGGTGCCGCACTGGCTGCCGGCACGGTCGCCGGGATCATTCCGGCCGCCGCAGCGCAGGGTGCGGCCCCGGCGCCATCGGGACCGCAAGCCGCGTTCGGTCCGCTGAAGCGGGTCCGGGCCGGCGACCTCGAAGTCGCCTACGTCGAGGCCGGACCGGCGGACGGCAAGCCCGTTTTGCTCCTCCACGGCTGGCCCTACGACATCCACAGCTACGCCGAGGTGGCGCCGGTGCTCGCGGCTGCGGGCTATCGGGTGCTGATCCCCTCCCTCCGGGGCTACGGCGCGACCCGCTTCCTCTCGGAGGCGACGCCGCGCAACGGCCAGCAGGCCGCGCTCGCCCACGACGCGGTCGCCTTCCTCGACGCGCTCGGGATCGAGCGGACGCTCGTGGCGGGCTACGACTGGGGCGCCCGCACCGCCTGCATCCTCGCCGCCCTGTGGCCGGCGCGGTGCCGGGCCCTCGTCTCGGTGAGCGGCTACCTCATCGGCAGCCAGCAGGCCAACGCGATGCCGCTGCCGCCGAAGGCTGAGCTGCAATGGTGGTACCAGTTCTACTTCGCCACCGAGCGCGGGCGCGAGGGCTACGCCCGCTACACCCGCGACTTCGTCCGGCTGATCTGGGAGCTCGCCTCACCGCAATGGCGGTTCGACGACGCCACCTTCGCCCGCTCGGCCCCGGCCTTCGACAATCCGGACCACGTCGCCGTCTCGATCCACAATTACCGCTGGCGGCTCGGGCTGGCGCCGGGCGAGGCGCGGTTCGACGAGACCGAGCGCAAGCTCGCCGCCTTCCCGACCATCGCGATCCCGACGATCACGCTCGAGGGCGACGCGAACGGCGCGCCCCATCCCGACCCCGCGACCTACGCCAAGAAATTCTCCGGGCGCTACGAGCACCGCACGATCACCGGCGGCATCGGGCACAACCTTCCCCAGGAGGCGCCGCGAGCCTTCGCGCAGGCCGTGGTGGACGTCGATGGCCTCTGACCGTCGCGCAAGCGGGCGGCGCGCCCTGCTCCTGTGCGCCGCCGCCGGTCTCGCCCTGGCCGCGGCCCGGGCATCCGGTGACGGGGCGAAGCCGGCCTCGCCGGTCTACGGCGTCATCGTCCCGGACGGCTACCGGGACTGGCGCCTGATCGCCCCGGCCCTCGAGGATGCACCGCTGAACGAGCTGCGGGCGGTGCTCGGCAACGACGTCGCCGTGCGGGCCTACCGGACCGGCACGCTGCCGTTCCCGGACGGTAGTATCCTGGTGAAGCTCGCCTGGACGCGCACGCCCTCCGCCGAGTTCGAGTCGGCCACGGTGCCGGGCTCCGCCACGACCGTGCAGGTCATGGTCAAGGACGCGGCGCGCTACCCGCAATCGGGTGGCTGGGGCTTCGGCCGCTTCATCGACGGCAAGCCCGTCGACGAGGCGCAGCACCAGACCTGCTTTGCCTGCCACGAAGCGCGGGTAAGGGAGCGCGACTTCGTCTTCACCCGCTACGCCCGATGACGCTCGCGCGACGGGGCCGCTGAGTGATCGGTGCCCCGGCGCATCCCGGCGTCATCCCGGATCCTGCTCGATGGGGCGGTTGCGTCCGGATCGTGCGGATCACCTCGTCCGTGCCGCGGAGATGGACCTCGTGGTCGCGCGCCAGGGCAGCGATCTGGTCCGCGCTGATCCCTGCCTTCGGCCCCTCGCGCAGTATGCGCCGCGCTTGATCGACGAGCCGGTGCGCTTCGGCGATGTGAGCGAGCACCCGCCGGTCGGCGTCGGGCCGTCATTGGTCTCAAGGAAGCGGATGACCTCGGTCTTGAGGCGGCCGGTTCGCGCATTGACGAAAGCTGCCAGCGCCTCCGGCCGGGGGGCGGGGTTGGTTTGCCGGCGAGGTCGTTGGGGAGGGGGAAGCGAAACTCGTCACGGCCGGCGCGGCGCTGAACGAACTTCATGCGGCCCATCGTACTTGGTCCCGTAGCACGCGCGTGTAGTACGCGCCGACGGGTAAGCACTTGAAAACCAACAGATTCTAGGATTACAATGACTTAGCCACCGCATGGCGCGCCCTACGGGACTCGAACCCGTGTTTTCGCCGTGAAAGGGCGACGTCCTAGACCGCTAGACGAAGGGCGCCGGTGCGGGGCGAGGGGAGCTATAGTGGGGTTCTGCCGGCAGGGCAACCGGATTGATGGGCTTGACGGGGGACGAGGGCTCGGTCTTGTCGGCGCCGGGTTGGGCCTCGAACGCGGGCAGGACGACAGATGACGACGAGGCAGGCGCCGCGCGGGGGCGGTTGGAAGGGTGGACCGGGCAAGGGAAGCTCGGGCAAGGGCGGGTTCGGCAAGGGCGGGCCCGGCCGGAGCGGTCCCGGCCGCCGGTTCGCCGACGAGGCGCGCGACGAGGGCGACGACCTGACGGTGCTGTACGGCTGGCACCCGGTCTCCGAGGCGCTGCGCAACCCGAAGCGGGAGTTTCGCCGGCTGCTCGCCACCGAGAACGCGGCGCTCCGCCTCGCTGAGGAGGTGGGCGTGCTGCGGATCACGCCCGAGATCGTCAAGCCCGGCGCCATCACCGGGCTGCTCGGGCCCGATGCGGTGCATCAGGGGCTCTACCTCGAGGCCGATCCCCTGGCCGGCCCGGCCTTCGACGCGCTGCCCGACGACGCGGTGCTGCTCGCCCTCGACCAGATCACCGATCCGCACAATGTCGGCGCCATCGTGCGAACGGCGGCGGCCTTCGGCGTCACCGCGATCGTCACCACGGCCCGGCACTCGCCGACCGTCACCGGCGTGCTCGCCAAATCCGCCTCGGGCGGGCTCGAGCACGTGCCGTTCGTGGTGGTGCGCAACCTCGCCGAAGCCCTGATCGAGCTCGGCGAGCGCGGCTTCACCCGGGTCGGTCTCGATTCCGAGGCGCCCGAGACCCTGGACGCGGTCGGCCCGCGGGCGCCGCTGGTGGTGGTGCTCGGGGCGGAAGGGAAGGGCCTGCGCCAGCGCACTCGCGAGTGCTGCGACGTGATGGCCCGGATCCCGTTCCGCGGCGCGATCCAGAGCCTCAACGTCTCGAACGCCGCCGCGATCACCCTCTACGCTCTGATGCCCCGCGCCTGAGGGGCGCAGGGCAGGCCCGGACGTCAGCGCCAGAACGGCCGGACGTCGATCAGCGCCTCGTGCGCCTTCGCGGCCTCGGCGAGCAGGTGCTGGCTGCGGGCCTCGGTGTCGGCGGTCGCCATGCCGGCGGCGAAGACCGCGCCCTCCGGTGCGCCCCTGGCGAGCTCGGCCGCCAGGGTGTGGGCGGTGGCGATATCGTTGAGGTCGCCGAGGTGGTCCTGGAGGTCGGCCAGGGCTTCGACGAAGGCGGCGTGGCGCTTGGTCGCCTTCTTGCCCGAATACAGGGCGGCGAAGAACTCCGCGCCGTAGCGCAGCTTCTTGGCGGCGATCCGCACCTGGTGGCGCGCCTCCGGATCGAGATCGGCGAGGTGGCGGCCGCGCTTCTTCACCTGGCGGCGGCGGCGCTCCAGTTCCTCACTGGCGAAGGCCTTGGCCGGGCCGTCGCGGCGGGCCGCGTGCGGGTTGTCGGGGCCGAGCCAGGGGCCGGCCTCGATCCAGGCGACGAGGTCGAGGAGGCAGTCGCGCCACTCGCGGCTCTCCAGCACCGCCCGCACCGCCTCGTGCGCCACCGCGCGCTCGGTCTCGAGGTGGCGCTCCAGGATCAGGAGGCCGTTCTCGTCCGGGCGCCGCTCGCGCTCGCGCGGCAGGGTCTTGCCGAGATAGACGTCGAGGTTGCGGGCGTGCCCGAAGGACTCGCTCAGGCGCTTCACCTCCGCCTTGATCGCCGGCATCCGCCGGTCCTCGATCACGCCGCCGAACAGCGAGAAAGCCGAGCGCAGGCGGCGCAAGGACACCCGCAGCTGGTGCAGCGCCTCGACGTCGCGGCGGGCGAGCAGCACGGTCTCGTTGAGGCGGGTCTGGCGCAGGCAGGCGAGCGCCACGGCCTGGAATGCCTGGGCGGCGGTCATGTCCGGATCGAGCGGCACCGGCTCGGCCTTCACGGCGCGCCCGAGGCGGCCCCCGATCAGGGCGTCGCCGCGCTCGAACTTGCTCAGCACGCCGAGGCGCAGCGGCACGTCGGCACCGAGCGAGCGGGCGAGATCGAACAGGGCGGACGGCGTGCCGCCGGTCAGCTCGAACTCGATCTCGCTCACCGGCGAGACGCGGTCGTCCGGCCCCCAGACCCGGCCGCGGTCGAGGGCGACCTCGATGCGGCTGCCGGCCGGCCCGGTCTCGCCGAGGCAGCGCACGCTGCGGGTCACCGTGGAGGTGTAGAGGGGGGCGAGATCCGCCCCGCCGTCGAGGATCTTCGCGACCGGGGTGCCGGCGAAGGCCGCGGGTTCGGGGTTAGGGCCGGCGACGTCGCTCTCCCATTCCGGCCGGTCGAACAGGCCGACCCCGCCGTTGCCCCGGGCCTTCACGGTCTGGATGTGGCGGTCGCCGTCCTGGCGCACCCGCAGGGTGTAGCCGGCCTCGCGCAGGCGGCCGTCGGGCGTGTCGAAATAGGTCGAGGACAGCTCGGTCTCGGTCCAGTCCCCGGCGAGCAGGGGGTGCTCCCGCAGGCGCGCGATGTCGGAGGCTTCGACGTCCAGCTTCAGCTCGGTCTCGCGCGGTTCGCTCATCACGGTGGTCCTGATCTCCCGTTCGTACCCCCACCGGGTGGGAGTGCAGCGGAAATCATGGACGAGGGTGAAAGGTTTCGCAAAGGCCGCCGGGAAACGCCCCATCGTCCCCGGATCAGGGGGCGGGCAGCGCGTCAGCGCGCCCGCAGGTGGGCGAGGAGCCGTTCCGCCCCGGCCTCGGGTGCGCCGTCGTTCATCACCACGAGGTCGGCGACGACCGAAGCCGAGCGCGCGAGCCGCGCCCCGAGGTCGCCGTCCTCCGCCCGGCCGCGGGCGGCGAGGCGGGCGGCCAGCACCTCGGTGGGCGCCGTGACCTCGACCACGGTGACGCCGGGCAGGCGCCGGCGCGCCTCGCCGACGACCCGGCGCGAGACGTTGCAGACCACCACGTGCCCGTCGCGGGCGAGCGAAGCGGTCGAGGCCGGCAGCGCGTAGCCGAGGTCGTGCGCGCGCCAGGACAGGGCGAAGCGGCCCGCCGCCGCGCCGGCGCAGAACTCCTCCTCGCTGATCGGCTCGTTGTCCTCGTGCGCCGAGGGCGGGCGCGTCACGAGGCGGCGCGGGAAGACGTAGCGGGGCTCGCCCGCCAGGGCCTCGCGGGCGAGCCGCAGGAGGGTGTCCTTGCCGGCCCCGCTCGGGCCGACGACGAGGACGAAGCCGCCGTCGCCCATCACGCCACCCGCTGTCCCTGGCGCCAGACCTGGCGCACCACCGGCACGCCCTCGGCGAGGCGCACCCGCACGAGGTCGGCGCGCAGGCTCGGCGCGATGACGCCGCGGTCGTCGAGGCCGGTCGCCCGGGCCGGGTTCGTCGTCACCGTGGCGATCGCGTCGGGCAGGGTGATGCTCTCGACCCGCTCGGGCAGGCCGAACGCCGCCATCAGCAGGCTCGCCGGCACGTAGTCGGAGGAGAGCACGTCGAGCAGTCCCTCCCGCGCCAGGTCCTCCGCCGCGACGTTGCCGGAATGCGAGCCGCCGCGGATCAGGTTCGGCGCGCCCATCATCACGGTGATGCCGGCCTCGCGCGCGGCCCGCGCCGCCTCCAGGGTGGTGGGGAACTCGGCGAGCCGCACGCCCTCGCCCTTCGCCATGGCGACGTCGGCGAGCGTGGTGTCGTCGTGGCTCGCGAGCGCGATGCCCTGCTCGCGGGCGAGCGCGACGAGGGCCGGGCGGTTGATCGCGTTGAAGGCCTCGCCGTCGCGGATCTTCATCGCGGTGTTGGCCTGGATCTCGACGATCGAGCGGCCGCCGCGGGTGGCGTAGGTGTAGTACTTGTCGATGTCGCGGAACTGGCGCTGGCCCGGCGTGTGGTCCATCAGCGAGATCAGCCCGACGGGGTAGCGCCCGGTGAAGTCCCTGACCGTGTCGATCACGTCGGCGGAGGGGATCTCGCAGCGCAGATGCGTCAGGTGCTCGGCGCGGAACAGGTCGGCGCCCTTGGCGGTGGCGATCGCGCCGGCGAGCTGCATCAGCTCGGGGCCCAACCCGCTGCCGTCCGGGTCGCTGCCGGCGCGCAGCGAATCGAACACCGTGGTGATGCCGGACGCCGCGATCTGCGCGTCGTAGGCGAGCACGGCGCCGAGGGGATGCCAGCGCACCTTGGGGCGGGGCGCGTAGTGGCTCTCGAGGTGGTCGGTGTGCAGCTCGACGAGCCCCGGGATCAGGTGGTCGCCGGCAAGGTCGAGGCCGCGCTCGGGGGCGCGGCCCTCGCCGATCTCGGCGATGCGGCCGTCGGTGATGGCAAGCCAGCCGCGCTGGACCCGGTCGGGCAGCACCAGGGTGGCGTTCTCGAGGATCCGGTCTTGCATGGAGGTCCCCTTCTTATGCGGCGCGCTTCTGCGCGAAGGCGGTGACGTCGACCACCCGGGTCGCCACCGCCTCACGCACGTCGGTGTCGTGGAAGATGCCGAGCAAAGCCGCCCCGGCCGCCTGGCGGGCACGGATCAGCTCCACCACCACGGCGCGGTTCCGCGCGTCGAGGGAGGCGGTGGGCTCGTCGAGGAGCAGGACCGGCCGCTCGGCGATCAGCCCGCGGGCGATGTTGACCCGCTGCTGCTCGCCGCCGGAGAAGGTCGCGGGCGGCAGGTCCCACAGGCGCTCCGGCAGGTTGAGGCGGGACAACAGCTCCTCGGCGCGGGCAAGCGCGCGATCGGCGGGCAGGCCGCCCTCGCGGCCGGCCGAGGCCACCACCTCGCGGGCGCCGACCCGCGGGATCACCCGCAGGAACTGCGACACGTAGGAGATCGTGCGGCGGCGCAGAGCCAGCACCTCGCGCGGCGAGGCGGAGGCGACGTCGATGACCGCTCCGCCGTCGCGTATCAGGATCTCGCCCCGGTCGCAGCGGTAGTTGCCGTAGGCCATCTTGAGGAGCGAGGACTTGCCGGCGCCCGACGGCCCGCCGAGCACCACGCACTCGCCCGGATGCACGGCGAGGTCGGCGCCGGCCATTACCGGCAGCTGCACGCCGCCGCGCAGGTGCAGGGTGAAGGTTTTTGCCACGTCGCGGAATTCGAGCGCGGGCAGGGTTCGATCGGGCGTCATGCGGCGAGCACCGAGGAGACGAGGAGCTGGGTGTAGGGCTCGGCCGGATCGTCGAGCACCTGGTCGGTCAGGCCGGTCTCGATCACCCGGCCGGCGCGCATCACCATCACCCGGTGTGACAGGAGCCGGGCCACCGCGAGGTCGTGGGTGACGATGACGACGGCGAGCCCCAGTTCCGCGACGAGGCCGCGGATCAGGTCGAGGAGGCGGGCCTGGACCGAGACGTCGAGCCCCGAGGTCGGCTCGTCCATCAGCACCAGGCGCGGCCCGGTGACGAGGTTGCGGGCGATCTGGAGCCGCTGGCGCATGCCGCCGGAGAAACGCGTCGGGGGGTCGTCGATCCGGTCGGCGGCGATCTCGACCTTGGCGAGCCAGTCGAGCGCCGTGCCGCGGATGTTGCCATAGTGGCGCGCGCCCGCGCCCATCAGCCGCTCGCCGACATTGCCGCCGGCCGAGACCGCCATGCGCAGGCCCTTGGCGGCGTCCTGGCGCACGAAGCCCCAGTCGGTGCGCATCAGCGCCCGGCGCTCGGCCTCCGAGAGGTGGGCGAGGTCGCGCAGGTTCCCGTCGCGCATCCGGTAGGAGACGCTGCCGGAATCGGGCTGGAGCTCGGTGGCGATGAGCGAGAGCAGCGTCGACTTTCCCGAGCCCGACTCGCCGACGATCGCCAGCACCTCGCCGGGATCGAGGTCGAACGAGACGTCGGCGCAAGCCGTGCGGGCGCCGTAACGCTTGGTCAGGCCGCGGGCCTGGAGCAGGGCGTCGCTCATGCGGTCGTCTCCTCGTCGCGTGCCGGGCCGTTCGGTGATGGGGAAGGGCGCGGGTCTTCCCCTCTCCCCGCGGGCGGGGAGAGGACTTCATCGACCTTGTCGTCGATGAAGTGAGCGGAGGCGAAGCCGGAGCGAGGGTGAGGGGGTCTCGACGCGTGAGGCTCCTCCGGAGACACCCCCTCACCCTCGCGGCGAACCTGCGGTTCGCTGCGCGGGCTACCTTCACCCCCGACAAGGGGGGTGAAGGCCTCTCCCCGCCCGCGGGGAGAGGGGAGAGCCGCGCGCTTTCCGGACAGCTCTGGATCGCTCGCGAAGGGGGGATCGAGCCGGAAGCTGTAGCCGTATCGCTCGAAGCCGAGGCTCTCGTAGAAGCGGTGGGCGGGCTTGGCGTCGACGTTCGAGGACAGGGCGAGCTTGTAGCAGCCCTTCTCCGCGGCGAGCCGGCCGGCCTCCCGCATCATCCGCCGGCCGAGGCCGGTGCCGCGCTGGGCCTGCGCCACCACCACGCTCTCGACCAGGGCGGAGGGCGTGCCCCAATGGGCGATATTGTCGAGGATCACGAGGCAGAAGGTGCCGACGATCCGGCCCCCGGCTTCCGCCACGTAGAGCCCGTAATCGGGATAGGCGTCGAGGCGCGCGAGCAGGGCCTCGGCCTCGGGCAGGGTCGCGACCCGGCCGCCGTTCAATTCGCCGTAGAGACCGAGCACGGCCGGCAGGTCCGGCGTGCCGGCGCGGCGGACGTGGAAGTCAGACACGCGCCGCCTCCTCGGTCCCGCCGGTGCCGACATGGCCGTCGGCCCGCCGCTCCTCGCAATGGTCGGTGTCGGAGCAGACGAACATCCGCCCGCCGGCGTCGTCGAGCAGCACCTCGTCGAGGTAGACGCCCTCGGCGCCGCAGAGCGCGCACGGGCGGTCGAAGCTCTGGACGCGGAACGGATGGTCCTCGAAATCGAGGCTGCGGACCCGCGTGTGGGGCGGCACGGCGTAGATCCGCTTCTCGCGCCCCGCGCCGAACAATTGCAGCGCCGGGCAATCGTCCATCTTCGGGTTGTCGAATTTCGGCGTCGGCGAGGGATCCATGACGTAGCGGCCCGCCACCTCGACCGGGTAGGCGTAGGTGGTGGCGATGTGGCCGTGACGGGCGATGTCCTCGTAGAGCTTGACGTGCATCAGCCCGTACTCGGCGAGCGCATGGAGCTGGCGCGTCTCGGTCTCGCGCGGCTCGAGGAAGCGCAGGGGCTCGGGGATCGGCACCTGGTAGACGAGAACCTGGCCCTCATGGAGCGGCGCCTCCGGGATGCGGTGGCGGGTCTGGATCACAGTCGCCTCCCGGGTGCGGGTGGTCACCGCGACGTTCGCCGTGCGGGCGAAGAAGGCGCGGATCGAGACCGCGTTGGTGGTGTCGTCCGAGCCCTGGTCGATGACCTTGAGCACGTCGGCGCGCCCCAGGATCGCGGCCGTCACCTGCACGCCGCCGGTGCCCCAGCCGTAGGGCATCGGCATCTCGCGCGAGGCGAACGGCACCTGGTAGCCGGGGATCGCGATCGCCTTGAGGATCGCCCGGCGGATCATCCGCTTGGTGCCCTCGTCGAGATAGGCGAAGTTGTAGCCGGTGTCGGGATCGGCGGTCGTCATTCCGCGGCCTCCTTCATCTCGGTCCGGGGTGCCGCGCGCCGCGCCGCGTGCTCGGTGCGCAGCCGCCGCACCAGCTCCAGCTCGGCCTGGAAGTCGACGTAGTGCGGCAGCTTCAGGTGCTCGACGAAGCCGGTGGCCTGGAGCGCGTCGCAATGGGCGAGCACGAATTCCTGGTCCTGCGCCGGGGCGCCGACCGGTTCTCCGAGTTCCTCGGCCCGGAGTGCGCGATCGACGAGGGCCATCGCCATCGCCTTGCGCTCGCTCTGCCCGAAGGCGAGGCCGTAGCCGCGTGTGAACTGGGGCGGCACTTCGGCGCTGCCGTGGAACTGGTTGACCATCTGGCACTCGGTCAGTGCCACCTCGCCGAGCGGCACGGGAAATCCCAGCTCCTCGGGCACGAACTCGACCGCCACCGTGCCGACGCGGATCTCGCCGACGAAGGGGTGGGTGCGGCCGTAGCCGCGCTGGGTCGAGTAGCCGAGCGCCAGGACGAAGCCCTCGTCGCCCCGCGCCAGCGCCTGGAGGCGAAGCGCCCGGTCGGCCGGAAAATCGAGGGGTTCGCGGGTGAGATCGCCCGGCGGGGTGCCGTCGTCGGGAGCGGAGGGCTCGATCAGCCCGTCCTGGCCGAGCAGGTCGGTGACCCGCGGCGCGTGGGCGGCGTCCGCCAGCGGCTCGGATTCGGCCGCCACCGGCGCCTCGCCCTCGGCGGCGAGCGAAAAATCGATCAGCCGGTGGGTGTAGTCGAAGGTGGGCCCGAGCACCTGGCCGCCGGGCAGGTCCTTGTAGGTGGCGGAGATGCGCCGGCGCAGAGCCATCGCGCCGGTCTCGACCGGCTCGGAGGCGCCGAAGCGGGGCAGGGTGGTGCGGTAGGCCCGCACCAGGAACACCGCCTCGATCAGGTCGCCGCGCGCCTGCTTGAGGGCGAGCGCCGCCAGGTCGGGATCGTGCAGCGAGCCCTCGGTCATCACCCGATCGACGAGGAGCGCCATCTGCTCGCGAATCTGCGCCACCGACAGTTCGGGGATCGCGGTGTCGCCCCGGCGGGTCTCGGCCAGCAGCCGATGCGCGTTGGCGATGGCGGCCTCGCCGCCCTTCACGGCCACGTACATGGCGGTCAGCCTCCGGTGACGCGGGTAGAGCGCGGCAGGGCCGCGAGGCGGCCGGGCGCCGCCAGAACCAGGTCGACCCCCTGCGGAAAGCCGGCGTGGTTGCGGGCGAGCCGGTCGAGCATGTCCGCCGGCAGCGGCACGGCAGAGAGCGTCGCGCTGCCCTTGATGCCCGGCCCGTCGAGGCGCCAGCCTGCGCGGTCCGACAGCTCGGAGACCGCCAGCACCAGGGTCGCGGAGCGGTCCGGATAGGCCGGGGTGACTTGCGCGAAGGTCCCGAGATCCGGGCAGGCGGCGGGATCGGAGATCAGCGCGAAGGCGGCCTCCATCGGATCCGCGGTGATGCGCGCGCCGGTGTGGAAGCGGAGGAACTCCGCCACGGCCAGGTTTTTCGCGAGGCCTGAGTCGAGCCAGAGCGGCGCGTCGGAATCGGCGAGCGCCAGGGCGACGGCGGCGAGCTCCGGGGTGAGCGGCGCCGGGGGCTCCAGGTTCGTCGTTAGAGGCTGGATCGTGCCAGGGCGCGCGAGCGCGTCCATCACGGCGCGGAAGACGGCTTGCGCGTCGTTGACGGGGTCGGGAAAGCCGCGGGCGAGCATCGCTCCACTCCCCATCAATCCTCTCCCCATCAATCTTCTCCCCTGGCCATGGTGAAGAAGTTCACCCGCGTCGCCGCGATCCGGCGCGCCTCCGCCGCGCGCTCCTCGGCGCGGCGGGCGCCGACGGGCCTCAGCGCCGCCTCGACCGCCGCGCGGTGCGCGGGCACTTGCCACAAGGCGTCGAGGGTGGCGGCGAGCCGCGCCTTCGCCCGGTCGCGGCCAAGATGGTAGGCGAAACCGGTCTCGCCGCCCCGCAAGCGCACCGCCGCCCGGGTCACCGTCGCCTCGCCGAGGTTGAACGGTCGTCCGTCGCCGCCGATGCGGCCGCGGGTCATCACCAGGCCGGTCTCCGGCGGGCGCAGGTCCTCGGGGTCGTCCACGGCGCCGAGCGCCGAGAGGGCGTCGCGCAATTCCTCGGCGCGGGCCGCGCCGCACAGCGCCATCATGGCGCGGCGGGCGGCGAGATCGGGCGTTTCGCCGGTGGTTGGGGTATGCTCGGGCATCGGGTCTGCCTGCTGGCTTCCGTGCTGTCGTTGGCCTCGCGGTCGTCTAATGGTATAGACAACCGACAACCGGGGAGCAAATGAAACTTGGATGACGGTATGAGCGCGGGCGGCGACGGCCCGGTGACGGATGGCCGAACGACGATGCTGGCCCGCGGTGAAGGCCTAGCGGCGTGGCGCCAGATCGCCGACGGCGTGGCGGCCGACATCGAGGCCGGGCGCCTCGCGGCGGGTGCGCAGCTGCCGACGGAGGCGGCGCTCGCGGCGCGGTTCGGCGTCAACCGCCACACCGTGCGCCGGGCGCTGGCGGCGCTCGCCGAGCGCGGGCTGGTGCGGGCGACGCAGGGGCGCGGCACCTTCGTGGAGACGCAGCGCCTCGCCTATCCGATCGGCCGGCGCACCCGCTTCTCGGAAATCGTCAGCAAGGCCGGTCGCGAGGCCTGGGGCGACCTCATCGCGGCCGACAGCGTGCCGGCCGATCCCGCGACCGCCGAGGCCCTGGGGCTAGCCCCCGGCTCGGCCATGCTCGAACTGCTGACCATCCACCGGGCCGACGGCACGCCGCTCTCGACCGCCCGCACCTGCCTGCCGCTGCCGCGCTTCAAGGGGTTCGCAGAGGCCTACGCGGCCCTCGGCTCGCTCACCCGCGCCTACGCTGAGTTCGGCATCGCCGACTACACCCGCCTGTCGACCCGCATCACCGCCCGCCCGGCCGCCGCCGACGAGGCCGCCCGCCTCGACCTCGTGCCGGGGCGCGTGCTGATCGTGCTGTCGAGCGTCAACGTCGATGCGGCGGGCGTGCCGATCCAGGCGACGCGCAGCCTGTTCGCGGCGGACCGGGTGGAGCTGGTGGTGGAGGGGTAGGGGCTCTGCTGTTCAAGCTCCCGCTTTCCCGGATCTGCTTCCGCTGACGCTCCCGTCGTGCGGGAACGGGAAGCGCGTGACATCGCTCGGTGGGCCAGGGACGATCACCCCGAACTTCCTGCCGCAGCGGAGGTTGTTCCGGCGACGCCACTCCGGAGCCCCCGATGCCCACCCGCCTGCCTTGCGCCGCCCTGCTCCTCCTCGCCGCCGTGCCGCTCGCCCCCGCGCAGGCCGGTCCGGCGCAGGACTACATGTACCAGCGCCGGCAACTCGGCCGGGGCCAGGTCTGCCGGCCTCCGCTGAAATTCGCGGCCGGCGCCTGCGTGCGGCGCTGTCCGGCGGGCTACCAGGACAATGGCGGCTATTGCCGCCTGCGCAACATGGTGCGCTGAGCCTCATTCGCCAAAGCGTCCACCGGTTCGGCGAATGATGGAAAAACAAGGATCCGAGCGGAGTTGCGCCACGCAATTCCGCTCGGATGCGTCGACCTACTTCGCCGCCGCCTTGACCAACGGGCAGCCGCCCTCGGCGAGCGGCCGGAACGCCTCGTCGCCTGGCACGGTGGCGATGAGCTTGTAGAGGTCCCACTCGCCGGTCGATTCCTTGGGCGTCTTCACCTGCATCAGGTACATGTCGTGGACCATGCGGCCGTCCTCGCGGATCCGGCCGTTCGTCGCGAACATGTCGTTGACCGGCATCTCGCGCATCTTGGCGATCACGGTCTTCGCGTCGTCGGTGCCGGCGGCCTGCACGGCCTTCAGGTAGTGCAGCACCGAGGAATAGACGCCGGCCTGGTGCATCGTCGGCATCAGCCCGGCCTTCTCCTTGAAGCGGGTGCCGAAGGCGCGGGTCTCGGGCGTGCGGTCCCAGTAGAAGGCGGTGGTGAGCAGCAGGCCCTGCGCCACCTCGATGCCGAGGCTGTGGACGTCGTCGATGTTGATGAGGAGCGCCAGGAGCGTCTGGCCGCCCTGGACGATGCCGAATTCGTGCGCCTGCTTGATCGCGTTGACGGTGTCACCGCCGGCATTGGCGAAGGCGATGAGCTTGGCGCCCGAGGCTTGCGCCTGGAGCAGGAACGACGAGAAGTCGGCGGTGGCGAAGGGCGCACGCACCGTGGAGACCACCTTGCCGCCGGAGCGCTTCACCTCCGCGATGGCGTCCCGCTCGAGCGCGTGGCCGAAGGCGTAGTCGGCGGTGACGAAGGCCCAGGTGTCGAGCCCCTTTTTCACCGCGGCGTTCCCGGAGACGTGCGAGAGCGCGTAGGTGTCGTAGGTCCACTGGATGCCGGTGGGCGAGCATTGCGGCCCGGTGAGGTCCGAGGTGCCGCCGCCCGAGACGATGAGCAGCTTGCCCTTCTCCTTGGCGACCTGCTGCACGGCGAGCGCCACCGAGGAGGTCGGCACGTCGAGGATCACGTCGACGCCCTCGCGGTCGTACCACTGCCGGGCGATGTTGGAGCCGACATCCGGCTTGTTCTGGTGGTCGGCGAAGACCACCTCGATCGGCTTGCCGTCGAGGGTGCCGCCGAAGTCCTTCACCGCCATCTCGGCGGCGATCACCGAGCCGCGGCCGGTGGAATCGGCGTAGACGCTCGACATGTCGTTGAGCACGGCGAGCTTGACCTTGCCGTCGCTGAGCCGCGGTTCGGCCCGGACGGGGCCGGCGAGGGCCGCCAGGGACGCGGCGGCGAGGAGCAGGGTACGAACAGGGGTAGCGAGCATCGCGGGCGTTCTCCCGGGCGCGCGTGCCGCTTCTCGACGAGCGGATCGTGGCGCCCCGGGGCCCATGAGAGGGTGCGGGGCGGCATGGCGCAAGCCCTGGGACCGATCCGAACGGGTGATCCCGACGGCATTCAGGCCTTCGCGGGTCCCGCCTCGGCGAGGTAGGCCCAGGCCGCCGCCTCGTCGGCGAGGTCGAAGGTCTTGGTGTCCACCGGCAGCACCGTCCCGGACAGGTTGATCATCGCGCGGGCGAGGGCCGGCGCGCCGACCACCACGTACTTGCGGATATGCGCGACCGAGCGGGCCATCACCGAGGTGGCGTAGCCGTCGAAGCGCGCGCCGAGGTCCGAACCCTCGTAGTTCGACATGACGAGCAGCATGTCGATCTTGTCGTGCGCCTTCATGGCCGCGTCGGTGATCGCCGACATCCACTCGATGTCCGGCTTGGTGATCCGGTCCTTGACCTCGAAGGCGATGAGGTCGGGCCGCGGGGACTCGCGCCGGACGACCGAACCATCGGGGCTTGCATTCATGACGACCTCGCGATGCCGCGCGAAAGACGATCGGGACGGTGGCGGCTCGTGGCGGGAGAACGGCGCTCGCGCCGTTTCGATCCTGCGACCCGCGGTCCCGATGCGCGCAAGACCGCCCGGTGGAAGGACACGTGGCGGTCCTTCCTGGCTGGCAAACCCGGCCGGGTCGTCGCACGGGACCACGCATCGGCCCGCATCCAGTCCAGGTATCGCAGGCCAGGTGCCCGGCTGAGTTCGTTCGCACCGCGCCGATGGCCGACCGGGCTGCGTGACGAGCCTCAGAACTATCGGCAGGACGGTCACGCGCACCATCCCGGTCCCGATAGGCCGATTCCCGTTGGTGCACCTACCCACGCCACAAGACCTAAGACCTGCCAGGCTGCCGCGCCGAATCCTGCGATCGGAATGCCATCATGTGTGGCTCGGTCTATCCGGCGCGAAGCCGCGCCCCACCCAGGTCCGATCGCGCTGCGTCGCCGCGGTCGGCGACGAGCTAGGCCAAGGTGTGACATTGATTCAGATCGATCCATCGATACATTGAGAAACGTATTCTCTCGGCGGGTTTTGCGAGGCCGAGCATGCCATACCACCTCATCCGCAAGCTCAGCCGCCATGGCCATCTCTCAGCGGACGAAGAGGAGACGGTTCGGCGCCTCGCGCACGTGACCGGCTGGGTCGGCCCCAACCGCGACCTGCTGACGGATGGCGCAGCGCCCCGGGAAGTCTGCGTGATCCTGGAAGGCTGGGCCTGCGCCTACAAGCAGTTGGAGGACGGTCGCCGGCAGATCATCGGCTTCCTCATGCCCGGCGACGCCTGCGGTGCGGCCGCGGTGTTTCCGGACGTGGTCAACTACTCGGTCGGCACGTTGACGGCGGTGCGCACGGCCCGGATCCTCGGCCTCACCCTCCTGGCGACGGCGGACACGCAGCCGCGCATCCTGCGCGCCTTCTGGCTCGACATGCTCGCAATGTCTGCCATCCAGCGCGAATGGACGGCCAGCATCGGATTGCGCACCGCCCGCGAGCGCGTCGCGCACCTCCTCTGCGAGATCGTGACCCGCCTGCGCGCGATCGGGCTGGCGGACGATGACGGCTGCGTCCTGCCCCTCACGCAGGAGGATCTCGGTGAGACGGTCGGGATCTCAACCGTGCACGTGAACCGCACCTTGCAGGATCTGCGCGCCTGCGGCCTCATCACGTTGAAACGCCAGCAACTCGTCATCCCGGATTTCGCGGCGCTGCAGGCGGTCGCGCAGTTCGACGACGCCTACCTCCATCCCTGTCCGCTCGGAGCCGCCGCCGATCGTCAGGCGAGGCTCCGGCAGACGGCGGATCCGGTTCTCGGTTCGCTCCTCAGCCCGTGAAAGGCAGTCCGGGCGCGGCGCCGCTCACGCCGGCAGCACCACCACCTTGGTCTTCACCGGGGTCTGATCGTAGAGGTGGATCATGTCCTGGCTCAGCAGGCCGACGCAGCCGCTGGTGATGCCCGAGCCGATCGATTCCGGGTCGCTGCTGGCGTAGATCGTGTACAGCGTGTAGGCGCCGTTCTGGTAGAGGTGCAGCGTGCGGGCGCCGAGCGGATTGTCGAGGCCGCCCGGCATGCCGCGGGCGTACTTCGCCGCCTCCGGCTGGCGCCGGATCATCTCCTTGGGCGGGGTCCAGGTCGCCCACTCGCTCTTGCGCCCGACATAGGCGTCGCCGCTCCACCGGAACCCGTCGCGGCCGACATTGGCGCCGTAGCGCGTCGCGCGACCGCCCTCCTCGATCCGGTAGACGTAGTAGTTGGCCGGATCGACGACGATCGTGCCGGGCGCTTCCTTCGAGGCGTACTGGACGGTCCGGCGAAAGTACTTCGGGTTGACCTTGCTGACGTCGACCGCCGGGATCGGGAACTTTTCCGTCGGCACCGGGCCGTAGAGTGCCGAGGCCTCGGCGAGGCTCATCCCGTCGGTGGTCGCGCAGCCGGCGAGCCCGAGCCCGCCCAGGCACGCCGAGCCGAGCAGGAACGACCGGCGGTGCAGCTGCGAGGGCGCGCCGTCCTGCCGCGCGCCGGTCCCGGCGCTTCCAGTCCTCACGATCATGACTCTCGGACTTTCCGTATCCCTTGGCTTCCGCGGACCCTGCCGCTCGACGGCCACGCTGGCAAGGGCCGCCCCGGTGCGCGCGACGCCTGACGGCGGGTGTCGGCCCGGCACGGATCGCCCCGATGGGCGTTGCCGCCCTCGCGCGCGACCCCATCTGTCGTGCGAGAGCAACACCGCGGGAGAATTTCAATGCGCTTCGAACTCTACCGGGATGGCAAGGGCGAGTGGCGCTGGCGCCTGCGGGCCGAGAACGGCGAGGTGGTGGCCGATTCCGGCGAGGGCTACGTCCGGCGCGAGGATTGCGAGCACGGCATCGCCCTGGTGAAGGGCGCCGCCAACGCCCGGGTCGTCGACATGACGCTCAAGATCGCCTGACGGCGGCGCACGCCCCGGTCACACATCGTTCACTCTCTGACGCGAGGCGCGCAACGCTTTTCCGCCCCCGCGCGTTTCCGCCGTCCATGCCTCCCCCCGGAGGCCTGCACGAGTGAGGGACCGACGACGTGCTGAAGACCGTGATGCTGGCCGCTGGCCTGATCCTGGGCGGTGCCGCCGCCCTGCCGCAGGGCGCGACCGCCGCTCCCCTGACCGAGACCGCCGCTCCGGCCGCGACCTCCGCGCCGACCGCCTGGGCGCAGTACGGTTACTACGGCCGTCACCGCCACTTTGGCCCCCGCGGCTACGGCTACGGCTACCGTCGCCACTTCGGCCCGCGCTACGGCTTCCGCGGGCCGCGCCATTTCGGCCCCCGCCCGTGGGGCGGTCACCGCGGCTGGGGCCACGGCCCGCGCGGCTACTACCGGGGTTTCTGACCGGTTTCGACGGCCGGCCGCCCCATCCGGGGCGGCCGTGCCGCAATCTCGCCGCATCCATGACCTTGGCTGTCGAAGCCTGGCCGTTCCGGCGGCCGGGCTTGACTCATGACGGGTCCGCTCGTGCAGCGGCCCCGCCCCACAACCAAGGGGAACCGGAATGCCGCACACTCTCGCGGAGCGCCGCCGGCGCGTCGAAGCGCAGCTTCAGGACTACGAGCGCATCCTGGCGGAGATCCGCTCCTCGGCGGGCCTCGGCGCCAACAGCCGCGCCCTCCAACTCCAGCACGCCCGCCTGATCTCGCAGGCGCGCACCGAACTGGCCTCGCTGGACACCGAACTGGCTGGTCTCTGATAGCAAATCCGGAAGATCACTTCCGGGTATGCTGTCATCAGCCCGCGCGGCGCATGAGCGAAGCCGACTTACGCATCGCGAAGCCATCAATCGGAAGTCGTACAGCGCCAGCTCCCGGTCCCGCGGCCTCACGCGGGACCCTTCAGGGCATCGCGCGCCGCGTCGTAGAACGCCACGATGTCTTCCGGATAGACCTGCGCCCCCGGCGTCACGAGCTCGTCGCGCGTCCACCAGCGATGCTCGGCCAGGACCTCGACCTCGTGCGCCGTCCAGCCGTCGCGAGTGAGGAGATCGCTCCCGGCCCGCACGGCGAAGAAGCGCTCCCGCGCCCGCACCCACTCGCCATCGGGCATCTTCATCGGAAACACACGCTCGCCGAGCATCGGCGCCGTGCCCGAGCAGGGCAGGCCGGTCTCCTCGCGCAGCTCCCGCACGGCCGCTTCCGCAAAGCTCTCGCCCGCCTCGACGCCGCCGCCCGGCGTCGCCCAGTAGGCCTCCCCGGCGAGGGCCCCGGTTCGGAAGGCGAAACGGAACAGCAGCAGACGATGCTCTCCGTCGAGCACCAGGAGCCGGGCGGCGGGGCGTTCGCGCAGCGGGGCCGGCGTCGTTCCCATATCACTCCGCTCCATCGCGCGACCTCGTCATGGCAGGCAGGGGCGCAGGCTTAGCGAAATTTCCGGGCACGCGGGGTCGGTCGTCGGTCATGCTTCGCGTGTTGACACCTGAAAACGAATGAACGATCGTTTCAATCGAAGGACCGCCGAACGGTCTCTAAAAAATCACGGGTGGAACCGCCGATGCTCCAGCGCGCGGAGAGCTACGCCGACCTCGTGGAGCGGTTCCGCTGGCGGATCCCGGACCGCTACAACATCGGCACCGACGTCTGCGACCGGCACGCGCCGGGCAATCCCCTGGCGCTGATCCATCTCGGTCCCGACGGCGCCGTGCAGCGCTACGGCTTCGACGACCTGCGCCGGCTGTCGAACCGCTTCGCCAACGTGCTGGCGGCGCACGGCCTGACGCGCGGCGACCGGATCGGCGTGCTGCTGCCGCAATCGCCCGAAACGGCGATCGCCCACATCACGGGCTTTCGCGCCGGGCTCATCACCATCCCGCTCTTCGTGCTGTTCGGGCCCGACGCGCTTCTCTTCCGCCTCGGCCACAGCGGCGCGAAGGCCGTGGTGACCGACCGGGACGGCGCCGCGCTGCTCGCCGGGATCCGCGACCGCCTGCCCGATCTGGCGCGGGTCTACTGCATCGACGGGCCGGCGGACGGGGCGGAGGATTTCCACGCGCTCTGCATGCGTGCCTCCGACGCCTTCGTGCCGGTCGACACCGCCGCCGACGATCCGGCGGTCATCATCTACACCTCGGGCACGACCGGCGATCCGAAGGGCGCACTACACGCCCACCGGGTGCTGCTCGGCCACCTGCCGGGGGTCGAGATGCCGCAGCGCTTCCTGCCGCAACCCGGCGACCGGTTCTGGACGCCCGCCGACTGGGCCTGGATCGGCGGCCTCCTCGACGTGCTGCTCCCGGCCCTGCACCACGGCGTGCCAGTGGTCTCGCATCGCGCCAGGAAGTTCGATCCCGAGGCGGCGTTCCGGCTGATGGCCGAGCAGGCGGTGCGCAACGTCTTCCTGCCGCCCACCGCCATGAAGCTGATGCGCCAGGCCCGCACCACGCCCTATCCGGGGCTTGCCTTGCGCTCGGTCGGCAGCGGCGGCGAGAGCCTGGGGGCGGAGATGCTGGCCTGGGGCGAGGCGGTGCTCGGCGTTCCGGTCAACGAGTTCTACGGCCAGACCGAGTGCAACCTCGTCGTCTCCTCCTGCGCCGACCTGTTTCCCGCTCGCCCCGGCGCCATGGGCCGGCCGGTGCCGGGCCACGACGTGCGCATCGTCGACGGCGAGGGGCAGGAGGTGAGAGATGGCACGACCGGCCACATCGCGGTGCGCCGGCCCGACCCGGTGATGTTCCTCGGCTACTGGCGCAACCCGGAGGCGACGGAGAGGAAGTTCATCGGCGAGTGGCTGATCACGGGGGATCTCGGTCGGCGGGACCCGGACGGGTTCCTGTGGTTCGTCGGCCGCGACGACGACGTCATCACCTCGGCCGGCTACCGCATCGGCCCCGGCGAGATCGAGGATTGCCTCCTGCGCCACCCGGCGGTCGCGCTATGCGGCGTCGTCGGCGTGCCGGATCCGGTGCGGACCGAGGCGGTGAAGGCCTTCATCGTGCTCAAGAGCGGGGTCGAGGGTACGCCGGATCTGGCGCGCGAGATCCAGGACTTCGTGCGCACGCGGCTCGCCGCCCACGAGTACCCGCGCCACGTCGCCTTCGTCGAGGAGCTGCCGATGACCGCGACCGGCAAGATCATCCGGCGGGCGCTGCGGGAGCGGGGAGGGGCGTGAGGACGACCTCGACACCCGATGGATCGATCGCACGATAGCGAACACACCGCGTCGTCCCGGGGCCGCGAAGCGGAACCCGGGATGACGAGCACGATGACAGGACATCCGGCGACCAACGACCGGATGCCGCCACACCACCGGGAGGACACCATGCCGACATCGATGCTCCGCCGAACGTCCCGCGCCCTGGCGCTCGCCGCCGCGTCCCTGATCGCCCTCGCGCAGGCGCAAGCCGACGATTCTAAAACCGCCGGTCCCACCCGCGTCACCCTCGGCGTGCTGAACGACCGCGCCGGGCCCTATTCCGACCTCGCCGGCGAGGGCTCGGTGGTGGCGGCCGAGATGGCGGCAGCCGACTTCAAGGCGCAGAACCCCGATTTCGACATCCGGGTCCTCTCCGCCGACCACCAGAACAAGCCGGATGTCGGCGCCGGCATCGTGCGACAGTGGATCGACCGGGACGACCTCGACGTCGTGCTCGACGTGCCGTTCTCCTCGGTGGCGCTCGCCGTGCACCAGATCGTGCGCGAGAAGAACCGGCTGATGATCAATTCGGGTGCGGGCGCCTCGGAGATCACCGGGGCGCTGTGCTCGCCCAACACCATCCACTGGACCTACGACACCTGGGCGCTCGCCAACGGCACCGGCGGCGCCATGGTGCGCTCGGGCGGCGACACCTGGTTCTTCATCACCGCCGACTACGCCTTCGGCAAGGCGCTGGAACGCGACGTGTCGGAGGTTGTCGCGCGCAACGGTGGCACGGTGCTGGGCTCGGTCCGCCACCCGGTCGCGGCGAACGATTTTTCCTCGTTCCTGATCCAGGCGCAAGGCTCGAAGGCCAAGGTGATCGGCCTGGCGAATGCCGGCAGCGACACGATCAACACCATCAAGCAGGGGTCGGAGTTCGGCGTCGCCGAGGGCGGCCAGCGCCTCGCCGGCCTGCTGGTTTTCTTGAGCGACGTGCACTCCCTCGGCCTCAAGGTGGCGCAGGGGCTGGTGCTGACGGAAGCCTTCTACTGGGACCTCAACGACGGCACCCGCGCCTGGTCGCGCCGCTTCGCCGAGCGCTACAAGGGCCGGATGCCGACCATGGTCCAGGCCGGGGTCTACGCGGGCATGATGCACTACCTCAAGGCCGTGAAGGCGACCGGGAGCAAGGACCCCGCGACGGTCACCGCCGAGATGCGCCGGGTGCCGGCGGAGGATCCGCTGTTCGGCCGCTCCGAGGTGCGGGCCGACGGACGGGTGACCCACCCGATGTACCTGTTCGAGGTGAAGAAGCCCGCCGAGTCGAAGGGCCCCTGGGACTATTACCGCCTGGTCTCGACGATTCCCGCCGACCAGGCCTTCCGGCCGCTCCAGGCCGGCAACTGCCCGCTGGTGACGAAATGAAGCTGCATCACTGCGTCGGCGCCCGCTCGTTCCGGCCGCTCTGGGCGCTCGAGGCCCTGGACCTGCCCTACGAGCTGGCGATGCTGCCGTTCCCGCCGCGGGTCCACGCCAAGGAATACTTCGCCCTCAACCCGCTCGGCACGATCCCGTTCTTCGAGGACGGCGAGACGCGGATGACGGAATCGGCGGCGATCTGCGAGTACCTGGCGGCGCGCCACGGCGTCGGGGGGCTCGGCGTGCGGCCCGACGAGGCGGAGTACGGCCGCTACCTCAACGCGCTGCATTTCGGCGAGGCGACCCTGACCTTCCCGCAGACCCTCGTCCTGCGCTACGGCCGGTTCGAACCGCCGGAGCGGCGCAACCCCGGCCTCGTCGAGGATTACGCGCGATGGTTCCTGTCGCGGCTCAGGGGCTTCGGCACGGTGCTGGGGGAGCGCCGCTTCGTCTGCGCCGGGCGCTTCACCGCGGCGGACATCAGCATCGGCTACGCCCTGATGCTGGCCGATTTCGCGGGCCTCGCCGAGCAGTTGCCGGACTTCGCCAGAGCCTACTGGGACGGCCTGAAGGCCGAGCCGTCCTACGCCCGGGCGCTCGCGGCCGAGCAGCGGGCGGCCGAGGCGCAGGGCGTGTCGCCGGTGCCCTCGCCGCTCGGAGGTTGAGTCAGTCCAGCACCAGGGTCGCCCGCAGGCGCGCCACCGCGAGATCGACGAAGGTTCGTACCTTGGCGGGCGCGTGCCGGCCCGCCGGGTAGAGCACGTGGATCGGCAGCGGCTCCTCCTCGTGCTCGGCGAGCACGATCCGCAGCCGGCCCTCCCGCAGGGCGGGGCCGACCTGGTAGTGCAGCACCCGGGTCAGGCCCCAGCCGGCGAGCGCAGCGCTGATGCCGGCCTCGTTGGTGTTGGTCTCCAACGCCGGGTGGATGGTGACCCGCTCGTCGCCGGCGAAGCGCCACTCGGGCGAGGACCAGGACCCGGTCGAGACCGCGATGCGGTGCCGCTTCAGGTCGGCGGGCCGCGCCGGCTCGCCGTAGCGTGCGAAGTAGCCCGGCGCCCCGCAGACGACGCGGCGCACCGCGCCCACCTTCACGGCGGTGAGGCCGGAATCGGGCAGGTGGCCGATGCGGATGGCGACGTCGATGCCCTCCTCGACGATGTTCACCGGCCGGTCGACGAACAGGGTGCGGGCCGCCATCGTCGGATAGGCGTCGAGGTAGTCGGTCACGATCGGCAGGACGTGGATGTGCCCGAACAGGATCGGGGCCGTCACCGCGAGGGTGCCGGAGGGCATGCCGTAGGAGCCCGCCGCCGCGGCCTCGGCCTCGGCGATGTCGGAGAGGATGCGCCGGCAATCGGCGACGTAGCGTGCGCCCGCCTCGGTGAGCTTCACCGACCGGGTGGTGCGCACGAACAGCCGCGCGCCGATCGTCTCCTCCAGCGCCGCCACCGCCCGCGTCACCACCGGGGGGCTCAGATGCAGGAGGCGCGCGGCCTCGGCGAAGCTCTCCGTCTCCGCGACCTTCGCGACGACGCGCATGGCCTGCCACCGATCCACGGACCCTCGCTTCCGATCCGGCTGGCAGGCTCCGCTGCCCCCGGCTTCGCCGCCCCCCGCGGCTGCAAGAGTGTCGCGAGGAATCGCGACGATTGCCACCATGGAGAGCGAGGTTCCTTCTCGGCTCTCCTCCAGCGCGAGCCGGGCTACGGTGGCCTGCGATCGGGGAGCGTGCGTGCGGCGCCGCGATGGATCCGGCCGATCCGGGCCATGCACTGACGGCGTGGCCGCCTCGCCCGGGATCGGCTAGGTCTCGCTCGTTCCTTTATCCACGTCCGCGAAAGCCCGATGCCGCTCGACAAGACGCTCCTCGACGCCCTTCAGGCCGTCACCACCGCCACCCTGACCACCGTGCTCCTCAAGAAGGGCATCCGCCGCTGCTGGATGCGCGGGCCGATGCCGCGCTTCGCCGCCGGGCAGCGGGTGGTCGGCCCGGCCTTCACGCTACGCTTCGTCCCGGCCCGCGAGGACCTGGCGACCCCCGAATCCTGGTCGAGCCCGACCTCGACCCGCGCGGCGATCGAGGCGATGCCCGAGGGCTGCATCGCCGTCGTCGACGCGATGGGGGTGCAGGACGCCGGCATCTTCGGCGACATCCTCTGCGCCCGGATGAAGAAGCGCGGCGTGGCGGCGCTCGTCACCGACGGCGTCGTGCGCGACGGCGAGGGCGTCGAGGGCACCGGCCTGCCGGTCTGGTGCTCGGGCGTCGCGGCGCCGGCCTCGGTGGCGGGGCTGACCTTCGTCGGCTGGGGCGAGCCGGTCGGCTGCGGCGGCGTCGCGGTCTATCCCGGCGACATCGTGGTGGCGGACGGCGACGGCGCGGTGCTGATCCCGGCGGCGCTCGCCGAGGAGGTGGCGCTCGCCGCCGTCGAGCAGGAGCGCCTGGAACTCTGGATCATGCGCGAGGTCGACAAGGGGCTGCCCCTGCCGGGCCTCTACCCGCCGAACGCCGAGACCAAGGCCCGCTACGAGGCGGAGACGGCCAAGTCCTGATCCAAGTCCTGATCCATTCCTGAAGCCGGGCCTCTCCCGGTGTTCTTCGTGCTCTCGAAGGTGCTGTGGTTCCTCGCCGCGCCTTCGAACCTGCTCCTGCTCCTGGTGCTCGCCGGGGCGGGGCTGGCCCTGCGCTGGCGGCGCCTCGGCCTCGGGATCGCGGCCGTCGCCGGCCTCGTCCTCCTCGTCGGCGGCGTCTCGCCGCTGGCCTCCCGGGTGTTCGGCCCGCTCGAGAACCGGTTTCCGGAATTCCGCGACGACGGCGCGCCGGTCGCCGGGATCGTGGTGCTCGGCGGCGCGGTCGAGACCGGGCTGTCGGCCGCCCGCGACCAGATGGTGCTCAACGATGCCGGCGAGCGCATGATCGCGCTCGGCGACCTCGCGCGGCGCTATCCCGCCGCGACGCTGGTCTTCGCCGGCGGCTCCGGGCGGCTCACCGGCGACGGCGCGGTGTCCGAGTCGACGATCGTGCGCCGCCACGCCGCGTCCCTCGGCGTTTCGCCCGAGCGGATCACCTACGACGAGAAGTCCCGCAACACCCGGGAGAACGCGATCTTCAGCGCCGAACTGGTCCGGCCGAAGCCCGGCGAGCGCTGGCTTCTCGTCACCTCCGCCTGGCACATGCCGCGGGCGATGGGCTGCTTTCGCCGCGCCGGCTTCACGGTGACGGCCTACCCGGTCGATTACCGCACCGGCCCCGGCGCCGTCGCGATGCACTCCACGGCCGGCGACGGCCTGTTCGAGCTCGACATCGCGGTGCGCGAATGGCTCGGCCTCGTGGCGTACCGGGCCTCGGGCTACACGGAGGCGGTGTTTCCGGGACCCTGAGCTAAGCAGACCTGCGTTGGCCTGCCAACGCAGGTCTGCTTAGGGTCTTGTTGTGCCGCAGATTTTTGGCGGCGAACCGGCAACCACTCCGGCGAAATCTGCTTAGCGCGGCAAGGACAACCGGTAGATCCCGCGAAAGTCGTCGGGATCCGCCACGACCTTGCCCTTGCGCAAGATGGCGATCCGGCCCGCCTTCATCAGGCGCACCGCCTGGCGGCGGACCGGCTGCATCAGGGGCCCCCAGCCGTCGGGGTGCGGACCGCCCAGCGCCCGGGCGACCTCGGAGGGGCAGACGGTCTTGTCGGCCCCGCGATCGGTGACGAGGCGCACCAGGGTGAGTTCGATCTCGTAATCGTCAGGGATCATCGTAGTCCTGCAGGGCCCGGCGGGCGTCGGAGGCGAACTGGCGCTGCCACATCACGGTGAGCACCATCGCGGTGGTGACGAACAGCACGTAAGCGCTGACGAACCATCCAAGATACGCCAGCGCGAAGAAGAACGCACGCTGCCCGCGGTTGAAATGCCCGCCCGCCACCACGTTCATCGCGGCGGCCCGCCGCGCCGCCCGCTCGATCCGCGCCGGGTCGCCATCGCGCGGCGGCACCGCGCCGATCAGGATCGCGCCGTAATTGAACAGCCGGTACGCCCAGGCGAACTTGAAGAATGCGTAGACGAAGATCAGCGCGAGGCCCGCGACCTTGATCTCCCACACCGCGCGGGTCATCGGCGCGCCGAAGGGCAGGGTCGAGAACAGGGTCAGGGCGTCGTCGGCGGAGCGCGACAGGGTGAGCGCGCTCCCGAGCGCGATAAGCGCCGTCGAGGCGAAGAAGGCGGTGCCGTTCTGGAGCGAGGCGTTGATGGTGGTGTCGACCACCCGGTTCTCGCGCACGATCTGCTGGTCGGCCCAGGCGTGGCGGTAGCGGTTCATCATGCCGTTGAGGCTGCGCTTGCCCCCCGACAGGTGCTCGACCGCGTAGGAATAGCCGAACCACGCCGTGAGGAAGCAGAGGAGGGCGGCGAGGTCGAGGAGCGTGAAGCTGTTGCCCAGATCCAGGTGCATGCCGGACCCCGTCAGGCGGTCGGCAGGATCTGCACGCCGCGCGCGGCGGCCTGCGGCGGATCGCCTTCGGCGAGATCCGTGACCGCGAGATCTTCGACCGCGAGATCCTGCACCCGCGCCCCGGGCGGGCCCTGGCGGCAGGCCTCGATCATCGCGGCGACGGCCTCCGCCGGCCCGGCGAGGCGGGCCTCGACGCTGCCGTCGTGCCGGTTGCGCACGCTGCCGGTGAGCCCGCGCGCCTCCGCCACGCCCTTGGTCCAGGCCCGGTAGCCGACGCCCTGGACCCGGCCCCGGACGATGATCTCCACGCTGCGGTACCCGCTCACGGCCGCCCACTCCCCGCACGATGCTCGCTTGCGGCGGGATCTAGAGCGTTCTCCGACGAAGTGGATACCGGTTCGTCGAAGAAAATGCGGCAGAATCAAAGACCTAGAGCAGTGCCCTGCGGGAGGGAAGAGCGATCAGGCGCTCGCCGCCACCAGCGGGCGGACCGGGATCCGCGGCGCCGGAGCCCGGACGCGCACGAGGTCGGCGAGCGGCACGAAGGCGTCCGGCGCCGCGCCCCCGACCCTCGTGCCGAAACCGAGCGCGAAGGAGAGGGTGAGCTTGCGGTCGGGCGCGATGCCGAAGGCGTCGAGGGCGGCGGTGAAGGCCTCGCGGAAGCTGCGCACGCCGCACCAGCTCTTCTCCGAGAGGTGGAGCGGCCACTCCCAGTGGCCGTCCGGCCGCCGGGCGCCCACCGCGTCGCGGTCGATGAAGTAGCCGGTGTCCCGGTGCTCCAGGCCGTCCGCGTGGAGGCGCCAGTCCCGGTTCTCGAACAGCGGGGCAGCCTCGGCCGCTTCGTCGTCCAGGCGGGTGGTCTCCATGCGGGTCTCCCAAGGTTCCGCTGCGACGCCGCACCGCCTCCCGGACCGGCTCGTCGTATGGAACATTTCCGGAACACTGGGCTGATTTGCACAGGTCGTCAACAGGGCGCGCCGAACATTTCTCACCCGCGCGGGACGTTGCCAAAGCCGGGGCGGGATGCCACCTCGACGCGATGAACACGGGGAACCAGATGGAGCGCAGCCGCAGGGGCCAGGAGATGGGGTCGCGGGAGCCGGGTGCCGATGTCGAGGCCCTGCGCCGCCTCGAGGCGTTGCAGCCGGCCTACGAGCGCCTGCGCGCCGACCGGATCCGGGCCGAGAGCGACGTCGAGCGCCTGACCGCCGAGCTCGCCGCTGCCCGGGCCCAGGCCCGCGAGGAGCTGGGCACCGACGACGAGGCCGAGATCCGCCGGATGATCGAGGAGGCGAGGGCCGAGAACGCCCGCCGGGTCGAGGCCTTCGCGCAGTCCCTGCGGGCGGTCCAGGACCGCCTCGACGCCCTCGATCCGGGCCGCTGAGGCGCCCGTGACCTCTGCCGACATCCAGGACGCGCTGACCCGCGCTGGCCGCCTCCTCGCTCGTCTGGAGGCGATCCGCGACGGCGACCGGACGGCGCTCGCCGAGCGCACGCGGCTGGTCGCCGGCGCCAAGGGCCGGCTGGCCCAGCGCGACGCCGTCGACACCTACCTGCGCGAGTTGCAGCAGGACGCGAACCGGCGCAGCGTCGCGACCTTCGAGACCCTGCTCACCGCCCTCGTCCAGGAGGTGCTGCCCGGCGAGAAGCCGGTGCGCCTGGACCTCACCACCGAGCGCGGCCTGCCGGCCCTCGACATCGGGGTCGAGCGCCCCGATGGCGGGCGCGAGGACGTGCTGGAGGACAATGGCGGCGCGATGACCAACGTGGTCGGGATGGCGCTGCGCCTGATCGCGGTGGTCAAGGCCGGCGTCGGCCGCTTCCTCGCCCTCGACGAGGCCGATTGCTGGATCGCGCCGGACCGCGTCCCGGCCTTCTACCGGGTGCTCGACGACGGTGCCGCGCGCCTCGGCGTGCAGTGCCTGGCGATCTCGCACCACGACGTGGCGGGGTTCGATGCCGGCCTCACCGTGAGCCGCATCGCCGGCCGGCCCGAAACCGGGGTCGCGATCGAGGGGCCGGCCGCGGCGTGCGCGGCCGCGTGGTCTCCCGACAAGCCGGGCTTCCGCTTCGTCCGGCTGATCGACGTCCAGGGTTTCGTTGACGCCACCCTGCCGCTCTCGCCCGGCGTCAACGCGCTGGTCGGACCCAACAACCACGGCAAGTCGACGGTGATCCGCGCCCTGCGAGCGGTCTTCTACGGCGAGGTGCGCGACAGCCTGGTGCGGGCGGGCGCGAGCGCGGCCCGGGTCGAGATCGGCGTCGCCGGGGGCCGGGTGCTGCGCTACGTCCGCCAGCCGAAGCGCACCCCAGTCAACCTGTGGTCGCTGCACGAGGCCGACGGGTCTCTGGTGCAGGAGAACGGCACCACGCTCGAGACCGGCGGCCGCGACGTGCCGCCCTGGGTCGAACGGCTCTACGGCATCACCCGGGTCGAGGAGCTGGACGTCCACGTCGCGCACCAAAAATTCCCCGTCTTCCTCCTCGGCGAGAAGCCGGCCCGGCGCTCGGCGGTGCTGTCGATCGGCCGCGAGGCCGGGTTGATCCGCGACATGCAGGCGCTCCAGCGCGAGCGCGTCACCGAGGACCAGCGCACGATCCGCGAGGGCGAGCGCGAGATCACCCGCCTGCGCGAGCGCCTCTCCGCCCTCGACGGGCTCGACGCCCTGGCCGAGGCGCTGCACGGGCTACACGCGGAGGCCGGCGCGCTCGCGCAGGTTGCGGCGCGGCTGCGCGAGCGCGTTGCCCTGGCCGAGCGCCTGGACCGCGCCGCCCGCCTCGCGACCGGCGCCGCCGCCCGCGCCCGGGCGCTCGCCGACCTACCGGGACCGGAAGTCGGGGCCGAGCTGGGACGGGCGCTGGCCGAGGCGCGCAACCGCGAGGCGCTGGGCCGCCGGGTGCTCGCCGCCGCCGCCGACCTCGCGGGCGCTGGGAGCAGAGTCACCGCCCTGGCGGACCTGCCGCCGGAGGCGCCGCTCCCGCGCGACACCGCGCAGGCTACTGCCCACGCCACCCGGCTGCGCCGGCTGCGTGCCGGCCTCGATGCCGCGCAGCGGCGAGCGAGCGCCCTGCGCGACCTGCCGGAGCCGCCCGCGCCGGTGCTCCGGCCGGATGCCGCGGCGACCGCCCGGCGTCTCGCAGAAATCGGCCGGCGCCTCGCCGAGGCGCAAGGCCGGGAGAGGTCGGCCCGCGACGGCCTCGCGGCGGCAGAAGCCGAGATGGCGGATGTGCTGGCCTCGACCGGCGGGCGCTGCCCGGCCTGCGGCACCCCGGCCGCGCCCGCGACCCTCCTCACCGGCCACCGCCACGCCCCGGCGGGGGAGGCGGCATGATCCTCGGACGCGAGCGGCTCGATGCCGCGCCGGTCGCCTGCGCCGGCCTCCTCGTCATCGGCGATCCGCACGTCTCGTCGCGCCGGCCGGGCCGGCGCAAGGATCCCGACTGGCCGGCGCCGGTGCTCGGGAAGCTCGAGCATTGCGTCGCGCTCGCCAACGCCCGCGACCTTGCGCCCGTGCTCCTCGGCGACCTGTTCGAGCGGCCGGTCGAGCCCGACGAGAGCCTGAAGTCGCGCCTGATCCGCATCCTCAAGGGGTTCCGTCACCGCCCGCTCGCCAATGTCGGCAACCACGACATCCGCCACACCCGCCTGTCCGACGGCGACAGCCTGGCGATGCTGGCGGTGAGCGACGTCCTCGACGCGGTGCCGGAATCCGGCCCGGCGGCGCTCTACCGGATCGACGGGTGCCTGATCGGCCTCGGCGCCACGCCCTTCGGCCAGGCGATCCCCTCGGACGCGACCGGGCTCTTCCGGGAGGCCGACCACGTCGTCTGGCTTACCCATCACGACCTCGCCTTCGGGGCCGGCTATCCGGGCGCGGTGCCGCCGGAGGCGATCCGCGGCTGCGCGCTGGCGCTCAACGGCCACGTCCACAAGCGCCATGCGCCGGTGCGGATCGGCGAGACGCTGTGGTTCAACCCGGGCAACATCACCCGCGGTTCGATCGATCTCATCCATCACGTGCCGGCCGCCTTCGTGCTGTCAGGCGATCTCTCCCTCTCCGAGGAGCGGCTGCCCTTTGCTGCCGACGTGTTCGACCTCACCGGCCGCCAGGTCGCCGCCGACGCCTCGCCGGAGGCGATCGGCCGGGTCGAGAGCGCCTTCGTCTCCCTCCTCCAGGCCGAGACCACCACCGACCTCGCGCGCAGCGACGACGGCGCCCTGATCCGCGAGGAGATCGAGGCGAAGTTCTCTCGCGATGAGACCCCCGAGCCGGTGCGGGCGGCGATCCGCTCGCTGGTCGAGGCGGCCGTGGCGAGAAGGGGCGCCTGACGGCGGCGCCCCGCCCTCGTTCCGATCGCGCAGCTGCCCCGACCCCGGCGAGGCGCGGGGTTCAGCCCGCCTTCGTCCTCGCATCCGCCGGCTGCGCGAAATCGAGGTTGGTCGGTTCCGGGCGGACGCGGGCGAGCACCGTGACCGCGTCCTCCGGGGAGGCTTCGCGCAGCGCGAAGCCACCGGCCCAGGCCCGCCCGCTGCCCCGGAGATAATAGCCGAAATGCAGGGTCTCGGCCTCTTCCGGCACGTCGAGCACGATGCGCCGGCTCGTCCAGCCCTGCGTGCCGGTGAGCGGCCCGTCGATCGCCCGCTCCTCCATGTTGTCGAAGGCGACGCTCCGCCCGATCGCCGCATCGGCCCGCAGCCACAGGGTGGCGGCGCCGACGACATCCTGCACCCGCAGGTCGGCGCTGAGGCAGACCCGGCGCCCGCGGAACGGCGCGGCCGCGACGCTCTGCATCAGCGTGGCGAATCCCTTCTCCATCGCCGCGTAGGCGGGATCGTCCTCGGCGTAGCGGCACCGGATCAGCGCCGCCCGGCCCTCGCCGTAGGGTGCCGTCGGATCGATGCCCATCTCGTAGAGGTGCGGCTTCGAGCCGGAGACGAGCCAGCCCGCCGGAGGCACCAGGGCCGTCTGCCGTACCGGCTCTGCCGGCGCCGCCAGGCGGGCAGAGAGGATGTTCCAGTTGTCGAGGCCGAACTGGCGGGCGACGATCTCCAGGCACTCGCCGTGGGACAGGGCCGTGCCTCGCCGGCCCAGCTCCTCGCGGAGCGTCTTCGCCATCGCCTTGGCGTCGCGGTAGGTGCGCATGATCCAGTCCCTGGTCGCGGGCGAACCAGCGGGATCAGTGCTTGCCTTGCTGACCGGTTCGCCCGACGGACGGGGAGATCGGATGCGCGTCGCGAAGGATGCATTCACCGAACCCCGGGGGGCGCAGGCGGCGGGCTGCATCAGCCCTGGCCGCGATGAAATCGCGAGTCGGGCCGCAACGTCAAGTTGGCCGTCTTGGTGCACCTCACAAAACTCCCGCTGCGCTGGCGCCCCCACATCGAGCGACGCCGGTGACCGGGAGTTTTGTGAGAGACACTTAGAAGCCGAATGGATCCGGATACGGCAGCGCCCGCCGCCGCACCGGCGTCTCGGGCAGGATCGGGCGGCTGATGTCCACCGCGACCAGCCCCTCGACGGCGAGCGCCAGCACCGCAGCGACGCCGTCCTGGGCGTTGATCGCCATCGCGGCGCATTCGACCAGGCGGCCGGTGCCGCACTCGTCGAGGTGGTGCAGGATCCGCACCCGGTCGCCAGCCGAGACGTAGGTGCGGCGGCAGGCCATGATCAGGCGCACCGTCGAGATCCGCGGCTCGGCCCGCAGGGTCGCGGCGCTCTCGATCACGAAGCGGCGGCCGTCCTCGGCCACCACCGGCTCGCCCGCCACGTAGGCCGTGCGGAAGGGGTGCCGCCCGAGATCGGCCTCCGCCACCACGTCGACGAGGAGGCCCGGCTCGTCGGTGCGCACCTGCTCGAAATCCGCGGCGTGCTCCACCACCGCGTCGCCGAGCGTCAGGCGGACGGCGCTCGGCGCGGCCCGCAGGCGCTCCACCGCCGGATCGAGTGCCGCGATGGCGAGGAAATCCGCGACGAGCGCCGGGCGCGGCACCGCGGGCGCGAGCGCGGTGCCGCGGCGGGGCGTGGTGCTCCGCACGGCGCTGCGGCGCTGACCCGGGCGTTCGAGCAGGGTCGAGGCATCGAGGAGGGCGGGGGTGCTCATGCGGGGCTCCGGGGCCGGGATCGGCGCCGATCCGCCGTCCAGGCAAAGTTCTAGGCATACGGCTCTTCAGGAACATTTAGCGAACAAGCCTGACACAGGCAACGCCGCATCAATCGTCGCCGTGACGGCGTGGCCGTATCGAACGCCGGTTCGTCTGATCCCGTCGTCGATGCCCGGCGAGGGCGCGACAAAACATCGTCACCCGGTGGCATTTCTTCTGGCTTCGGCATCGCGAAAACGCTCGCGCATCGCCATATGCCGTGTTAGGGAACAAACGTGGAACCGGCCGATTCCCCGCCCGTCCGGAGCCGCTGTCAGCAGGTGAGATCGATCGAGATGAGCGCAACCACGGACAAGCAGATCGCGGACATCCTCGCCACCTACGGCGAGCCCCTGGCCGGCAACGTCTGGCGCGTGCAGGGCACCGCAGTGATCTACCACAAGGCCCTGGAGCGGATCGCCGTGCAGGCCCGCATCCGTTTCGATGCCCCGGTGATCGTGCGCGCCGAGCGGGACGAGGCTGTGATCCTGGTGACCGGCCACATGCCGGGCCCGAACGGCGACCGCACCGAGTGGTCGATCGGCGAGGCCCTGATCGGCGTGAACTACCGCGTCTCGGGCAAGCAGGCGGCCTACGTCTTCGCCATGGCGGAGAAGCGGGCCAAGGACCGGGTCATCCTCAAGCTCGCCGGACTGCACGGCCTGCTCTATTCCGAGGACGAGGCCGACGAGTTCAAGGCGAGCCGGCCGGACCTCGTCGCGGCGAACCAGTTGCGCCGGCTCGAACCGGTGCGGGAGGCACAGGAATCCGATGAGCGCGACCGGGAGACCGGGGCCGCCAACGACGCCGACTCGGCCAGGGCGGCAGAGGATGCCCCGCGCATGGATGCCGCCTCGTCGGAGGCCGACCTGACCGCCCGCATCGACGAGGCCCAGTCGATCAACGCGGTGACCGACCTGATGCTCGCGCCCGAGACGCAAGCCGCGCTCGCCGCGATGCCGCCGGGCGTGCGCGACGAGGTGCGCGAGCACGCCAAGGCCCGGCTCGTCGCGCTCGGCTGGCCGGCCCGCAGCAACGCCAAGTCGCGCAAGGCCGCGGTGGCGTGACCGCGCGCAACGACCGATCCGGGACAGGGCCGTCCGCTCGCGCGGGCGGCCCTTTTCCTTTGGGCGGGTCGATCGCGCCTGACCGGATCGTGACCGTGGACGATGGGCCTTGGCGCTTGCCCTGGCGGCCTGCGCACGCAAGATCGCGCGCCGGCGCGAACGGACGCCGTGAGACGGGAGGACACCGGATGGCTTCGAGCGACGACGCGCGGACCGACGATCTCGAGCAGCTCGACGGCCTGGTGATCCCGCCTTTCTCCCGGCGCGGCTTCGTGATGACGAGCCTGATGACCGGGCTGACCCTCGCCACCACCCGGGTCGAGGCGCAGGCCATCCACACCGACGAGGCCGGCATCGTCGCCGGCGAGGTCCGGATCCCGGTCGGCGACGGGCCGATGCCGGCCTACCGGGCGATGCCGCAAGGCCCCGGGCCGTTCCCGATCGTCCTCGTCGTCGAGGAGATCTTCGGCGTCCACGACTACATCAAGGACATCTGCCGGCGGCTCGCCAAGGCCGGCTACACCGCGGTCGCGCCCGAGCTGTTCGCCCGTCAGGGCGACGTCTCGAAGATGACCGACGTGCAGGAGATCGTCCGCGAGGTGGTCTCGAAGACCCCGGACGCCCAGGTGATGGGCGACCTCGACGCCACCGCCGCCTGGGCCGCCGCCGAGGCCAAGGGCGATGCGGGCAAGCTCGGCATCACCGGCTGGTGCCGCGGCGGACGCACGGTGTGGCTCTACGCCGCCCACAGCGCCAACCTGAAGGCCGGCGTCGCCTGGTACGGCAATTTCGGCGGCACCCGCACCGGCATTCAGCCGAAGACCGCCGCCGACGTGATCCCGGACATCCGCGCGCCGATCCTCGGCCTCTACGGCGCCGCCGATACCGGCATCCCGGTCGCCGACGTCGAGAAGGCGCGCGACGCCGCGAAGTCCGCCGGCAAGACTGTCGACATCGTGATCTTCCCGGACGCGCCGCACGGCTTCCACGCCGATTACCGCCCGAGCTACCGCAAGGGCCCGGCGGAGGAGGGCTGGGGGCGGATGCTGGCGTGGTTCCGCGACCACGGCGTCGCCTGAGTCACGGCTTGGTGTTGCGGCGAGCCTTGCAATGCCGCAACACCTCGGGAAGGATGCGCGCAGGGTCCCGGGAGCTATGCAACCAGTGGGCCGCAAGCTCGTTCCCTGCACATGACCGAGTCCAGCGCCGCCGCGAAGACCCAGCCCGTGATCCTGGTCGTCGAGGACGAACCGGAGGAGCGTTTCCTCGCGGCCACGCTGCTGGAGGAAACGGGCTTCCGCGTCATCGAGGCCGAGACCGCCGAGAAGGCGCTCGCGATCCTGCGGGAGCGCGGCGACGAGGTGAACGTCGTCTTCTCGGACGTGCGGACCCCGGGCCAGATCGGCGGGTTCGAGCTGGCCCGCATCATCGGCGTCACCTGGCCGCGGGTCCACGTGCTGCTGACCTCGGGCGATGCCGGCGACCAGCCGAGCGACCTGCGCATGTCGGCCACCTTCATCCCCAAGCCCTGGCGCGCCCTCGACATCCTCACCCTGGTCGAGCAGGCCGCCGGCTACCACACGGGCCGCGACGCGCACTAGAGCGCCGCGAGCGACGCTCCACGTCGTTGTTTTTGCGGCATACCTTCGACGAACCGATACCCTTTTCGTCGAGCAAAGCTCTGACCCTCAGCGGATTTCGAAGATCCCGTCGACCTCGACGCTGGCATTCGCCGGCAGGCTGGCGACACCGATCGCCGTGCGGGCGTGGCGCCCGGCCTCGCCGAACAGCTCCGCCATCAGGTCCGACGCGCCGTTGACCGCCTTCGGCACGTCGGGCCAGCCCTGCTCCGCCTGCACGAAGCCACCGAGGCGGTGGCAGCGCACCACCCGGTCGAGGTCGCCGTCCAGCGCCAGGCTCAGCGACGCGAGCAGGTTCAGCGCGCAGATCCGCGCCGCCTCCCGGCCGGTCGCGATGTCGGTCACCGGACCGGTGAAGCGCACCTCGCCCTCCCACTCGCAGATCTGCCCGGCGAGCCACAGCGTCGTGCCGATGCGCGAGAACGGCAGGAAGGCGCCGCGAGGCTCGGGCACCCGCGGCAGGGCGAGGTCGAGGGCGGCGAGGCGGCGGGCGGGCTCGCCGCGCAAGGTGGGGGCTTGGGTCATCGACGAGTCTCGGGTTTGCGCGAATCAGTAGTTGCGCGCGCCGGGGATCGGCGGCGGCACGACGAAGACGCCGCCCGGCGCCGCAGGCGGCGCAACGCCGGGCCCGTAGGGCGGGTGACCGTAGCGGTCGTAACGGTCGTAGCGGTCCGCCCGGGAGCGGTCGTCCCACCGGCGCCCGTCCGCCTCGCGGCGATCGTCCCGGTCGCGCCAACCGCCGACATCGCGATCCCGGTCGCGGCGCCGGGGCATGATCTCGTCCGGATCACGGCTGCCGAAGTCCCGCCGGTCGCGCGGTCCATCCTCGTCATCGGCGCCGAAGCGCGGGGCGTCGTCGCTGCGCCGCACGGTCCGGCCGTCGTCCCACTGCGCCGCGGCGGGAGAGGCGGAGAGGCCGGCGAGCAGGGCCGCGGCGAGCACGAATCTCATCGGGAAGGACCGTCCTTGCGAGAAGCCGATCAGGCGACGGCGTGGTCGTCGCCGGCCGTGTACTCGCGCCACAGCAGCACCAGGGCCGCCATCACCGCCGGTCCGAGGAACAGGCCGAGCAGCCCGAAGCTCTCGACGCCGCCGAGGATCCCGAGGAGCACCCACAGGAAGGGCAGGCGGGTGGCGCCCCCGATCAGCACCGGGCGCACGAAGTGGTCGGCCACGAAGGTGACGACGAGACCCGCCGCGGCGACGACGATCGCTGCCGTGACGCCCCCTTGTGCGGCCGCGAGCAGGGCGGCGAGGCCGAAGGCGACGGGGGCCCCGAACGGGATCATCGCGGCGAGGGCCGTGAAGGCGCCGAGCAGCACCGGATGTGGCACGCCGGCGAAATAGTAGACCACGCCGAGCAGGAAACCCTCGCCGAGGCCGACCAGCACCAGCCCGTCGACGGTGCCGTGGACCGAGGCCGCCATCTGGCGCGCCACCCGCTCGCCCCGCGGGCCGAACAGTCGGCGGGCCGCCGACAGCCCCTGCGCGGCGAGGGACGGGCCGTCGCGGAAGAGGAAGAACAGGGTCAGCAGCGTGAAGCCGAACAGCATCGCCCGGTGAACGATCTGGCTGCCGAAGGTGCGCCCGAAGCCGACGAGCGAGGAGTGGTTGATCGACTGGTCGACGCGCTTCAAGACCTCGGACGAGCCCTGCGGGTGGCTCAGGTTCTCCTGCCACCAGGCCGAGACCTGCGCGGCGCCGAAAGGCAGGTGCGAGACGAAGTCCGGCACCGGCCAGCCCTGCTCCTCGATCTGGCGCCAGAACGCGACCGCGTCGTGCGCCTCCCGGGCCGCCTGGATCGCGACGACGACGAGCGGCACCAGGATCACCAGGGCCACCGCCAGGGTGAGGAGCGCCGGCCACAGGATGTTGTGCTTGCCGGGCGGCTTGATCCGCACCAGCCGCTCGCGCAGGGGCCAGAGGGCGATCGACAGGATCACCGCCCAGACCAGCGCCGGCAGGAACGGGTGCAGCACCCACACCCCGAGGGCGCCGAGCGCGACGACCAGGGCGGCGCGGGCAAAGGCCGAGGTGCCGCCCGCGGGCGCCGGCGGCCCGGCCGGGGCGGGTCCAGGTCCGGGTATCGGCCCGGGCGGCGGCTTCACGTGTTCCATGCCGGTTTATTCCTCGCAGCCGCGACACGGATGCGTCATCCGACCTGACCTAGGGCAGGGAGGTGCCCGCGGAAATGCCGTGCGGTTGCCGGCCCGGCCCCCCTCGTGTATGCGGGCCCCTCGGCCGGGTGCGACCCGGCGGACTCTTTTTTCAAGGTCGGCGGTTTCGTGGCCGGGGCGCGGGCGGTGCCCGAAGGTCGCGCCGTTCGAGCCGACCTTCAGCAGGAAGACGGCTGCACGTCCATGTCCGACACCTTCGACCGCGTCGCCACCATCATCGCCGACGTCGCCGACATCCCGCGCGAGAAGATCACGCCGGAGAGCCACGCCATCGACGATCTCGGCATCGACAGCCTGGCCTTCCTCGACATCGCGTTCGAGATCGACAAGACCTTCGGCATAAAGCTGCCGCTCGAGCAGTGGACCCAGGAGGTCAACGAGGGCAAGGTGCCGGCCGAGCAGTACTTCGTGCTGAAGAACCTCTGCGAGCGCATCGACGGCCTGGTGGCCGAGAAGGCCGCCAAGGTCTGATCCGGGTTTAGGCGGTCGCGGGGATGCGCCTCGAATACTTCGACATGATCGACCGGGTCGTGAGCTTCGACCGCGAGGGCGGGCGCCTCGCGGCGCTCGCCACGGTGCCGATGGAGAGCCCGGTCTTCGAGGGGCACTTCCCCGGCCACCCCCTGGTGCCCGGCGTGCTCCTCACCGAAACGATGGCGCAGGCCTCCGGCTACCTGCTGCTCGCCCGGGCCTCGTTCAGCCACATGCCGTTCCTGATGGGCGTCGACAAGGCGCGCTTCCGCTCCTTCGTCGGCCCCGGCGCCGTGCTGGAGGTCGAGGCGAGCCTGGAGCACGACGGCTCGGGCTACGCCGTGACCAAGGCGGCGATCCGGGCCGAGGGCAAGCCGCTCTGCAACGCCGAATTGCGGTTCAAGACCATGCCGTTCCCGGACGGGCTCGACGCGCCGATGCGCGAGCGCGCCGCCCGCATCGGCCTCCTCGACGGAGCGCAAACGTGACACGGCCAGTCGTCGTCACGGGCCTGGGGCTCGTGTCCTGCGCCGGCGAGGGCGTCGCGGCGCATCTCGCGGCCTACCGCTCGGGAGGCGCGCCGCGCACCGATGCGGCGACCTTCGCGCCCTACCCGGTCCATCCGGTCGCGCCCCTGACCCTCGACGGACAGATCCCGAAAAAATCCGACCAGCGGCAGATGGAGCCGTGGCAGCGCCTCGGCGTCTACGCCGCCGGCCTCGCCCTCGATTCCGCCGGTGCCAAGGCCGATGCGGCGCTCAAAAGCGCGATGCACCTCGTCGTGGCGGCGGGCGGCGGCGAGCGCGACTACGCCGTCGACGGCCAGATCCTGACCGGCCTGCGCCAAGCCGCCGATCCCGGCCCCTACCTCAACGAGCGCCTGCAGAACGACCTGCGGCCGACGCTGTTCCTCGCCCAGCTCTCGAACCTGCTCGCCGGCAACATCGCAATCGTGCACGGTGTCACGGGCGCCTCGCGCACCTTCATGGGCGAGGAATCGAGCGGCGTCGACGCCCTGCGCATCGCGCAGGCGCGCATCGCGGCGGGCCAGCTCGACATCGTGCTGGTGGGCGGCTCGTACAACGCCGAGCGCGCCGACGTGCTGCTGATCCACGAGATGGGCGGCTACCTGACGAAACCCGATTACCGCCCGGTCTTCGCCCGCGGCGACACACCCGGCTTCATCCTCGGCTCAGGCGCCGCCTTCCTGGTGCTGGAGGCGCAGGACCACGCGAAGAGCCGCGGCGCCCGGGCGCTCGCCCGGCTCGACGCGGTGGCGAGCGACCGGACGAAGCGCCGCGACGGCAGCGTCGCCGAGAGCCTGACGAACCTCTGGACCCGGGCAGGGCTGTCCGCGCCCGACGCCGTGATCTCGGCCGCGACCGGCTGTGCCGGCATCACCGCCGAGGAACAGGACGCGCTCGGAACGCTCGCGCCACGGGCGCCGGTCCGGGCGCTCGGCGACGTCACCGGCCACACACTCGAGGCCGCCGCTCCCTTCGGCGTAAGCCTCGCCGCCGCCCTGGTGGCGGAGGGAGACGCCCGCGAGGTCGCCGTCACGACGGTCGGCCATCGCCGGGGCGAGGGCGTCTTGCGCCTCACCACCGCAGGGGAAACCGCATGAGCCGCGACCGCGACGCGATGGGCCGCCCGCTGGTGGCGGTCACCGGCATCGGCGTGGTAACCTCGCTGGGACAGGGCGCCGCCGACAACTGGGAGGCGCTCACCGCGGGGCGCTCCGGCATCCACGCCATCACCCGCTTCCCGACCGAGGGCTTGCGCACCCGCATCGCCGGCACGGTCGACTTCATCGCCGCCGACCCGATGGTGGCGCCGCTGCTCTCCCAACGTTTCGCCGAGGCCGCGGCCGACGAGGCGGTGGCGCAGGCGGGCCTCTCCGGCGACTTCCCGGGCGCGCTGTTCATGGCGGTGCCGCCGGTTGAGATCGAGTGGCCGCAGCGCCAGGCGCTGGCCGAGGCCGCGGCGACGAGCGGCGACGTCACCTACGCCGACCTGCTGCGGGCGGCGGGCAGCCGGCGCTTCGACGACTGGCACGACCTGTTCATCTTCGGCACGGTCGCCGACCGCATCGCCGACCGCTTCGGCACCAGGGGCTCACCGATCTCGCTCTCGACCGCGTGCTCGTCGGGCGCGACCGCGATCCAGCTCGGCGTCGAGGCGATCCGGCGCGGCGAGGTCGAGGCGGCGCTCTGCATCGGCACCGACGGCTCGGTGAACCCGGAATCGCTGATCCGGTTCTCGCTGCTCTCGGCCCTCTCGACCCAGAACGACCCGCCGGAGGCCGCCTCGAAGCCCTTCGCCAAGAATCGTGACGGCTTCGTGATGGGCGAGGGCGCCGCCGCCCTGGTGCTGGAGGATGCAGGGCGGGCGCGGGCGCGCGGCGCGCGCATCCTCGGCTACGTGCTCGGCTGCGGCGAGAAGGGCGACGGCTTCCACCGCACCCGCTCGAGCCCCGACGGCGCGCCGATCATCGCGGCGATCCGCGCGGCGCTCGACGATGCCGGCCTGTCCCCCGACCGGATCGACACCGTCAACGCCCACGGCACCGGCACGCCGGAGAACGACAAGATGGAGGCGATGGGCTGCCTCGCGGTGTTCGGCGAACGCATGCGCTCGGTGCCGATCTCGTCGAACAAGTCGATGATTGGCCACACGCTGACCGCCGCCGGCGCGGTCGAGGCGGCGTTCTCGCTCCTCACCATCGCCCACGGCCGGGTGCCCCCGACCATCAACTACGCCGTGCCCGATCCGGCGATCCCCCTCGACGTGGTGACCAGCGCCCGCGACGTGCCGGTGACGACTGTCTTGTCGAACTCCTTCGGCTTCGGCGGACAGAACACCTGCCTGGTGTTCGGGGCGGAGCCCGTATGAGCGCCGCGATCCACAACCGGCGCGTCCTCGTCACCGGCGGCGGTCGGGGCTTGGGCGCCGAGATCGTCCGCGCGCTCGCGGCCTCGGGCCACGACGTCGACTTCACCTATCGCGGCTCGCGCGAGGCGGCCGAGGCGCTGACGCTGGAACTCACCGCCCTCTATCCCGAACAGCGGATGCGGCCGCACCCGCTCGACCTGTCGGATCGTGCGGCGCTCGACGATTTCTGCGCCGTGATGGAGGGCGAGGCGATCTTCGGCCTCGTCCACAATGCCGGCCAGCCCTGCGACAGCCTCGCCGCCGTGCTCGACCAGGACCGGGCGGAAGCCGCGATGCAGGTCAATTTCTGGTCGCTCACCCGCCTCGCCAAGGCGCTGGTGCGGCCGATGACCCGGGCCAGGGCCGGGCGCATCGTGGCGATCGGCTCGGTGGCCGCACTCCGGGCCAATCCTGGGAATGCCGCCTACGCAGCGAGCAAGGGTGCGCTGATCGCCTATTGCCGCACGCTCGCGATCGAATCGGCGCGGCGCGGCGTCACCGTCAACGTGGTGGCGCCCGGCTTCATCGACACCGACATGATGGCACCCTATGCCGCCCATCGCGCCGGGATGGAGAAGCAGATCCCGGCCGGGCGCTTCGCCGCCCCGGCGGAGGTGGCCGATCTCGTCGCATTCCTCATGAGCCCGGCCGCGGGCTACATCACCGGTGCGGTGCTGCCGGTGGATGGCGGGCTCACCGCGATGATGGGCATCCACCGCAGCTGACGAAACGGACCCATGCGGCACCCCTCCTCGCGCGCCTGCCTGCGCGCCGCCGCGGCCGCGGCCTTCCTCCTCGCTCCGGCCTGCGCGCAGGCGCAGGATTTCGGCCGGCCGGAGTTCTTCCGGGTCGAGGGGCTGCCTCCGGGCGACACGCTCAGCATCCGCGAGACGCCGGACGCCGATTCGCCGGCCATCGGGCAGGCCCCACCGCGAGGCCGCCTGCGCGGCTTCGGCTGCACGAACGACACCCCAAGCGGGCTGACCTGGTGCCGGGTGAAGCTCGGGCCGATCGTCGGCTGGGCGCGGCGGCGGTACCTGACGCCGGAGTGAAGACCATTGATGCCGCCTCGACGCTGACGACGGGCGGCGGAGCGGCCCTCGCCAGCACTTCCGCGTGCCGGTCAGACCTTCTTCAGACCGTCCAGGAACACATTCATCTGGCGCCGATTCCAGATACTACCTTCATTCCAGAACCTCACGAGATCAGTCTCGTTCTTCGCGATCCAGGCTTTCGCCAGGTCGAGGGATCGCATCGAGTAATTTTTGCCGAGCTTGTTGACGCGAATGTGCGGCTCGGCCTCGATCGAGAGCGCGATGAAGCCGACGTTCGGGTTCTTCGGGCTCGCCTCGTACCATTTCACGCGCGCCGCGTGCCGAGGAACCGTCGTCGATATGTAGATCGTACCGGGCACGCCGGTATCCTCCTCGGTCAGGTTGGCCATCTCGATATCGAAATCCTGAACCGAAGCAATGTCCTCCTGCCGCGCGTGGCCAGGGTCAGCATTCGGCACATCGTGCAGGAGAGATGCCATAGCGTTTGTGCTCAAGAGTGATTTTGCATCGAGCGCGGCTCGTCACGCTCAAAATGCCGCTGTGGTCATGGTACCAAGCGGGGCGCCGGACAACAACGTCACAGCGGAGAGTCGGTCCCGCCCGGTCCGAGGCGCCGGAGAAGGCAGGATCGATGATCGGGATATGCAGCAACCGGGATCGTTGCACGGTCGAGGTCCCGATGGCGCCGACGACGGGCCGCCAGTGCGGCCGGGACAACGACCTCGGGAAGCAGCCCGAGCCGGCACCATCCGCGCATCCGCTGGTCGAGTCGTCCACCGCCGAGGCTTGTCCGGACGAGACCGATCTCGATCTCGCGATCTTGACTGCCCTGCTCGATGAGTGGAACAGCGCCGAGGACGCGGCAGCCTTCGACGACCTCTGAGCCGGCTCGTCTCCGTCGAGGAGGCCCCGAGCCGACCGGCCCGAGACACGATAGGACCCTGATGAAAGCCCTCCAGCTCTTCGGCGACCGCGACCTACGCCTGACCGAGGTCCCCGACCTCGCTGCCCCCGGCCCCGGCGAGGTGCAGATCCGGGTCCGCGCCGTCGGCCTCAACTACATCGACGTGTGGGGCTTTCGCGGCATGGCCTTCGCCAAGCGCAAGCTGCCGCTCACGGTCGGCGCCGAGGCCGCCGGCGAGATCGCCGCGCTCGGCGAGGGCGTCGAGGGCTTGCGCGTCGGCGACAAGGTCGCGCCCTACGGTGCGCTCACCTGCGGGAAGTGCCGCGCCTGCCGCGAGGGCCGCGACAACCTCTGCGAGGAGGTCGGCGGCGTGCTCGGCTTCCACGTCGACGGCTTTGCCCGCGAGTTCGTCAACCTGCCGGCGCGCCTCGTCGTGCGGGTACCGGACAGCGTGAGCTTCACCGATGCGGCCTGCGCGCCGATCGCCTTCGGCACCGTCCAGCACATGCTGTTCGACAACGCCCGGCTCGAGCCCGGCGAGACCATCCTGGTCCATGCCGGCGGATCGGGCATCGGCACCAGCGCGATCAAGATGGCGAAGGCGATCGGCTGCACGGTGTTCACCACCGTCGGCGACGACGCCAAGGGCGAGAAGGCGAAGGACTTGGGTGCCGACCACGTCATCAACTACCGCACCGAGCGCTTCGAGGGCGAGGTGCGCAAGGCCACGAAGCGCAAGGGCGTCGACGTGGTGTTCGAGCATGTCGGGCCCGAGACCTGGAACGGTTCGCTGCTCTGCCTCAAGCGCGGCGGGCGGCTCGTCACCTGCGGGTCGACCTCCGGCGTCTCGACCACGATGAACCTGATGCAGCTGTTCCAGCAGCAATACCGCATCACCGGTTCGTTCGGCTGCCGCATCGCCAACATCCGCGACGCGCTCGCCAAGATGGCGGACGGGATGAATCCGGTGATCGACACCGTGCTGCCGCTCGGCGATTTCGCGCAGGGGCTCGAGCGGCTCGAATCGCGAAAAGTGTTCGGCAAGATCCTCGTCACGCTCTGAACGCCACGATCGCGCAGGAAGTGTGCGGGAATCACCCCCGCGCCCTTGCGCAAACCGGTCGGGCGGGAGAAGAGGCGGCGTGCAGGGTTCAACAATCCTGCGCAATCGGCTGCCTCTGCCCGTTCTCCTGACCGGATTGCTTCGTGAGATCATCGTGCTGCGTTTGAAGCTGAGGCTCTACCGCGCCCTGTCCCGCCTCGCCGGCCTGCCGATGGTCTTCGTGGTCCGCGCGCTGTTCGCGCTCGCCCGCCTGCTCGGGCCCGCGCGCGCCGCGGCCGCCGGAGCGGCGGTCGCCCGGGCGATCGGGCCTCGATTGCCCTCGCACCGCACCGCGCTGAGAAACCTGCGCCAATCCTTTCCCGAGAGGAGCGAGGCCGAGATCGCCGCGCTTGCGCTCGCCTCCTGGGACAATCTCGGCCGCACCGGTGCCGAGTACGCCCATCTCGCCGAGATCTTCGACTACGATCCGGACGCCGCAAGGCCGGGGCGGATCGAGGTCGAGGGCATCGAGCACTTCTTCTCCCTGCGCGACGACGGCAAGCCGGGGCTGATCTTCTCGGCCCATCTCGCCAACTGGGAATTGCCGGCGATCTGCGCCGCCCGCTTCGGCCTGGAGGCGAGCGCGGTGTTCCGCCCGCCGAACAGCCCGGCCGCGGCGCAGCTGGTGCAGGAGGTCCGCCGCGCCACGATGGGCGGGCTCACCGCGGCCGGGCCCGGTGCCGCCTTCAAGATGCAGGGCGTGATCGAGCGCGGCGGTCATCTCGGCATGCTGGTCGACCAGCACTTCACCCGCGGCGTGGTGGTGGATTTCCTCGGCCACCCGGCCCTGGTCAATCCGCTGCTCGCAAAGCTCGCCCGGCACTATGACTGCCCGGTCCACGGGGTGCGGGTGGTCCGGCTGCCGGGCGACCGGTTCCGCCTGGAACTGACCCCGGCCCTGACCCTGCCGCGGGACGCGAGCGGCGCGATCGACGTCCAGGGCGCCATGCAGGCGATGACCGACGTGATCGCCGGCTGGGTGCGCGAGGAGCCCGGGCAGTGGCTGTGGATGCACCGGCGCTGGCGCCCGTCGATGCTGCCGGTCGGCACCGCCGTCCGGGCCGCCGCCGCGCCGGCCTCAAGCTAACGTGACTTCTCTCCGCCCGCCGCCCGGGTGTTGATGACGCATGAACCGCGCAGCCCCCCACCGCCTGCTCGCCGGCCTGGTCCCGGCCTGCCTCGGCCTCCTCGGCCCTGCATGCGCCCAGGACGTCCCCAGGGACGCGCCGCCCCGGGCGGTGGTCGAGCTGTTCACGAGCCAGGGCTGCTCGGCCTGCCCGCCGGCGGACCGGCTGGTGAACGAGCTGGCGCGCGACCCGGGCGTGATCGCGCTCACCCTGCCGGTGACCTACTGGGACTATCTCGGCTGGAAGGACACGCTGGCCAGCACCTCGTTCACCGCCCGCCAGCGCGCCTATGCGGGCATGCGCGGCGACCGGCAGGTCTTCACCCCGCAGGCGGTGGTGAACGGCGCCGCGACGGTGGTCGGCTCCGACCGGGCGGCGCTGGAGCGCAGCATCCGCGATCCCGGCACCGCCGCGAGCCTGCCGGTGCCGGTCCGCAGCGAGGCCGGCCCCGACGGCATCGCGATCGACGTCGGCCCGGGGCGCGACGCCGGCCGCACCGCGGAGGTGTGGCTGCTGCCGGTCGCCCGCATCCGCGAGGTTTCGATCGGGCGCGGCGAGAATCGCGGCCGCACCGTCACCTACCGCAACGTCGTGCGGGGCATGCACCATGTCGGCTCCTGGCGCGGAGCGCCGGCGCATTACGACGTGCCGCGCGCGGCACTCGCGGTCGCGGATGCCGATTCCTACGTCGTGGTGCTGCAGGCCGAGAATAACGGGCCGGGGCGGATCCTGGGAGCTGCCAAGGGGCCCGGCTTGTGAGAGCCTGTCCGGCGTCGAAGACGGATTCGACCCCATTCTCCTCGGACGGGAATGGAACGAGAGCGGTGCCGCATGACCGCGCCGCCAGGAGGAGACGCGCGTGACCGGCCCGACCGATATTCCTGCCTACACCCTGCCGGGGCGCAACCGCCGGGTGCTCCTCGCCCGCCGGCCGACCGGGATCCCGCAGCCCGAGGATTTCAGCCTCGACGCCGTCCCGGTGCCGGAGCCGGGTCCGGGCGAGATCCTGGTGCGCAACCTCTACCTCTCGGTCGATCCGGCGCAGCGCGGCTGGGCGAGCGCCGAGGCGAACTACGCGCAGCCCGTGCCGCTCGGCGGGCCGATGCGGGCGCTGGCGGTCGGCGTGGTGGCGCGCTCGAACAGCCCCGACGTCGCCGAGGGCGAGTTCCTCTACGGCTGGTTCGGCTGGCAGGATTACGCCGCCGTGCCGGTCTCGGCGATCTTCCGGCGCTGCCGCGAGCCGGTGCCGCTGTCGGCCCATGCCGGCCTGCTCGGGCTGAACGGGCTCACCGCCTATCTCGGGCTGATCGTGCTCGGCCGTCCGCGAGCCGGAGAGACGGTGCTGGTCTCCACGGCCGCAGGCGCCGTCGGCTCGCTCGTCGGCCAGATCGCCCGCAACCTCGGCTGCCGCCCGATCGGGCTCACCGGCAACGAGGCCAAGGCCGCCCGCTGCCGCGAGGCCTTCGGCTACGCGACCGCCTGGAACTACCGGACCGAGGACTGGCCCGCCGCGCTGGCGCGGGAGGCGTCGGACGGCGTCGACGTCTACTTCGACAATGTCGGCGGGCCGATCCTCGACGCGGCGCTCCGCCGGATGGCGGTCGGAGGCCGGATCGTGCAATGCGGCACCGCCTCGGTGGCGAGCTGGGGCGAGACGCCGACCGGGCCCCGCGTCGAACGCGAGATCCTGACCCGGCGCCTCGTCTGGAGCGGCTTCGTCGTCCTCGACCACAAGGCCCGCTTCGAGGAAGCGGTCGCCGAGCTGGCGCAATGGCACGGCCAAGGCCGGATCACACTCGACGAGGACGTCTCCACGGGCATTGAGGCCGCCCCCGGGGCGATCGCCGCGCTCTACCGCGGCGAGAACCGCGGCAAGCGGCTGATCTACGTCGGGTAGGGGTCCGGGGCCGGCTCGCTGGCGACTGGGACCAGCGATCCCGCCGACAGAGCTCGTCCCGTCCACGTCATCCCGGATTCTCGACTTCGTCGAGCCCCTGGATCAGGCGAAGGATTTCAGGATCGATCGGGAGGAAATCCCGCGGACGCTCAATCCACCCACTCGCCCCGGCGCATCAGCGGCTCGGACCGGCCGTCCGCCGTCACGCCGTCGACGTCGACCTTGGCCGAGCCGATCATCCAGTCGATGTGGATCAGGCTGCGATTGGCGCCGCGGGCCGCCAAGTCCTGCTCGCTCAGGCCCGCGCCGCCGTCGAGGAAGCACTTGCTGTAGGCCTGGCCGAGCGCGATGTGGCTCGCGGCGTTCTCGTCGTAGAGGGTGTTGCAGAACAGGAGCCCGGAGGCCGAGATCGGCGAGGAGGCCGGCACCAGCGCGACCTCGCCGAGGCGGCGCGCGCCCTCGTCGGTGTCGATCACCTTGGCCAGCACGTCGCCCCCGGTGCGGGCCCGCGATTCGACGATGCGGCCCTTCTCGAAGCGCACCGCGATCCCGTCGATCAGGGTGCCCTGGTAGGAGAGGGGCTTCGTGGCGCTGACATGGCCTTGCACCCGCAGGCGGTGGGGGGTGGTGAACACCTCCTCGGTCGGGATGTTGGCGTTGCAGGTGATCCCGTTCTTCGCCGTGGTGGCGCCGCCGCACCATTCATGGTCGTCGGCGAGCCCGACGGTCAGGTCGGTGCCGGGGCCGCGGAAGTGCAGGGCGGCGTAGCGGCGGGCGTTGAGGGCGCGGGTGCGGTCGCTTAAGCCCCGGTTATGCGCCTCCCAGGCGCCGACCGGATCCGGCCCGTCGACCCGCGAGGCGGCAAAGATCGCGTCCCACAGCCGGGCGACCGCCTCGTCCTCGGGCAGTTCCGGAAAAACCGTGCGGGCCCAGGCCGGCGTCGCCGCCGAGACGATGGTCCAGTTGGTGGCGAAGTTGGCGATCTGCTCCAGCGCCGGCATGTAGGCCTTGGACCGGGCGCGGTTGGCGCGCGCCACCTTGTCCGGGTCCTGGCCGGCGAGCAGCGAGGGATCGTCGCCCGCGATGGCGAGCCGCGCCGCGCCGCCGCGATAGGCGCTCGCCATGCCCTCGTAGAGCCAGCCGGCGGCCCGGTCGAAGGCGTCGTCGTGGCCGTGCTCGAAGCGCGCCAGCGTCGCCTGGTCGTCGGCGAGCAGGGTCGTCACCACCGAGGCACCGGCCTTGTAGGCCTGGGCGGTGATGCGGCGGGCAAGCGGCAGCGCGTCGAGGGGCGCCGTCATCACCAGTTCCTGCCCGGGCCGGAGCCCGAGCCCGACCCTCACGGCGACCTCGGCGAGCCGGTCGAGGCGGGCGTCGTGCGTGTTCATGCGACTATCGTCTCCTTGCGGGCGAAGGCTGTTCCGGACGGCCCAAGAGTGGGGCTTCACCCCACCCGCGTCCAGGCGATCCCGCCCAGGTCCTCCCGGAAGGCGAAGCGGGCGAGGTGCTCGGCGGCCACGCCCTGCATCCGGGTCAGCGCCTCGAGGTCGGGCGCCTCGACCCGCAGGGTCAGCCCCTCCGGGTCGGCTTCCGCGGTGAAGAGCCGGCCCTCCCCGAACGGCACCACGCCGCGCTCGGGCGCGAAGGTCGTCTCGGGGAACTTGTGGCTCCAGTCCTTGCACAGCTGGGTCAGGTAGCGGCTGCCGCTCGGCGTATCGACGCGGGCTTGCGCCGCCAGGGTGACGGGCTCGCTCACGCGCCATGCTCCGCGTGCTGCAACGCCGACCAGATCGCCTGCGGCGTCGCCGGCATGTTGATGTGGCGGATGCCGCGGGGGCGCAGGGCATCGACGAGGGCGTTCATGACCGAGGGCAGCGAGCCGGCGCAGCCCGCCTCGCCGCAGCCCTTCACCCCGAGCGGGTTGGTGGTAGCGGGCACCGCGTGGCTCTCGAAGCCCATGAACGGCGCGTCGGAGGCGCGCGGCAGGCAGTAATCCATGAACGAGCCGGTCACGAGCTGGCCCTGCTCGTCGTAGGCCGTGCGCTCCATGAGCGCCTGACCGATGCCCTGGACGACGCCGCCATGGAGCTGGCCCTCGACCAGCATCGGGTTCACCAGCGTGCCGAAATCGTTGACGGTGGTGTAGCGCACCACCGTGGCGACGCCGGTCTCGGGATCGACCTCGACCTCGGCGACGTGGCAGCCATTCGGGAAGGCCGAGGGCGATTCCTTGTGGGTGTGGGCGACGTCGAGGCTTTTCGGCGCCGCCGGGTCGGGCAGGCCCGCCCGCACCTTGGCGGCGAGCTCCAGGAGGCCGATGCCCCGGTCGGTGCCCGCGATGGTGAAGCGGCCCTCCCGGAACTCGATGTCGGCGGGGCCGGCTTCCAGCACGGAGGCCGCGGCCTCGCGGCCCTTGGCGATCACGAGGTCGCCGGCCTCGACGAGCGCCGTGCCGCTCGCCATCAGCGACTTCGAGCCGCCGGTGCCGCCGCCGGCGATGAGCTGGTCGCTGTCGCCCTGGAGCAGCCGGATCCGGTCGATCGGGATGCCGAGGCGGTCGTGCAGCACCTGGGCGAAGGGCGTGAGGTGGCCCTGGCCGTAATCGAGGGTGCCGGTCACGATCGTCACCGTGCCGTCGGCCTCGAAGCGGATGCCGCCCATCTCGTTCTGCGGCGGCGCCGTGATCTCGAGATAGTCGCCGATGCCGATGCCCCGCAAGAGGCCCCTGGCCTCGCTTTCGGCGCGTCGGCCGGCAAACCCATCCCAGTCGGCGGCGGCGAGCGCCCGGTCGAGGACGGCCGGGAAGTCGCCGCTGTCGTAGGTGAGGCCGGACGGCGCCTTGTAGGGCATGTCGGCCGGGCGGATGTGGTTGCGCCGCCGCAACTCCACCCGATCGAGATTCATCTCGGCGGCCGCGGTGTCGATCAGCCGCTCGATGAAGTAGTTGCCCTCGGGCCGCCCGGCGCCGCGGTAGGCGCCGATCGGCGTGGTGTTGGTGAACAGGCACTCCACCGCCACGTCGAAGACGGGAGTGCGGTAGACGCCGACCATGTTGCGGGCGATGTTCACGGTCTGGAACAGCGGCGCCAGCGGGTTGAGGTAGCCGCCCATGTTGGCGCGGCCCTTCACCCGGAAGGCGAGGAAGTTGCCCTCCGCGTCGAGGGCGAGGTCGGCCGTCACCGCGACGTCGCGGCCGTGATGGTCGGACAGAAAGCTCTCGGAGCGCAGGTCGGTCCACTTCACCGGCCGGCCGAGGCGCTTGGCGGCCTCGAGCAGCGGTAGGTACTCCGGATAGACCGGCGCCTTCATGCCGAACGAGCCGCCGACATTGCCGGTGAGCACCCGCACCTTGTCGCGGGGCTGCTTCAGCACGCCGTCGGCGAGGTTGTTGCGCAAGCCGAACACGCCCTGCGAGCCGACATGCAGGGTGAAGCGCCCGTCTTGCGCCTCGTAGACGCCGATGGCGGAGCGCGGCTCCATCGGGTTGATGACGAGGCGGTTGTTGAGGAGGTCGAGGGAGGTGACGTGGGCCGCGCGCCCGAACGCGGCCTCCGTCGCCGCCTGGTCGCCGGTGCGGAAGTCGAGGGCGAGGTTGCCGGGCGCGTCGTCGTGGAGGAGGGGGGCGCCCTCGGCCGCGGCCTCCTCGGGCGTCGTCACGACGGGCAGGTCCTCGATGTCGAGCACCACGGCCTCCGCGGCGTCGCGGGCCTCGGCCAGGGTCTCGGCCACAACCAGGGCGACCGGCTCGCCGACGTAGCGCACCCGGTCGAGGCTGAGGGACGGGTGGACCGGCTTGCGCATCGGCGTGCCGTCCTGGTTCTTGAACGGCAGGGCATTGCCGATCGTGCCGTAGCCGTCGAGGTCGGCGGCGGTGATCACCGCGAGCACGCCAGGCATCGCCAGGGCGGGTTCGGCGTCGATCCCGCGCAGGTGGCCGTGGGCGATCGGGCTTCGCACGAACACGCCGTAGGCCTGGCCGTCGAGGGCGAGGTCGTCGGTGTAGCGGCCCTCGCCCCGCACCAGCACCGGGTCCTCGGCCCGCGGCACCGGCTGGCCGATGCCGAATTTCTGCGGAGTGGCGAAGTCGCGGGCGTCGGGACGGGCGTTCATGCCGGGGCTCTCCGGGATTCTTATGAGCGTGAGCTAGCAACTCGGGCAAGTCATGCAAGAGACGGGCAGGCAGGCCACCCCGGCGCGCAGGGCACGGCTCGCGCGGGTCGCGAGTCGTCCCGCGAAACCGGCCCTTGCGGAAGGAGGGTTGAGCAAGGCAACCTCCCGCCGCCGTCACCGGCGCAGCACCGACAGGCCGGACCGATGTCCCTCTCGATCAACCTGCCGCTGATCCTCGCGGCGGCCTTCGTCTCCACCGCCAGTCCCGGCCCCGCGACGCTGGCGATCGCCGATACGGCGATGCAGGCCGGGCGCCGCGCCGGCCTGACCCTGGCCCTCGGCGTCGTGACCGGATCGCTGGCGTGGTCGATCGCCGCGGCGCTCGGGCTCGCGGCGGTGATGGCCTCGAGCGCCTGGGCGCTCGACCTCCTACGCTACGCCGGCGGCGCCTACCTGATGATCCTGGCGCTCAAGTCGGCCCGCAACGCGATCACGGGAGCACCGGAGGCGGCACCGGGCCGGGCCTCGCCCTCGCGGAACTACGTCAAAGGGCTCGCCCTGCACCTGACCAACCCGAAGGCGATCCTGTTCTTCGGCTCGCTCTACACCCTCGGTCTCTCGGCGCAGACCACGCATGCCGAGCTGGCGCTCGTGATCGCCGCCGTCGGCCTGCAGAGTACGCTGATCTTCACCGGCTACGCCTGGGCGTTCTCGAACCGGCGCATGGCCCAGGGCTACCGGCGCCTGCGGCGCTGGTTCGACGGCGTCTTCGCCGTTCTCTTCGCCGGGGCGAGCCTGAAGATCCTCGCCGCGCGGCTGACGCCGTGACCGAGGACGCCGCCCTGGCGGCCCTTGCCCCGATCTTCGAGGAGGTGTTCGGCGAGCCCGTCCCGCTCGCGCCGGACCTGACCGCCGAGGACGTCGAGGGCTGGGATTCGACCCGGATGATCGAGCTCGTGATCGCGGTCGAGGCGCGCTTCCGCGTCAAGCTCACGACCCGGGAGGTCGACGGCCTGTCGCGCGTCGGCGACCTCGCGGCGCTGATCGCCCGCAAGGCTCACGCGTGACCGCCGGCCTCTCCTGGCTGCCCGAGCCGCCGCAGGACTTCGCCGCCCGCCTCGCCGCGGCAGAGGCCCTGCCCGACGGACAGGCCTGGGACGCCCTCGCGGCCTTGTCCCGCACCCGCCTCGACCCGGCACGCACCAACCGGCTCGACAGGGCATTGCAGCGGCGCTTCCCCGCCGACGCGCCCTCCGGCCCGGCCGTGCGGCTGGCGCTCCTCGGCTCCTCGACCCTGTCGCACCTCGCCGCCGGGATCCGGGTCGGGGCGCTGCGCCGCGACCTCCGGCTGATCGTGACCGAGGGCACCTACGGCCAGTACCGCGAGGAGATCGACGGCGAGGCCCTGCGGGCCCTCCGGCCCGACTTCGTGCTCCTCGCCCTCGACGCGGCCGACCTCCTGGGCCCGGGCGACCCCGCCGCCGGGCCGGACGCAGCCGGCATCGCCGACGCGCTCGACCGGCTGCGCTCCCTCTGGGCGCGGGCGAAGGCCGCGCATGGCTGCACGGTGATCCAGCAGGCGCTGCTGCCGGCGGCGATTACCCTGATGGGTTCGAGCGAGCACCGGATGCCGGGCTCGCTCGCCGCCCGCACCGCCCGCCTCAACGCCGCCCTGCGCGACGCCGCTGACGAGGACGGCGTCGATCTCCTCGCCCTCGACGAGGCGGTGGCGCGCCACGGGCTCGATGCCTGGCACGATCCGGCGCTGTGGCTGCGCGCCCGCCAGGCGGTGACGCCGGCCGCGAGCCCTCTCTACGGCGATCTCGTCGCCCGGCTCGTCGGGGCCCGGCTCGGCCGCTCGGCCAAGGCCCTGGTGCTCGATCTCGACGACACGCTCTGGGGCGGGACGATCGGCGAGGACGGGCTCGACGGGATCGTCATCGGCCAGGGCAGCGCCCTCGGCGAATCCTTCCTGGCGCTCCAGGCCTACGCCCGCGATCTCGCGCGCCGCGGCATCGTGCTGGCGGTCTGCTCGAAGAACGATCCCGAGATCGCCCGCCGGCCCTTCCTGGAGCATCCCGACATGCTCCTGCGCCTCCCCGACGTCGCCGCCTTCGTGGCGAACTGGGACGACAAGGCGACGAACCTCCGCCGCATCGCGCAGGAACTCCGGCTCGGCCTCGACGCCCTGGTCTTCGTCGACGACAACCCGTTCGAGCGCGCCCTGGTGCGCGCGCACCTGCCGATGGTGGCGGTGCCGGAGGTGCCCGACGAGCCGGCGCTCGTCGCCCGCTGCCTGGCGGATGCGGGCTACTTCGAGGCCGTGACGCTCACCGACGAGGATCGCGGGCGCGCCCGCGCCTATGCCCAGGATCACCTGCGCTCGGGCCCCGATCTCGCCACGACCCTGGCAGGGCTCGGCATGCGGCTCGTCGGCCGTCCCTTTGACGCCCTCGGACTCCCGCGCATCGTCCAGCTCGTCAACAAGACCAACCAGTTCAACCTCACCACCCGGCGCCTGCGCCAGCCTGATGCCGCCGCGCTGATCGGAGATCCCGCCGCCCTGACGCTCCAGCTCCGCCTCACCGACCGGCTCGGCGACAGCGGCGTGATCGCGGTCGTGATCGGCCGGCTCGCGGGCCACGATCTCGTCGTCGAGACCTGGTTGATGAGCTGCCGGGTGATCGGGCGGCGGGTCGAGGAGGGGACGCTGGCGATCCTGGCAGGGGTGGCCGCGCGCCGGGGCGCCCGGCGCCTCGTCGGTCTCTATCGCCCGAGCGGACGCAACGCGATGGTGGCGGATCTCTACCCCCGCCTCGGCTTCATGCCCGATCCGGACGGGGAGGGGCGATGGGTGCTCGATCTCGGAGGCTACGCGCCGCCCGCGGACCTGCCGATGACGGTCGAGGCAGGCTGAGCGACGAAATCACCGCCGCAGCCGGTTCCCCAGCACGAAGCCGAACAGCCCCATCAGCACGATCCCGGTCCCGCCCTGCACGCCGACGAGCAGGTTGGTGACCCGTCCGACCGGCTTGATGCCGATCTCCGGCGGGTTCGCCGTCATCATGTTGAGGGCGCTGTAGCTCAGGAGATCGAGCGCGTTGTAGGTCGGCGCGCTGCTCCCCTCCGGGATCAGGCCGCCGGTGAGGCCGAACAGCCCGGCAAACACCACGATCAAGATCGCGAAGGCACGAAACAGCCGCGACAGGCTCTCGCCGTAATCGCACAGCCACTCGACGAAGCGGTCGGCGAGCCAGCGGTAGCCGTGGCGGAGGATCCCGTTGCGCTCGCGCTCCCGCCAGGCGGTGCGAAACAGCGTCCCGGCATGCAGCCGGCCCATGCGCCGGCGGCGGCGATAGGCCCAGCCGGCCTCGTCGCGGCTGCCGATGCTCTCGAAGTTCTGTTCCAGCGCCAGGTAGCTCGCCTTGGCCGCCTCGTAGTCACCGGCGACCTCCTCGCCCACCGCCTCGCCGATCTGCGCGGCGCGAAAGCGCGTGCCGTTGAGCCAGGCGCCGGCGAAGCGCGCGTGGCGTAGGGCACAGGAGGAGAGGTCGAGGCGCACCAGCGTCGCGGCCGAGAGGTCGGCGCCGGAGAGGTCCGCCCCGTCGAGCTTCGCGCCGGTCAGTTTGGCGCTGCGCAGCCGCGAGCCGACGAGCCGCGCCTTGGTCAGGCTTGCGCCCTCGAAATCGGCGTGGGTCAGGTTGGTGTCGGAGAGGTTGACCTCGTCGAGCCGCGCGCCGCGAAACCGCGTGTAGTCGGCATCCGCCCCGGTGAAGTCGGCGCCCCACAGGTCGGCGCCGGAGAAATCCGCGCCGTCGAGCAGGCTGCGGGGCAGGCGGGCGAAGCGCAGGGACGCGTCCCGGAAGCTCGCATCCTCCAGCATCGCCTCGGAAAAATCGGCTTGGCCGCCGGCCACGCCGGTGAAGCGGGCGCCGCTGAGGTCGGCCTTGCCGAAATCCGCCTCCTCGATCAGCGCGTGCGAAAAATCCGCAGAGCGGGCCAGGGCTCCGCCGAGCCGGGCGCGCTTGAGGGTGGCGCCGGTGAGGTCGGCCTGCTCCAGGTCGCTGCCGGGGATCTCGGCACCCGCGAGGTTCAAGCCCTGCCGGTCCGCATCCCACCACGCCGCCTCGCCGGCCATCGGCGCGAGACGCTGTCGGCTCACATCCGCCGCGCGCAGATCGAGGGGCCGGCCATCCCGGTGCAGGGCGGCGCCGTCCCGCGCCGCGATCTCGGCGAGGAGCGCGCCGACGCGCGGGTCGAGCGGGGTTTGCGGACGAGTGTTCACCGCTCAGACCCGCCGGTCGCGCGGGGCGAGCCTGTCGATGCCATGGGGCACGCGTGTTCCTTGTCGAGGGGGCCGATGCCGCCGGTATCAGCCACGGACCGTTGGGGAAAGCAACGGCCGGGCCATCGGCGACGTCGGCGCCTTCCGACGCAGGGGCGAGGCTTTGACGTTCGTGCCTATCGCAGATCGAGCGCCCGGATCACCTCGGCCACCCGCCGCCGTGCCTCTTCGCCGAGCGGCAGGATCGGCCGCGGCGGCGCGGCATGGCAGAGATCGAGGAGATCGGCGCAGGCGAACATCACCCGCAGGCTCGAATACTCCCGGAACAGGGCCCAGAGCGGGTCGAGCCGGGCATCGAGCCGGCGCGCCTCCGCCGCATCGCCGCGCTCGACGGCTCGGACGATGTCGAGGGCGACTCGCGGAAACAACCCGGCGACGACGCTGTACCAGGCGTCCGCCCCGGCGATCAGCGCCTCGGTGGTGGTCCAGTCGCCGCTGTAACCGAGGGAGAAGCCTTGCGGGACGATCGCGCGCAACCCCGCCAAGTGATCGGCTACCACCTGCGGCTCCTGCCCCGGGCTCTTCAGGGCCACGATGCCGGGGAGCCGGCTCAAGCGGCCGATCAGCTCCGGGCTGAAGCGGAAATGCGTGGTCGAGGGATTGTCGTAGATGCAGAGCGGCAGCCCGCTTTCCCGCGCCACCATCGAGAAATGCTCGAACACCTCGTCCTCGGTGAGCGGCGTGTAGGAGACCGCTGCGAGCAGCCCGGCCGTGGCGCCCGCCGCTCGGGCGTCCTGCGCCAGCCGAACCGTCTCGTCGGTCCGCAGCGCGCCGACTCCGACCATCACCGGCACCCGTCCCCCCGCCTCGTCGAGCGCCGCATCGAGCGCCCGCCGGCGCTCGTCGCGCGTGAGGTAAGGGTAGGAGCCAGTGCTGCCGAGGAGGCCGATCGAATCGACGCCCGCCTCGCACAACCGGGCGACGAGCCGGCGCAGGGCCGGCACGCCGACGCGGCCGTCGGGATCGGCGGGCGTGATCGGAAAGGCGGAGAGGCCGGTGAAGCGCATAGGATCCATCCTTCGCAAATCGGGTCAGGCGGCCGGCCGCCGCGCCAGGGCGAGGCCGAGGCCGAGCGCGATCATCGCCGCCCCGGAGGCCTCGCGCAGGCGCCGGATCAGCCCGGGGCGGGACATGGCTCCCCGGCGCAGGCGGCCGGCCGCGACGGCGACCGCGAGGTCGGCCAGGGTGTTGAGGGCGACGGACAGCGAGCCCAGGACGATGAATTGCAGCGCGACAGGCCCGGCGGAGGGATCGACGAATTGCGGCAGGAAGGCCAGGAAGAATGCAGCCGTCTTGGGGTTCAACGCCTCGACCAGCACGCCCTCGCGAAAGGCACGCCCGGTTCCACCCGGCACCGCCCCGACCGGCACGGTGGCAGGTTCCGTAACGCGGGCCGCGCACAGGGTGCGATAACCGATCCAGACCAGGTAGGCCGCTCCCGCGAGCTTCAGGGCCGCGAACAGCTCTGCGCTGGCCAGCACCAGGGCGGAGACGCCGAGCCCGCCCGCCAGGACGTGGACCATGCCGCCGAGCCCCGTGCCGAGACTGGAGGCGACGCCCTCGGCCCGGCCCCCGGCGAGGCTTCGTGCCGCGACGTAGAACAGCCCCGGGCCGGGCGTGACGGCGAGCACGAGGGCGGCCGCGAGAAAGAGGGCGAGGGAGGTGGGATCGGGCATGGCGGTCTCGAACGGGATGGAGATTGGCCGACGGGCGCAGCCGTGTCGGGCAAGCGCAGCCAATACCGGCGATCCGGTCCGGCCCCTACAGCCAGTTCCGCGCGTTCGTGCTGGTCCAGTTCGCGACCGGCCTCGGCTCGGCATCCACGATGTGTCGCGCAGGGACGCGAACGCGACGAAGCCCGCCGGCTTTCGCGGGCGGGCTTCGTCGTCGGTTTGGTTGCGGGGACAGGATTTGAACCTGTGACCTTCAGGTTATGAGCCTGACGAGCTACCGGGCTGCTCCACCCCGCGCCAGGGTGTTGTCGTGAGGAGGGAATGTGACGTGCTTGGCAGGTCTGGCGGTGACCGACTCTCCCGTGTCTTGAGACACAGTACCATAGGCGCTGGGGCGGTTAACGGCCGAGTTCGAGATGGGATCGGGTTTGAGACACCCCGCTCAGACCACCAGACCGGCCAAGCACGTTCGTCCGGCAAGCAGGCTGACCGGCAGCCGCTATCGGCGGCCGGTCGTGTCTTCATCGTGTGTGGTGTTCGTGTGTGTGATCCGGACACGGATCATGAGAGCGATCAAGCCGATCGAGCGATTAGTACTGGTCAGCTC
>NZ_JBSNCC010000013.1:0-171606 GCF_053764715.1 Methylobacterium sp. Gmos1 | reverse complement strand
GTCAACCGTCAGTTCAAGGCTCCACGGCCGAACGCCCTGTGGGTCAGCGACTTCACCTACGTGGCGACATGGTCGGGCTTCGTCTATGTGGCCTTCGTCATCGATGTGTTCGCCCGGCGCATCGTCGGCTGGCGGGCCTCACGCAGCGCTCATGCAAGCTTCGTTCTGGATGCTCTGGAGCAGGCCCTGCACGAGCGCCGTCCTGTCCAGGGCAGCGGGCTGGTGCACCACTCGGACCGCGGCTCGCAATACTTGGCTCTACGGTACACAGAGCGCCTGGTCGGTGCGGGCATCGAGCCGTCCGTCGGCAGCGTCGGCGACTCGTACGACAACGCCCTGGCAGAGACGATCAACGGCCTGTTCAAGGCCGAGGTGATCCACAGGCGTGGCCCATGGCGCTCCTTCGAGGCCGTCGAGTACGCTACCCTGGAGTGGGTCGACTGGTACAACCACCGTCGCCTGCTCGCGCCGATCGGCAACGTCCCTCCCGCCGAGGCCGAAGCGCGCTATCATACCCACGTCGGCGACCAAGCCCTGGCCGCCTGAACCCAAGACAAACAGCCTCCGAAAAACCCGGAGCGGTTCATCCCGCATCCCAAAAGGCTTTTTGGAGATAGTCAGGCCGTCCAAGTCATCGATTTTGCGAGAAGACTCGCAACCGGACGAGGCCTCCACCCGTCCCCCCGCTCGGTCCGCCATGCAGATCAGCCCGGCGCTCGCGCGCAGGACCGGGCTGTTCTGGCCCCTTGCCCGGATCCTTGCCTTTTGGCCGGCGATCCACCACAACCGCGTCGCCCGGCGGCTTGACCGTCGCGGCTTGGCCGTCGCTCAAGCTCTCCAGAGACGTTCATGCTCGACTACGCGCAAGCGCGCCGCCTCATGGTCGATTGCCAGCTCCGGACGTTCGACGTGACCGACATCGCGCTGCTCGACGCGTTCGACGCCGTCCCGCGCGAGCGGTTCATGCCGGCGGGCCGGGAGGCCTTCGCCTATATCGACCAGCCCCAGGCGGTCGGCACGGAGGAGGGCGAGACCCGCTTCATGCCCGCCCCGATGGTGCTCGCGCGCCTGGTCCAGGCGCTGTCCCTCAAGCCCGGCCATCGCGTCCTCGAGGTCGGCACCGGACTGGGCTACGGCGCCGCCCTCCTGCGCCGCCTCGGCGCCGAGGTGGTCGCCCTCGAGTCGCTCCCCGGCCTCGCCGCGGCGGCGCGCGAGCGGCTGACCGACGGCGTCACCGTCGAGGTCGGCCCGCTCGAGAAGGGCGCAGCCAGCCACGCCCCCTACGACGCGATCCTGGTCAACGGCCAGGTCGAGCAGCGCCCGCAAGCGCTGCTGGAGCAGCTCGCCGACGGCGGCCGCCTCGCCTGCGTCCAGGGCCAGGGCCGCCCGGCCAAGGCGACCCTGTGGGTGCGCTCCGGCGACGCCTTCGGCTCGCGCCCGCTCTTCGACGCCACCCTGCCGCCGCTGCGCGCCTTCGCGGTCGAGGCCGGCTTCGCGTTCTGACGCCTCGGCGCGGGACGGCCTCGTCCCGCGCCGGCGTCGCCGGCCACCGCCGAAAGGGGATGCCGCTGCGCCGATCTGGGGCGCCGGCTCACGTACCCGCGGTGCGGTTTTTCCTTGGGGCCCCGCGCGGGCCCGCCGTCCAGCCCCTCCGCCCGGCTGGATCCGCGGCGCCGATCCGAGGCCTAGGCCAGGCGGCCGAGGCCTCGGCCGTGAGGATGGCGACGCGCGAAAGCAATCGTTTACCAAAGGCTTGCAGGGTGCGTCGGCGCCACCGCCGCCCGGCGCGGATCCTCATGCGAATCGCCCGGCCGCGACCCTGGTTTCCCCTGGGCAACCTGTCGCTTTTATGCGGCACCGCCGGCCAAACTCGGTCATGCACAGTGCGGGGACGATGCTCCCGGCACCGCCCTCGGCTAAGGTCATGGTCGAGGTGGGCACAGCGATATGACGAACCGGCTCCGCCGCCCGCGGTGCAGGACCGGTCATTGTGAGCTAGCCGCACAGGGTAGACAGGCGTGACTGACACAGGAACTCAGGCGTTCCGCAGGCTTCGGCTTGGCGGGTTCGCCGCCATGGCGCTCGCCGTGGCGGGCCAGGGCGCGGCCGCGGAAACCCTGGATACCGCCCTCGCGCGGGCCTATGCGGGCAACCCGACGCTCAACGCGCAGCGCGCCGGCCAGCGCGCCACCGACGAGAACGTGCCGCGGGCGCTGGCGGGCTACCGCCCGACCGTCACCGGCTCGGCGAGCGCGGGGGTCTCGTACCTCTCGGGAAAGCTCAGCGCCCTGGCGGCGGCCTCCGGCAGCGGGGGCGGTGAGGAGACGCTGTACCCGCGCTCCGTCGGCGTCGGGGTGCAGCAGACCCTGTTCAACGGCTTCCGGACCGACAACCAGACCCGGCAGGCCGAGTCGCAGGTGCTGGGGGGCCGCGAGACCCTGCGCAACACCGAGATGACGACGCTGTTCCAGGCGGCGCAGGCCTACATGAACGTGCTGGCGGACACCGCCACGCTGGAGCTCAACCGCAACAACGTCGAGGTGCTGGAAGAGCAGCTGCGCCAGACCCGCGACCGCTTCAACGTCGGCGAGGTCACCCGCACCGACGTCGCCCAGGCCGAGGCGCGGCTCGCCGGCGCCAGGGCCCAGGTCAGCCTGGCCGAGGCCAACCTGCGCACCAGCATCGCGACCTACCGGCAGGTGATCGGCGTCGAGCCGCGCCAGCTCGCCCCCGGCCGGCCGATCGACCGCTACGTTCCGAGCACGCTGACGGCGGCGGTCGAGATCGGCCTTGCCGAGCATCCGGCGATCCTCTCCGCCCTCCACGCCGTCGACGCGGCCGAGGCGCAGGTCAAGATCGCCGAATCGGCCCTCTACCCGACGGCGACGATCAGCGGCAACGCGGCCCAGACCCTCGACCAGCAGATCGCCGGCACGCGCTACTTCTCCGGCTCGATCATCGGCCAGCTCACGGTCCCGCTCTACCAGGGCGGCACCGAATACGCGCAGATCCGCCAGGCCAAGGAGACCGTCGGCCAGACCCGGCTCCAGGCCGAGCTGACCCGCGACCAGGTCCGCGCCGGCATCGTCACCGCCTGGGGCGCGCTGGAGGCGGCCAAGGCCCGCGTCATCGCCTCCCAGGCCCAGGTCCAGGCCAACGAGGTGGCGCTGAACGGCGTGCGCGAGGAGGCCCGGGTCGGCCAGCGCACGACCCTCGACGTGCTGAACGCCCAGCAGGAACTGCTGACCGCCCGCGTCAGCCTGATCGCCGCCCAGCGCGACCGGGTCGTGGGCTCCTACCAGGTGGTGCAGACCGTCGGCCGCCTCACCACCCGCTTCATCGCCGTCCCGGTGGCGCAGTACAGCGCCAAGCAGCATTACGACCAGGTCAAGGACCTCTGGTACGGCGTGCGCACGCCGGACGGGCGCTGACCGACCGGCGCCGGGCGGTGGTGCCGCCCGGGCACATGTCCGGCCCGACGGCGCCTTCGCTGTGAGTTGCGCGGGCCGTCTCGCTTGTGCGGGGCCGGACCTGTGGAATACTGCGTACCCTGACGACCCCCGATCCTCTGCACTCGAGCGTTGAGCCGGATGAGCGCCGCGAGCCCCAAGACGCAGGACAAGACGCAGGAACCCTCGATGGAGGAGATCCTCGCCTCCATCCGCCGCATCATCGCCGACGACCAGAAGCCGGCCGAGCCGCCCGCTCCCGGCTCGCGCCCGGTGGCGGTGCCGGCGCCCGACGAGGACGACGTGCTCGACCTCGCGATGGTGGCCAAGCCCGCGCCGAAACCCGCCCCGAAGCCGGAGCCGGTGGTCGCCAAGGCGCCGCCGAAGCCCGAGCCGAGCTTCGACGACGCGCTCGACCCGATGTCGGAGATCGCCTTCCGCGACGACGAGCCGATGGATTTCGACGCGATCGAGATCGAGCCGGAGCCCGCTCCCCCGCCGCCGGAGCCTCCGAAGGCCGTCGCCCCGCCGCCCGCCCCGGCGCCGGAGCCCCGCCCGGCGATGGAAGACCGGCTCCTGTCCCAGGCAACCGACGCCACGGTCGGCCACGCCTTCGACATGCTCGCCACCACGGTGCTGACCCGCAACGCCCGCACCATCGAGGACTTGGTGCAGGACATGCTGCGGCCGATGCTGAAAGCCTGGCTCGACGACAACCTGCCGGTGATGGTCGAGCGCCTGGTCCGGGCCGAGATCGAGCGCGTCGCGCGCGGTCGCTGAATCCCTCGCGCTGAGTTTCGCGGGCCGCGCTCCCATTGACGGAACGGCCCGGGTCCGCTTGAAAGCGGTCTCGGGGGCCGGCCGCTCGCGCGGCCGGCCTTTTTCGTTTCTGGTTTTCGGCGCCCGCGCGGCCCGCGTCCCGCCGTGGATGCGCCCCGGGACGCCGGCGAGTGGCGCTTTCGCGATGATGGACAAGACCTTCGATCCCGCCGCCGTCGAGGCGCGCATCGCCGCCGAGTGGGAGGAGGCGCAGGCTTTCCGGGCCGGGCGCCCGGACCGGGCCGGCGCCGAGCCCTACAGCATCATGATCCCGCCGCCGAACGTGACGGGCTCGCTCCACATGGGCCACGCCCTCAACAACACGCTGCAGGACGTGCTCGCCCGCTTCGAGCGCCTGCGCGGCAAGGACGTGCTGTGGCAGCCCGGCACCGACCACGCCGGCATCGCGACCCAGATGGTGGTCGAGCGCCGCCTTGCCGAGCAGCAGCAGCCCGACCGGCGCTCCTTGGGCCGGGCGGAGTTCGTCCGCCGGGTCTGGGAGTGGAAGGCGGAGTCCGGCGGCACCATCGTCAACCAGCTCAAGCGGCTGGGCGCCTCCTGCGACTGGTCGCGCGAGCGCTTCACCATGGACGAGGGCCTGTCGAAGGCCGTCCTCAAGGTCTTCGTCGACCTGCACGCGCAAGGGTTGATCTACCGCGACAAGCGCCTGGTGAACTGGGACCCGAAGTTCCAGACCGCGATCTCCGACCTCGAGGTGCAGCAGGTCGAGGTGAAGGGCCATCTCTGGCACTTCGCCTATCCGGTCGTCGACGAGGAGGGCCGCGAGACGGGCGAGACCATCACGGTCGCCACCACGAGACCTGAGACCATGCTCGGCGACACCGCAGTCGCCGTGCACCCGGAGGACGAGCGCTACCGCGCGCTCGTCGGCAAGCGCCTGCGCCTGCCGCTGGTCGGCCGGCTCATCGGAATCGTCGCCGACGAGTACTCCGACCCCGAGAAGGGCACCGGCGCGGTCAAGATCACCCCGGCGCACGACTTCAACGACTTCGAGGTCGGCCGCCGGCACGGGCTGGCGCAGATCAATATCCTGGATGAGGAAGCCCGCATAAGCCTCGAGGGCAACGCGGATTTCCTGGCAGACAGCAGCCCGGAGCCCGAGGCCCTGGCGCTGCACGGCCTCGACCGGTTCGAGGCGCGCAAGCGGGTCGTGGCGCTCATGGAGGAGCGCGGCCGGCTCGTGACGATCGAGCCCAACACCCACGCGGTGCCGCATGGCGACCGCTCGGGCGTGGTGATCGAGCCGTATCTCACCGACCAGTGGTACGTAAACGTCAAGCCGCTGGCCGAGCGGGCGATGCAGGCGGTGCGCGACGGCCGCACCCGCTTCGTGCCCGAGACCTACGAGAAGACCTACTTCCAGTGGCTCGAGAACATCGAGCCGTGGTGCATCTCGCGCCAGCTGTGGTGGGGTCACCAGATCCCGGCTTGGTACGACGCCGACGGCACCTGCTTCGTCGCGCACACGGAAGAGGAAGCCCTGGCGAAAGCCGCCGAGGCGCACGGCCGGCCGGTCGCCCTGCGGCGCGACGAGGACGTCCTCGATACCTGGTTCTCGTCGGGCCTGTGGCCGTTCTCGACGCTCGGCTGGCCCGACGCGACGCCGGAGCTGTCGCGCTACTACCCGACCTCCGCCCTGGTGACGGGCTTCGACATCATTTTCTTCTGGGTCGCCAGGATGATGATGCTCGGCCTTCACGCGCTGGACGAGGTGCCGTTCCGCACCGTCTACATCCACGCCCTCGTCCGCGACGAGAAGGGGGCGAAGATGTCGAAGTCGAAGGGCAACGTCGTCGACCCCCTCGACCTCGTCGACCGCTACGGGGCGGACGCCCTGCGCTTCACCCTCGCGGCGATGGCGGCGCAGGGACGCGACATCAAGCTCTCGGTGCAACGCGTCGAGGGCTACCGGAACTTCGCCACCAAGCTCTGGAACGCCGCCCGCTTCGCCGAGATGAACGGCTGCCGGCTCGATCCCGCCTTCGCGCCGCAGGACGTGACCCAGACGCTCAACGCCTGGGCGCTCGGCGAGGCCGCTCGGGCGGTGGCCGAGGTGACCGGGGCGATCGAGGCCTACCGCTTCAACGACGCCGCCAACGCCGCCTATCGCTTCGTCTGGAACGTGTTCTGCGACTGGTACCTGGAGCTGGCCAAGCCCGTGCTCCAGGGCGAGGACGGGCCGGCAAAGGAGGAGACGCGCCGGACGATCGCGTATCTCATCGACCAGATCTGCGTGCTCCTGCACCCGTTCATGCCGTTCCTCACCGAGGAATTGTGGGCGACGAAGGCCCGCGAGGCCGGGATCGAGCGTCCGCTGCTCGCGCTCGCCGCCTGGCCGGATCTCGGCGCGCTGGCCAAGCCCGAGGCCGAGGCCGAGATCGGCTGGGTCGTCGACCTCGTCTCGGAGATCCGCTCGGCCCGCTCGGAGACGAGCGTGCCGGCCGGCGCCCAGATCCCCCTGGTGCTGGTCTCGCCGAGCGAGGCGGTGCGCGAGCGGCTCTCCCGCTGGGGCGATACCGTGCGCCGGCTCGGCCGCATCGCCTCGATCGAGACCGCGGAAGGCAGCCCGCGCAGCGCCGTGCAGCTGATCGTGCGCGGCGAGGTCGCGGCGCTGCCGCTCGAGGGCGTGGTCGATCTGACCGCCGAGGTGGCGCGGCTGACCAAGGAGGATGCCAAGCTCGGCGGCGAGATCGCCAAGATCGACGCCAAGCTCGGCAACGCCGACTTCCTCGCCCGCGCCCCCGAGGAGGTGGTCGAGGAGCAGCGCGAGCGCCGCGAGGCGGCCCTCGCCCGCCGCGAGAAGGTGCGCGAGGCGCTGACGCGGCTGCAGGGCTGACGCGGGTCACCCCGGGACCGTGAAGCGCAGCACCGTGTCCCCTTCGTCGCCGGCCCGCTCCTCCAGGCAGGACGGCGACAGGGTGGCGACGGTCCGGCGCCAGAACGGCAGGGCCTCCGGGTTGAACCGGCTCACCGCCGCCTCCCAGCGCCCGGGATGGCGCCGGATCGCGAGGTGGGCCGCCCGGGTGCCGATGCCGGCGCGGCGGTTCTTGCGCAGGACGAAGAACTCGGCGACCGCATGGTCGACGGGCAGATCCAGGGCAGACCGGGCGTTCAGCAGCACGAAGCCGGCCACGCGCCCGTCGGCCCGGATCAGGTAAGGGATCCGGTCGGGCTCGCCCCAGTAGCCGTCGAGGCCGGGCGGATAGGCGAACAGGCCGCTTTCGTCCACCTCGCCCCACGGGCTCTCCCGCGGCAGGTGCTGCGAAACATCGTGCAGGTAGAGCTGGAGCAGCTGCGCGATCAGCGGGCGCTGCGCCGGATCCGCCCGCACCAGCGCGACGTCGTGGACGGTCCGGCCCGCCGGAGTGGATGCGTCGGGTGCGCTCGCCATCGGTGACCTCCCGCGGGCGGCCCTGCGCCGCCCGGAATGCGGGATAACAGGACAATTCCGGGGAGGGGCGCTTGCGGCACCGACCGATCCAGGGTGATCGGACTGGTGCGACTCGGAGGCGATCCGTCAACCTTCGTCCGGATATCCGCACAGGCATGAGCTCGAAGCCCGCCCCCGACGACCCCCGCACGAGCCCGGCCCGTCAACAGGCCCGAGCCGCGAAGGGCCGCTACGACACCGCGACCGACGTGCTGTCCGTCCGCTTCACCGATGCCGAGGTGGTGGCGAGCCGGGAGGTCCGGCCGGGCGTCGTCGTCGCCTACGACGCCGCCGGCGCGGTCGCGGGGATCGAGATCCTGGAGGCCTCGTCCGGGCGGTTGGCAGCCGACCAGGACCTGCGTCGGCTCGCCGAGGCGGCCTGATCCCTCGCGCCGCGGCCCGCTTCCCGCTCCCGGGCAGCCCAGCAGGGGCGCGCTTCGCCCGCGCCCAGATGCCGAGCACGACGACCTGGTCCGAGGAAGGCGCGGCCTCGACGGCATCGCCGAACATCTCCGCGCTCGACGCATCCGCGAGCGCGGCGATTGCCGATGAAGGCACGACGCGGTCCGGTCGACCACGTCGAAGAACGGGCGCAGGGACTGCTCGGTCAGTCAGCCCTGCGGAAGATTTCCATACGAAAGCTGCGGTCTCAGTAGCTGCCGAACTTGTAGTTGATACCGGCGCGCACCAGGCTGCCTTCGGTATGGCTGCGAGCGATGTAGCCGACGCCTGGGCTGAGCGGGGCGCCCGTTGAAGCGACGAGCAAGTTGCGGCTGCCGAGATCGTAGCGCAGGTACTCTGCCTTGACCGTCACAGCGCTGGAACGGAAGAAGTTCAGGAAGCTATCGGTCGGCATGGCGTACTCGATACCGCCGCCGTAGGCGTAACCGGTCTCGATGCGCGACCGGCTGCCGAAGTAGGTAACCGGAGCATTTGTCTGGAACGCAACGGTGTTGGTCACGTCACCATAGGCAAAGCCGCCGGTACCATACACGAATACGCGGTCGAAGGCATAGCCGATGCGCCCACGCACGGTTCCGAGGAAGCTGAGATCGGTGCGATAGGTGTTGGTCAGCTGGTTCGGATTGATCGCAGGAAGGAAGATGGATTGCGTGACCGAGCGCTGCAGATCGGTGTACTGCGCGTCAGCCTCGACGCCAACGACGAAGCCCGAGCCCGGCGTGAACTGATAGTTGTAGCCGATTTGGCCGCCGCCGGTGAACCCGTCCTGCGAGACGCGAACGTTGGGCCGGCGAAGATTGTTGTTCACGTTGGTCTGGAGCGTACCGATGCCGGTGGTACGGATCGTATCACTTTCCGTAAAGGCGTAGCCGGCGTTGAAACCGGCGTAGAAGCCGGTCCAGGTGAAGACCGGCACCGGCGTGAAGACCGGCGGCGGGGCAGCGCGGCGCGGCAAGTCGGCGGCGACTGCACCACTCGCGAGGAGAGCAGTCGCTGTGCTGGTCAGAAGCAGGCTACGAAGCATGACAGATCGATCCCCTCGGGAGTTAAGCGCGACCGCGTGCTGACGGCCAACCCGGCGCCTGAGTTGCATACTGGAAAATCGTGCTCAATGCTTCTCGATGTAGTCGCGAGCCAGTCGATCTCGACCTATTTGCGCGCGATGTAGCGCAAATAACACGAAATAGACGCCGAAATGATACGCGTGAGATAAATCCAACTGGCAGCGGAATAATCGCCTGGATCCAACGTGCAAGGTCGAGGCGGGTCGGTGCCTCTCGGTCATCGACGCCCGATGCACGGCCAATCTCCAGAAACCCGCTCGCGGAATACCACTTTCCTGCGTTCGCCCTGCGGAAGCAGCCGAGGACCGCCCGAGGTATCCCGGAGCACGTGGCCGCCTTCGAGGAGGCAGCCGTTCCGGAACTCAGGCTTGCGCTGACGCTCGCCCTGCACACCGGCCGGCACCAAGCCGATCTGCCGGCCCTGCCGGGGAGCGCCTATCACGGCGAGGCCATCACCCTGCGCCAGGACAGGAGCCGGAGAGCCGTCTCCGTGCCGGCGACGATCGCGCTGCGGGCGGCGCTTGACGCCGCGCCGCGGCGTTCCACCGCCATCCTGCCGACGGATCAAGGCGCGCCCTGGACGAAGCGGGATTTCCACGACCACTGGTCAGCGGCGACGCGAGAGGCCGGTATCACTGTCGGCCTGCACTTCCACGACCGGCGCGGGACGGCAGCGACGATGGTGGCGGAGGCGGATTGCACCGTGCCGGAGATCCGCGACCATCACGGGGCACTCACAGGCCACGCGCAGAAAATCCTGGAGCGCTATCGGGCGCGGACGCGAAGCCTCGCCGAGGCCACTATCGTAACACTGGAAGGTCGTCGCCCGAACCGCGAGCTGCCACACGCTCTGCAAAACGGCTCGAAGGCACCGACTGAGATCGCGCCTCAGTCATTGTGAAATAATGGTCGGAGCGAGAGGATTCGAACCTCCGACCCCTAGTCCCCCAGACTAGTGCGCTAACCGGGCTGCGCTACGCTCCGACGCCCCAAGAGGGCGAGCGGGGGTTTAGCGCCGCGCTCGTTCCCGCGCAAGCCCCTTCGTGCGGGCGCCCCGGCCGGCGGGGCGTCCTTCCTGCGGGTCGAGGGCGGGGGAGAACGAACGGGAGAGCCGCCCCCCTCGACGACCCGGCCGCGCCATCGCCGCTCCCCTAACCGGTCACGATCACCCGGTTCGGCAACTCGTCGGCGTCGCCGGGCCGCGGCGGGGCGGCCTCGGCCAGGATCGCGCCGGCGCCCGCCACCGCGCGCTCCAGCCCCTCCGCCAGGGCGTCGCGGCGGAGCGCCGCCACGAGGTCGTCCAGCACCGGCCGCCAGGCATCGGGGGCCGCACCGATTCCGGTGTCCGTCACCACGTCGGCGTAGCGCTCGGCCAGGGCGACGTAGATCAGCACGCCGGTGCGGCCGCGGGTGAGGCCGAGGCCGCGGGCCCGGAACTCGTGCCGGGCGGAGGCCCGGGCCCGGGCCCGGCGGAAGGCGCGGGGCAGGGCGCGGGGCAGGCGGGCGAGGATCGGGGCCGCGGACAGGCCGAGGAGCAGCGCCAGGGCCACGGCGAGCTGGACCAGGAAGATCCGGGTGGCGGAGAGCCCGGTCAGCAGGATCAGCGGCCAGGGCACCAGGAGTGCGCCCGCCAGCGCGAGCGCGGGCGGCAGGCTGCGATAGGCGCCCGAGCGGGCCGCCACCATCACGACGATCTCGCCCGCCGTGCCGCGCTCGGCCGCCGCGATCGCGGCCGCGATGCGGGCGCAGTCCGCCTCGCTGAGCGGCGGCGTCTGATTCACTAGGTCGGGCATCACCAATCCCCCGAGGCGCCGCCGCCGCCGGACGAGCCGCCCCCGCCCGAGAAGCCGCCGCCGAACCCGCCGCCCCCTCCGCCGAATCCCCCGCCATAGCCGCCGGGCGGGCCGGGCACGACGATCCAGTTGCCGCCGCTGCGCCGGTGCGGCCGTCCCGGCCCGCCGCCGCCCCGGGTGAGGAGCCGGACCAGCACGACGCCGATCACCACGAGCAGGATCAGCACCAGGACCGGGTCGAGGGTGCCGCCCGCATCCTCGCGCACCTCCGCCCGGCGCTGCCACTCGGCGGCGTCGCCCCCGAGGATGCCGAGGATCCCGTCGACGCCGGCCCGGATGCCGCCGGGAAAGTCCCCGGCCTTGAACTTCGGCGCCACCGCGCTCGCGATGATCACCTTGGACAGGGCATCGGTCAGCGCGCCTTCGAGGCCGTAGCCGACCTCGATCCGCACCTTGCGCTCGGCGGGGGCGATCAGGAACAGCACGCCGTTGTTGCGCGCCTTGGTGCCGAGGGCCCAGGCGCGGAAGAGGCGGTTGGAAAAATCCTCGACCGAGGTGCCCTGGAGCGAGGGGACGGTCGCGACCACGACCTGATCGGTGGTCCTGTCCTCGTGCGCCTTGAGCTTGGCGGAGAGCGCCGCGCGCTCCTCGGGCGGCAGGAGGCCGGCGCCGTCGACCACCCGGCCGGTGAGAGGCGGCAGGTCGAGGGCCGCCGCCGCCCCGGCCAAGAGGACCGGAAGGAGCGGGACCAGGAGGAGTGGGATCAGCAGGAGGGCGAGGACGGCCCCCGGGACCCGGCGCATCGGCCCGAGCGGACGTGCGTCGGCAGGCCAACGCTTCGTCCGCTCAGGTTCTTGTTCTGTCGCAGGTTTTTGCCGCAAAACCGGCTCCCACTCTTGCGAAACCTGCTTCGAGCATTGTCCGACGGAGCGGATACCGGTTCGTCGCAGAAAATGCCGCAAAATCAAAGACCTGGAGAGATTCGCGATTGGGACGCGATCGTGAGGCGCCCTAGAACTTCACGTTCGGCGGGCGGCTGGCGTCGGGCGTGGCGGTGAAGGCCTCCATCGGCTTCGCCTCCGGGTAGAGGGTCGAGGCGATCCAGCGGCCGGGAATCGTGCGGATCTCGGTGTTGTAGGCCTGCACCGCCTGGATGTAGTCGCGCCGCGCCACCGCGATGCGGTTCTCGGTGCCCTCGAGCTGCGATTGCAGGGCGAGGAAGTTGGCGTTCGACTTCAGGTCGGGATAGCGCTCGACGGTGACGAGGAGACGGCCGAGCGCCCCGGAGAGCTGGTTCTGGGCGTCCTGGAACTCGCGGAACTTCTGCGGGTCGCTCACCGTCCCGGCATCGACCTTGACCGAACTCGCCTTGGCGCGGGCTTCCGTCACCTGCACCAGCACGTCCTTCTCCTGCTGGGCGTAGCCCTTCACGGTCTCGACGAGGTTGGGGATCAGGTCGGCGCGGCGCTGGTACTGGTTCTGCACCTCGCCCCAGCGCGACTTGGCGGCCTCCTCGAGCGTCGGCACCCGGTTGACCGCGTCGCAGGCCGTGAGGGTGGTAGCCAGGCCGAGCGCCAGGACGACGAGACGCAGGCGGCCGAGGAAGGAGGCGGTCATGGTGGCTGGTGCTCCGGGTCCGGGGGCGGCGCCTCCCGGCGCCGCGAGCGTTGCCGTGTCAGATAGGCGGCATTCCGCCGCGGACCAGCGGGCGGGGCAGACCCGGGGCGAGCCTCCGGGAGGCCGGGCGCCCGCCGCTTGGTGCGGCGGCGCTCCGGCGTTATGCCCTGGCCGCGGCCGGTGCGGGCCGATTCGGGACCGGCATGGCGAAGCGAGCGGCCACAGCGAAGACGGCGAAGGCCGCGAAGCCGACCCTGGCGGAGCGGCTCCCGACGATGGCCGCGGAGCCCGGGCCGGCGGACACGCCGCCCTCCGCGACCGCCCTGTGGCGCGAGGCGCGCAACGGTGCCGCCCGGGCGCGGCTGGAGAAGTCGCTGCCGGTCGTGTTCCCGCTCCCGGTGCTGCGCCACGCCCTGTCGCGGCCGCTGGTGCCGCCGACGCCGCGGCTCGCCGTCGAGAGCTACTGGCGCCACCACATCCTGCGGGCCGACCGGCTGGCGCGGGCGCTCGCCGCCGCTTCCGGCCAGCCCGAGGGCTGGACCTGGCGCCTCGGCAGCTGGCGCCCCGACGACCGGCGCCTCGACCCGGTGGAGGAGGTTTCCTCCGAGAAGGGCCTCGCATTCAGCTTCCGGATGCCGCCGGCGCCGTTCCGCGAGGCGCCGTACGCCCGGGGCAAGGGGCATTGCTGCATCTGCGGCCAGCCGGTCTACCGCTTCGGCTGGCACCGCGACCTGTGGGGGGCGGGCGCGCCCAACCGCAACGCCGCGTGGCACGCCGCCTGCGTCACCGCCTGGAAGCTCTGGACCGCCCCCAGCGACCACGTGAAGGAACTGAAGCGCCGCCAGGGCCATCGCTGCGCCCAATCCGGCAAGCGCCTGCTGCGCACGGCCGAGGTCGACCACCGGGTGCCGCTCTACCGGATCTGGCGCGAGGAGCGGGCGCGGCCCTGGCCCGAGCTGCTGGGCTACTGGGGCCTGCCGAACCTCCAGGTGGTCAACCGGGCGGTCCACGCCGACAAGTGCGCCGCCGAGGCCGGCGAGCGGGCGAGCGTGCGGCGGAGCGCGGCTGGCGCGGAGGACGACCTCCGCCCGTCCTCGCCGGAGATCGGTCAGGGGCGGGGTCCGGTTTCCCGGACGGGCTCGTGATCGGTCCGGATTCCGTCTCATACCAACGGCCCAAGATGCTGACGCATCGGGCCGTTGACCCATCTCAAATTTTCAACGTCAAACCAGAGGCTTGGTGAAAATTTGAGAACGGAACCAAAGGTCGTTTTCAACGACCGTTGGTATCAGCCCTCGACCCCGGGCGCGCTCGCCGCCGGCGACGCCCGCCGCCGCCGGAAGGCGCGCCGCAGCCGCTCGCGCCACGGCACCCGGCCGCTGCGGGCGAGGTCGCGGCCGCAGGCGCGGGCGGCGGCGCGGTCGAACTGGAAGGCGATCTCGGCGCCCTCGGCGAGGCGCAGGGCGAGGGCCGGCACGCCGGGCGCGACCTCGCCGGCCGTCCAGCCGAGGACCGGGAAGAAGCAGTTCTCGACGCGGGTGCCCGCCGGCACCGCCTGCGCCGCGTCCGCCGCGACCGAGGCGGTGGCCAGAAGCGCCAGGCCGAGCTCGCCGGCCTCCGCGGGGGTGAGCCGCACCGCGTAGTCCCGCGGCCCGAACGCCACCACGAGCTCGACCTCGTCCGGCCCGGCGGTCACCACCGAGAAGCGCACGTCTCTCGCCGACGTCGTCCCGGCGGGCGCGGTTTCGGCAGGAGCAGTCTCGGACAGGCTCATGCGGGGGCCGTCGCTCGGGGTGCCGGGGATCACCGGCCGACCGTAGCGTCCTGACCTTCGCCGGTGCAAGTTCTGACAGGGTTCAGCGGACCGCGTCGCCGGGCCCGTTCGCCGCCTGACGGCCGTCTCGGCGGCCCACTTGCCGACCCACTTGCCGACCCGCTTGCCGGCCCATCTGCCCGCCTTCCTGACCCTCCCGCCTGATCCCGACCCGCTGGTCCTGGCGCAGGAGCTGGAGGTGGTCGGTGGCGATGCGCTCGCCCGCCTTGAGGCCCTTCAGGACGGAGGTGCGGTCGCCGAATTCCTCGCCGGTCTCGACCGGGGCCATCGTCACCTTGCCGTCGTCGCCCACGCGCCAGACGATGCGCTGGTCGAGCTGCGACGAGAGTGCGACCGTCGGCACCAGCAGCCGCTCCTCCTGGCCCACCTGGACCTGCGTGCGCACGAACTCGCCCGGCAGGTAGCGCTCGTCGGCATTGGGGAGCCAGGCCCGGACCAGGCGGCGGGCGGTGCGGGGGTCGAAGCGGTTGTCGAGCTTGTAGATCGTCGCCTTGCGCTCAGGGTGTCCTTGCGCGTCGAGGGTCTGGATGAAGGCGCGGTTCTCCTTGAGCACGGCGCGCACGGCCTCCGAATCCTCGCCCGAGAGCGCCACCTGCACCTCGATCGGGTCGACCTGGACCACGCTGACGAGCTGGGTCGCGTTCTCGTTGACGTGGTCGCCGACATTGACGTCGGAGAGGCTGGAGCGGCCGTCGAAGGGCGCGCGGATCACCGCGTAGTCGAGGTTGAGCTTCTGGCGCGCGATCGCGGCCTCGGCCTCCTGCACCTTGCTGCGGGCGACCTGGCGGTTGCTCTCGAGCTGCTGGTAGCGCTGCTCGGAGGCGTAGCCCTTGTCGGCGAGGCTCTGGGTACGCTCGACCTCGACGTCGGCGAAGGCCGCTTGCGCCGCCGCCTGCTCGCGCTGGGCCTCCGCCATGCGCAACGCCACCTCGAACGGCCGGGGGTCGATGCGAAACAGCACCTGGCCCTGCTTGACGTGGCCGCCCGGCTCGAAGGGCCGCTCCACCACCACGCCGGTGACCCGGGGCTGGAGCGCCGCGTCCTTCGGCGAGATCACCGTGCCGGTATACGAGAAGGCGACCGGCACGGTCTCGAGCGCGGCGCTGGCCACCGCGACGTCGAATTCGGGCGCCTCGGGCTCGCGGGGCTTCTGGGCGGCCGGCGGCGCCAGGAGCCGCGCCACCGGGGCGGGCAGGGCGCCGGCGGCGCCCTCGGGCAGCGGATGGCCGAGCCCCCACCACAGGCCGGCCCCGGCCCCGGCCGCGACCAGGCCGATGAGGCCGTAGCGAAAACCTGCTCGCACGATGCTGGATCTCCTGTCGACGGGCAGGTCCCACCCGGGAGAACGACGGACGACAACGACGAATGATGCGGCGCAGTTGCTGGATGGTCTCTGCACGGTAACCGCGAGGGGAACTCCGTCGAGCGCGATGGCGTTGCACGTGAGACAATCACCATACCGTCGCAGGCCCCGGGGCCCGACCCCGAGCCGGGCTCGCGGACGGCCCTCGGCGAGCTTCCGGCGGCTCACCGGGACGCCGGATGTTCGCCACCTTCGTCGACCGGCCCGTCCTGGCGGGCGTGATCTCGGTGCTCATCACCCTGATCGGCGCGGTGGCGGGGTTCTCCCTGCCGATCGCCCAGTTCCCCGAGATCGCGCCGCCGATCATCAACATCCAGGCGACCTATCCGGGCGCCACCGCCCAGCAGGCCTACGAGGCGATCGCGATCCCGCTCGAGCAGGAGATCAACGGGGCGCAGAACCTCATCTACATCAACTCGACCAGCAACGCCGACGGCAGCGTCACCCTCGACGCGACCTTCGAGGTCGGCTCCGACCTCAACGCCGCCGCCGCCGACGTGCTGACCCGGGCGCAACGCGCCGAATCGCGCCTGCCGCAGGCGGTGCGCGACCAGGGGCTGGAGATCGTCAAGTCGTCGCGCCAGCGCCTCGGCAACGTCGTGCTCTACAGCGACGACAACCGCTACGACGAGCTGTTCCTGTCGAACTGGGCCGAGACCCAGGTGATCAAGCCCCTGCGCCGGGTCACCGGCATGGGCCGCATCGTCAACTTCTCCAACAAGCGCTACGCGATGCGGGTCTGGCTCGATCCGGCGCGGATGGAATCGCTGGGCTTGAGCCCGGGCCAGATCGTCCAGGCGGTCGAGCAGCAGAACGCCCAGATCACCGTCGGCTCGCTCGGCAAGGAGCCGGTGCGCGACGCCCCCGCCTTCGAGTTGCAGATCGTCACCAAGGGCCGTCTGACGGAGGCGCGGGAATTCGCCGACGTGGTGATCCGCGCCAATCCCGACGGCTCGGTGGTGCGCATCCGCGACGTCGGCCGGGTCGAGCTCGGCGCCGAGCAGTACGGCAGCCGCTCGACCTACGACAACCTGCCCGCCGCCTCCCTCGGCCTGTTCCAGAACCCGGAGGCCAACGCCGTCGAGGTGATGAAGGGCGTCCACGCCACGATGAAGGATCTGGCGAAGCGCTTTCCCCCGGGCCTGCAATACCGGATCGCCCTCGACCGCACCGAGTTCGTCGAGGCCTCGATCCACGAGGTCGTCAAGACCCTGATCGAGGCGATCGTGCTGGTCGTCGTCATCACCTACCTGTTCCTCCAGAGCTGGCGCGCGACGCTGATCCCGGCGATCGCGGTGCCGGTGGCGCTGGTCGGCACCTTCGGGCCGATGGCGCTGCTGGGCTTCTCGTTCAACACCCTGAGCCTGCTCGGGCTGGTGCTGGCGGTGGGGCTCGTGGTCGACGACGCGATCATCGTGGTCGAGAACACCGAGCGGCTGATGGAGGAGGGAGAGGCGCCCCGCGAGGCCGCCCGGGAGGCGGTGAACGAGGTCGCGGGCCCGGTCATCGCCACCACCCTGGTGCTCGCCGCCCTGTTCGTGCCGGTGGCCTTCATCCCGGGGCTGACCGGCCAGCTCTACAACCAGTTCGCGCTGACCATCGCGATCTCGGTGCTGATCTCGGCGGTGGTGTCGCTGACGCTGACCCCGGCGCTCTGCGCCCTGCTGCTGAAACCCCACGACGAGACCGCGCATCGGAGCCGCTGGCGGGCGCCGTTGCGCTGGTTCAACGCCGCCCTCGACCGGGCGACCGGGTTCGCGGTCGGCTCGGTCGGGCGCCTGTCGCGCCGCCTGATCGTCACCGGGCTGGTGTTCCTGGGGTTCGGCGCGCTCACCGCCTGGATGGTGGCGAGCCGCCCGAGCGCCTTCGTGCCGCAGGAGGACCAGGGCTACTTCTTCGCCGACATCGCGATGCCGAAAGGCGCCTCGGTCGGCCGCACCGCCGCGATGGTGGAGGAGGTGGGGAAGGCCGTCCTCGACCAGCCGTCGGCCGCCGGCACGATCGGGGTCGCCGGGCGCGGCATCCTGGCCGACGTCACGGCGCCGTTCTACGGCTTCCAGATCCCGACCCTGAAACCCTGGGACGAGCGCACCGAGACGGTCAGCGACGTGATCGGACGCTTGCGCCGGCAGTTCAAGAACCACCCGGACGGGGTGCTTCGCATCGTCGACCCCTCGCCGCTGCCGGGCCTCGGCTCGCGGGGCGGCCTGACGCTCGAATTGCAGGACCGCAGCGGCGAGGGCGGGCTCAAGCTCGCCCGGACCGCCGAGGGCTTCATCGCGCAGCTCAAGACACTGCCCGAGATCGGCGGCGCCACCGCCACCACGAGCTACGGCGTGCCGCAGCTGCGCCTCGACATCGACCGCGCCAAGGCCGAGCAGCTCGGGGTCAGCCTGCCCTCGCTGTTCGACGCGCTCGGCACCTATGTCGGCTCGTCCTTCGTCAATCTCTTCAACAAGTTCGGCTTCGTCTACCAGGTCTACGTCCAGAGCGAGTCGCAGGGCCGGCGCACGATCCAGAACCTGTCGCGGCTGACGGTGCCGAACAGGAACGGCGAGCCGGTGCAGATCGGCGCGCTGGTCACGCCGCACTTCGTCAGCGGGCCGACGGCGGTGCTGTCCTACAACACCTACCCGGCGATCGAGATCGCGGTCGACACCGCCGAGTCCGCGAGTTCCGGCGCGGCGATCGCCGCGGTCGAGCGCCTGGCCGGCACGGCGCTGCCGACCGACTACGCGGTCGAGTGGACCGAGGTGGCCTACCAGGAGAAGATCGCCGGCGGCTGGGCGCCGCTGATCTTCGGGCTCGGGGTGGTGATGATCGTGCTCCTGCTCGCCGGCCAGTACGAGAGCCTGCGGCTGCCCTTCGTGGTGATCCTGGTGACGCCGCTCGCCCTGTTCGGCGCGGTCGGCGCGCTGGCCTTGCGCGACCTGCCCCTCGACATCTTCGGGCAGATCGGGCTCCTGCTGCTGGTGGGCCTGGCGGCCAAGAACGCGATCCTGCTCGTCTCCTTTGCCCGCGACCTGCGCGACAAGGGCGAGGACGCGGTGACGGCGGCGGAAGGCGCGGTGCGCCTCAGGATGCGGCCGATCCTGATGACCTCGTTTGCCTTCATCCTCGGCTCGGTGCCGCTCGCCATCGCCACGGGGGCGAGCGCCAACGCCCGGATCTCGATGGGCACGGTGGTGATCGGCGGCCTGCTGGTGGCGACCGTGCTGACGCTCTTCGTCACCCCGGTCTTCTACGTCGCCGCCGAGCGGCTGGCGGCGGGTCGGGCGCGCAAGGGCAAGGGGGCCCGGGACGCGGGCGGGGCGCCGCAGCCGGCGGAGTAGGGTGCGTGAGCCCGGGACCGCAGGGCGGCCCCGAGCCCCTTTAAGCCCGGTCGCCTGTGGACGGCGGTGGACGGGACTCGCGCGAACCCCCCCGTTGAGATTTCATTTACGCAGGGCCGGCAGGGTCTTCCCACGAGTGCAGCGTAACCCTGTGCGGCCCCGACGGCCCCCAGCCCTCCCGGGCGGGCGGTCCTTGAGCGCGGCGCGGGGGATCCGAGGGGTCGATGGCGGGATCTTCGAAGAGCGGTTCCACGCGTCCGGAGACGGAGCGGGGGGCCCTCCGGCCGATGCCGGTCGTGCGGTGGGCCGCGGTGGCGGGCATCGCGCTCGCGGCGGCCAATTGCGCCGGGCCGACGCCCAAGACCCTGGCGGTGAGGAGCGGCGGCCGCGAGATCGACCCGAAATACGGCGTCGCCGCGAGTCCGCGTCTCTACGGCGAGAACGACAAGATCCCGAAGGGCGGCGGCCGGCAGATGACCGGCAAGCCCTACGTGGTCGCCGGCCGCACCTACGTGCCGCGCCAGGACGCCCGCGGCTACGTGCGCGAGGGCCTGGCCTCCTGGTACGGCACCGCCTTCCACGGCCGCCAGACCGCCAACGGCGAGATCTTCGACCGCTTCTCGGTCGCCGCCGCCCACCCGACCCTGCCGCTGCCGAGCTACGCCCGGGTCACCAACCTCCAGAACGGCCACTCGATGGTGGTGCGGGTCAACGACCGCGGGCCCTACCACGCCGACCGGCTGATGGACGTGTCGCAGGCGGTGGCGGAAGCCCTCGATTTCCGCCGCCGCGGCACCACGAAGGTCCGGGTCGAGTATGTCGGCAAGGCCTCGGTCGGCGGCAGCGACGACCGCAAGCTGATGGCCACCTTGCGCACCGACGGGCAGCCCGCCGGCTCGCCCTTCGGCGCCAACATCATGGTGGCGGATGCCGGTGACGACGCAAAGGTCGATTCCCGGCCCTTCGCGTTCCGCCAGCCCGAGCCGGAGCCGGTGCGCCCGATCGTCGAGCGGCCGCGGGTCGTGGCGCCGGTCCAGGTCGCGGAGGCCGAGCCGGAGATCCGCCGCCCGGCCGTACGCGCCCCCGTCCGCGCTCCGGTGCAGGTCGCCGAGGCGCCCGCCCGGATCCCGGCCCCCGTCCGCGTGGCCGCCGTCGAGGGCCTGAACCCGGGCCTCGCCGCGCCCCGCGCGATCAAGCCGGCGACCGCGCCGGCCCCCGTCGCGATGGCCCGCCGGCCGGCGCCGCCGAGCCAGGCCCTGGCCTTCGCGGGCCACCCGGCGGCCGACCGCGCCTCCCTCGCCCAGGCGATGCAGGCCGCCGCGCATCCGGCCGGCAAGCCCGCGCCGAGGACGACCGTGATCGCCAAGACCGGCCCGCTGCCGATCGCGCCGCCGCTGCGCCTCGCCGGGGCCCAGAAGGGCGACCGCGAGGACTCGAAGAACACCGGCCACAAGCCCGGCATGCCGCCGCGCTCGAAGGTGGCGGGGATGTATTGAGGGGGCGGGCAGCCCCCGGCCTGCCGGAGGCCCATCGCATCCCACCCGCGACCTCATCCTGACGTCGTGGACGGGATGAGCGAGGGACGGCCACGCCCGGGTCCACATCCGAAACGGTTCCCATCCCGCACTGCGGCACAGGCGCGGTTGCGTGGGCGCGAGCGGGGCGGCACAGTGCGGCAGGTCTCCCGGTCGTCCGGGGTTTCGAGCGGCAGGGGCGAGCGGGTAGCGACATGCGTGTGACAGCGACCACCGGAGCGGGCAGGGCGCTCGCGCGCCGCGCCGCGGGCCTCGCCCTGGCAGCGATCCTGGGTGCCGCCGTCGCGGCCTCCGAGGCGCGGGCGCAAGCGTTCCAGACCCTGGCCCCGCACGCGATCCTGATCGACGCCGATACCGGCGCGGTGCTGTTCGAGAAGGGCGCCGACGAGCCGTTCTCGCCCGCCAGCATGGCCAAGCTGATGACCGTCGAGGTGCTCTTCGACGAGATGCGCAAGGGCAAGCTCGGCCCCGACACCGAGTTCACGATCAGCGAGAACGCCTGGCGCCGCGGCGGCGCCGGCGGCGGCGGCTCGTCGATGTTCGCCCAGCTCAACAGCAAGGTGAAGCTGCCCGATCTCCTGCGCGGCATCATCGTGCAGTCCGGCAACGACGCGGCGATCGCGGCGGCCGAGGGCGTCGCCGGCACCGAGGACAACTTTTCCCAGATCATGAACCGGCACGCCAAGGAGATCGGGCTCGACCGCTCGACCTTCCGCAACGCCACCGGCTACTCCGCCCCCGACCAGAAGGTGACGGCCCGGGACCTCGCCAAGCTCGCCATCCACCTGATCGAGACCTATCCGGAGAACTACAAGCTCTTCTCCGAGCGCGAGTTCACCTGGAACAAGATCCGCCAGCAGAACCGCAACCCGCTGCTCACCCTCGACATCGGCGCCGACGGGCTGAAGACCGGCTACCTCGAGGAATCCGGCTACGGCCTGACCGGCTCGGCGGTGCAGAACGGCCAGCGCTTGGTCCTGGTGGTGAGCGGCCTCAAGACCGCCCGCGACCGCGCCGCCGAGTCGCGCAAGCTCCTCGAATGGGGTTTTCGCGCGTTCGAGGCGCGCCAGGTCTTCAATGCCGGCGAGACCGTGGCGGAGGCCGAGACCTACGGCGCCGAGAAGGGCCGGGTGCCGCTCGTCACGAAGAAGCCGGTGCGGCTGATGCTGCCGCGGGGCAACAGCGACCGGCTGGTGGCGCGCGCCACCTACCAGGGCCCGCTGACCGCACCGGTCGAGGAGGGGCGCGAGGTCGGCCGGCTCAAGGTCACCCGCGGCGAGCAGGTAGTGCTCGACATGCCGCTCTACACCGCCGAGGCCGTGCCCGCCGGCACCATGACCCAGCGCGCCCTCGACGCGGCGCTGGAGGTCGGCAGCGGCTGGTTCCGCCAGGCCCTCAGCCGGATCACCAACCGGTCGTGAGCGAGGCTCCCGTCACGGCTGGGCGTCCAGGCTGCTTCATCACCTTCGAGGGCGGCGAGGGCGCCGGCAAGTCGACCCAGATCGCCCGCCTGGCGGCCTGGCTGCGCGCCGACGGCACGGCCGAGGCCCGCGAGGTGGTGACCACCCGCGAGCCCGGCGGCTCGCCCCGGGCCGAGCGGATCCGCGCCGCGGTGCTCTCCGGCGTCGCCAAGCCGCACGGCCCCTTCGCCGAGGCGCTGCTGTTCGCCGCCGCCCGCCTCGACCACCTCGCGACCCTGATCCGCCCGAGCCTCGACCGCGGCGCCATCGTGCTGTGCGACCGCTTCAGCGATTCGACCCGGGCCTACCAGGGCGCCGCCGGCGGGCTCGATGCCGGAACGCTCATCGCCCTGGAGCGGGTGGTGGTGGGGGCGACCCGGCCGGACCTCACCCTGATCCTCGATCTTCCCCCCGAGATCGGGCTTGCCCGGGCGCGCCAGCGCGAGCGCGCGAGCGCCCGCGGCCCCGACCGGTTCGAGGCCGAGGCCCTGGAGTTCCACCAGCGCCTGCGGGCGGCCTTCCTCGCCATCGCCGAGGCCGAGCCGGCGCGCTGCGCGGTCATCGACGCCCAAGGCTCCCCCGACCGCGTCGCGCAGGCGATCCGCTCCGCGGTCGCGGCCCGGCTGCCGCGCCTCGTCCGGGACCACCACGATGCCGCCTGAGACGAAGGACGACGGCCTCGAGCCGGGCGAGATCCCGGGCGTGCCGCGCCCGCGCGAGACGCAAGGCCTCCTCGGCCAGGAGGCGGCCGAGCGCGCCTTCCGCGAGGCGATCGGAGCGGGGCGGCTGCACCATGCCTGGCTGCTGGGCGGGCCGAAGGGGATCGGCAAGGCGACGCTCGCCTTCCGGGTCGCCCGCCACCTGCTCGCCCGCGGCGACCGGGCGGGCCTGCCAGAGAGCCTGGACCTGCCCCCCGGCCACCCGGTGGCGCGCCAGGTCGCCGGCCTGTCGCACCCGAATCTCGTGCTCTTGCGGCGCCAGAGGGCGCCGGGCGCCAAGACCGTGCCGACCCAGATCGGCGTCGACGCGGCGCGGCGCGCGCTCCACCTCTTCGCCGAGACCTCGGCCGATTCCGGCTACCGGATCTGCATCGTCGACTGCGCCGACGAACTGAACCTCGCCAGCGCCAACGCGCTCCTGAAGGTGATCGAGGAGCCGCCGCCGCGCTCGCTGTTCCTGATCGTCAGCCACGCCCCCGGGCGCCTGCTGCCGACCATCCGCTCGCGCTGCCGACGGCTCGCCCTGAAGCCGCTTCCTGCGGCTGAGGTGGCGCGGGTGCTGCGCGGCCTCGGGCCGGCCCAGGCCGGGGCGCCGGCGGAGCTGATCGAGCGGGCCGCCTCCTTGAGCGAGGGCTCGGTCGCCCGCGCCCTCGACCTCCTCGATCCCGACACGATCGGGGTCGTCGACGAGGTCGAGGCCCTGCTCGACCAGGGCGACCGGCCGGACTGGCGCCGGGCCCTGCGGCTCGCCGAGCGGCTCGCCGGCCGCGAGGCCGACGCGCTCTACGCCACCGCCCTCGACACGGTGCAGCGCCGGCTCGCCGCCGAGATCGAGCGCCGCCAGGGCGAGCCGCCGTCCCGCCTCGCGGCGCTCGCCGACGCCGCCGAGCGCGCGGCCAAGGCCGCCCGGGAGGCGCAGGTGTACAACCTCGACCGGCGGCCGGTGGTGCTGTCGCTGTTCGGCGCCTGAGACGCCGTGCGCCTGTTCGCGCTCTCCGACCTGCACCTGGAGCGCCGGCCGCTCGCCGCCGTGCCGGTCCCGACGCGGTCCTTCGACCTCCTGGTCTGCGCCGGCGACGTCTGGGAGGGCGAGCCCGAGCGGGGGCTCGCCGCGCTCCTGCAGTTGTCCGGCGAGCGGCCGGTGGTGCTGGTGCCGGGCAACCACGAGCGCTACGCCCCGCCGGGCGATCCCCGCACCGCCCCGGAGCTGCTGGCGGCGCTCGCGACCGAGGTCGCGGCGATCAACCGCGCGGCCGGCCGCGAGCGGGTGGCGCTGCTCCAGGGCGCCGAGACGCGCGTGATCGACGGCGTGCGCTTCGTCGGGGCGACCCTGTGGAGCGACTGGCGCCTCGCCGGGCGCTGGCTCGCGGCGGACGCAGCCGACCGGCCCGCCGACCCGGTCGCGTATGCCGCCGCCCGCATGACCGATCCGGCGACGGGCTCGCGCGAGTACCGGGCGATCCGCCAGGGCGACGGCACCCCCTGGACGCCGCAGGCCGCGATGGCGGCCCACGCCGCCGACCGGGCGGCGATGGCGGCGGCGCTCGCCCGGACGCATCCGGGCCCGACCGTCGTGGTCACGCACCACCCGCCGATCCCGGAGGCCGCCGACCGGTTCCGCGACGCGCCCGGCGTGCCCTGGTGGGTGCCGGCCTTCTACGCCACCACGCTGCTCGCCGACCTGGCCGATGCCCACCGGCCGGCGCTGTGGATCTCCGGCCACTTCCATGCCGGCCACGACCTCTTGCTCCACGGCACGCGCTGCCTCGCCAACCCGGTCGAGGGCGGCAGCTTCGATTCCGGTCTGGTGGCGGAGGTGTTCGCCTGAGCTCTACCGGTCGTACTTGATGTAGGCGAAGCGGGGATCGGTCGGCGTGCCCTCCAGGGCTCCGCCCTCCAGCCCCGGCTGCCAGCCGACCACCTCCTCGATCTTGCGGGCCAGGGCGAAGTCCTTCTCGGTCAGGCCCTTGGCCGAATGGGTGGTCAGCCGCACCTCGACCCAGGCGTAGGAGGCGGTGAGGTCCGGGTGGTGCCAGGCCGCCTCGGCGAGGTGCCCGACCGTATTGATCACCATCAGGGTGCCCTTCCAGCCGCCCGTCCGGTAGGTGCGGGTGATCCAGCCGTCGGCGTGCTGCCAGGCCGGCAGGTCGGCGAGGCGCGCGGCGATCGCGTCGGGCTTGAGAACGTCGTCCTTCGGCATGGCATCCTTCTCCTCGTCCCGCCCGGCGAGCGCCAGCGTCGCCGAAGTCGTGTCGATGCCGCAACGCGCGTCGCGCCGGATCGATGGGCTCGAGGACGTCACGCCGCTGCGCGACGGTACCGGGCGCGAGAGCGGCGTGGCGGGTCGTGCGAGTTCGGGACGGGATCTTCCGGTACTCGTATCGTCCATGACTTCGCATCGGACGGGACAGGCGGTAGCCCGCCACCAGGAGACGCCTCTTGTCCCGACGACCGTTCGGCGCTCCACGGAGGGAGATGACCCTGGTGTCGCACGGCGGGCGAAATGGCCGGTGGCGTCCAGGGTCCGAACCCGCATAATGGAAATACCGTGAGCATACCGGCTGTACGATGCCATGTCGGCCTGCCTGCGGAAACGAGGGGGTATCTCGTGTCAAAAACTGTTCCAGAAAATCATGATGGTCTGCATTACGTGGAATTCTTATCCGTGCTTTCAAGGAAACGAGCGGTAAAGCGATACCTCGAAATCGGCGTCAACAAAGGCAATCTGCTGAGCAATATCCACGCCGTCCGGGCTGTCGGCGTGGATCCGAATTTCATCATACAATCGAATGTCTCCAATCATAAGAGCATATGCACGCTATTTCAGGTCGGAAGCGATGAATTTTTCAGCGAGCATGATTGCGTCGGCGCGATCGGCGGAAAACCCGATCTCGCGTTCCTGGATGGAATGCATACATTCGAATTTTTGCTGAGGGATTTCTACAATACCGAGAAACTGTCCGCCGACACCACTCTCATCGGCATGCACGATTGCTTGCCGCTCAATGCGGAAATGACTCTCCGCAACGAACAATCCGCCTATTCGGCCGGAAGGGACGGGCGATTTCCGGGTTGGTGGACCGGTGACGTCTGGAAGATCATACCCATCCTCCGGCAGTATCGTCCCGATCTGCGGATCGTCTGCGTCGATTGCCCTCCGACCGGTATCGTTTTCGTGACAAACCTCGATCCGACCTCCACGGTGCTGAAGGATAATTATCACGCCATCGTCAAAGAATATTTTGCCGTCCCCAACGATATGGCCGCCCTGGAAAAACTGTTCCAGGATATCGAAATCGTTCGCTCCACCGATATCATCAACGATTTCGATCACAGCTTGTTTTTCAGCACGTAAGACCAACGGCCCCCGATGCTGGCGCGTCGATTCGATCCCGGGCAGGCCCGGGATCGGCGAGGCCGTCGGTGTCGTGTTCCCGATGGCAGGCCTGGGCGGCCGCGGCGAGGACATCCCGCGATCCGACGCCTTGTCCGGTCCAGCGCCGCCGACGCTCTCGCTCACTCCCGCAGCACGAGCCGCGCCAGATCGATCGACGTCAGGACGTCGCGCAGCTGCGTGGCGAAATCGGTCCGGCGGACGGCGAGGTACCCCTCCGTCGCGGTGGCCTGCCTGAGCGAGCCCTCCGCCGAGAGATACGAGCGGCAGAGTCCGGCGATCTCGTCGAGCTCGCAGGAGACGACGCTCGGCCCGAACGGGTTGTCGTCGCTCGTCTCCGAGATCACGAAGCAGCGATTGGCCAGGAGAGGAACGATGCGAACGGTCTCCAGGTTTCTGAAACCCGTCGTGGAGTGGATGTTCAGGACGATCTTCGAGCGCCGTATGGCGTCCCACAGCGGCGCGCCATAGACGTTGAACAGATGGACGGCCTTCATGCCCTTCGACCGGACGGCCTCCAGGACCTGCCCGCGCCGCTCGGAGTGCGAGCCGTAGAACAGGACGTCGATATCCTGCTCCGGCGCCGGACAGGTGACTTCCAGGCAGCGGTGGAACCCCGGCGGCAGGAACGAGACGTTCGCCCCGCCCGGGCGCGTGCGCAGCAGGGCGAGGCCGGAGCGGGAATATTCGAAGATGTGGGACGCCGCGTCGAGAAATCGAAAGTACTTCTCGCTCTCCTGCCGGCCCTGGATGATGTCGAGCTGTTCCAGCTGATAGACCACGAACGGCCCCGAGCGGAACGGATCGACGCGCCGGCCGTCCTGGACCGGGTGGAGCAGGTTGCCCACGACGATATTGACCGAACCTGGAACCGGCCTGTTCTCCGTCACGGAGCAGGCGTGACCCAGGTCGTGCAGGGAGGCGCGCAGGACCCGCACGCTGTCGTCATAGATCGTGTCGTGCTCGTTGTAGCTCATGAAGCAGATGTTGAAGCGTGGCTTGTCCGGGCCGATGACGGGCTCGAGCCGGGGCCGGTCCTCGAAGCGCCGCGTGAACGCGTCGTCGCGCAGGGCCGGCGCGGGCGGTTGCGGCAGGAAACGGCGGGCGATCCGGTTGTAGGTCGTGTTCTCCCGGGCGATCGTCTCGGGATCGAGCCGGTCGAGCCATGCCCGGGACTTGGCCTGCCACAGGTGGAAGCAGTAGGCGTCGGGAAAGGCGAGATCCTGCTCGAACAGCGCCGCGATGCCGCGATCGTCCCAGCTCGGCCAGAAGAACGACGCGGCGGGCTCGATCCGGACGAGGTCGGGATTCGCGGTGGCGAGCGCCATCGGGACCTGGACCGAGAACCTGTTCCAGGCATCGCCGCTCGGGCCGCCGACGAACGACCGGTACTCGTCGTACCACAGCCGCAGGAACTCGGCGCCGGGCGGGGCGATGATCGTGGCGTTGCACAGGCCGACCGGGCTGCGCCCGCCGGCCCCGTCCGGGATCTCCTCGCGGCCGAGGACGACCCTGCCGTCGAGCAGCGGCGCGAACGGCTTCTGGCAGATCGTGTCGAAGTCGAGGTAGATCCCGCCGTGCTCCAGGAGGAGCTGCATCCTCAGCACGTCGACGCGATGCGCGATCAGCTCCACCGGCCGGTCGAAGACCTGCCGCGGCAGCGCCGTCCGGACGACCTCGACGCTGCCCTTCAGGAGGTCCCAGTACGGGCCGTGCGGCTCCGGATCGCAGTGGACGATCGCCCTGAAGCCCTCGTTCAGGTCGAGGGCGGAGCGCACGGCGAGGTAGTTGACCAGCGAGAAGCGCGGCGGCGCGTCCGGATCGTTCGACGCGATGATGAAGTGCAGGATCTTCGGGATCCGCAACGAGGCTCGCTTGGCCCGGGCCAGCCCCTCGGCGCTGAAGCGCAGGTTGCCGGCGACCCGCTCGATCATGTCCTCGGGGATCTTGCCCTCGTCCAGGAGACGGTGGCAGACGCGGATCGCCTCGTCGTAGCGCCCGGTCCAGTAGGCATGGACCGACAGCTCGTCGAGCAGGCCGTAATCGCGGATCCAGGCCTCGCCCGGGCGCGCGTTGCCGGATTCCGCCACCTCCAGGCCGCGGACCGCCAGCCCGTAGCCCTGCTCGTGCAGCTGTCTCTGACGGCAGAAGCGGGACGCGTCGTGGAAGGCCTCGGCGCAGGTCGGATCGACCTCGGCCACGAGCAGGTAGGTCGCGATGACCTGCTGGTCCGGCAGGCCGAGGCTCTCGCCGCGCCGCGCCTGCTCCAGCAGCCGCGCGGCGGCCTGCCCCTCCGCATCGGGGGAGCGCCGGATCTCGGCGATCCGGTCGATGGAGAGTTGCCGGTTGTTCCTCAGGCGCCCGACGTAATCGCCCGGGATGCCGTCCATCGCCAGGAGCTTGTCGATGAGCATGACCGCCTCGGCGTGCCGGTCGGTCCAGTAGGCGGCGACCGCCATCTCGTCGAGCAGGCCGTAGCGGTAGATCCATTCCGAGACGAACAGCCCGGATTTCGGGATCGCGGCGGTCTCGCCCCTTCGGGCGAGCTGGTAGCCGCGCTCGTACAGGCCGTGGTCGCGGCAGAACCGGGCCGCGTCGTGCATCGCCTCGGCCGCGCGCTCCGGGCAGGCGGCGGCGGCCGTCTCGAAGGCCTCGATGACCGCGTCGGCGGGATGCTTGAGCAGCGCCTTCATCTTCGCCGCGTTCAGCAGGCTGAAGAACACCTCTTCCTGCCAGTAGCCCATGCCGGCGCGCGCCTCGTACTGGGCCAGGGCCCCGGCATGGTCGCCGTCGTCGCGCAGGCTGTTGGCCAGGTAGAAGGTGTAGCGCGTGCGCAGGAACGGATCGGTCGCGGTCGCGAGCCCGTCGCGGAGCAGGGCGGCGTCGCGGGCGAACTTGCCGGCCCGGTTCGTCCCCGACGCATGGTCGACGAACCAGATCCCGTCCAGCTGCTCGGTCGTGCCGCCCGTGAGGCTCAGGTATTCGTGGGTGACACCGAGGTAGCGCGCCTCGGCGCCGCGCCGCAGCAGGCGGCTGTTCCAGTAGGCCACGCCGGATTTCTGCAGGACCTGGTAGACGTCGGCGCTCAGCCTGTCGGCGAAATCCTCGTCGTCGACGACGAGCTCCATGTCCGCATCGGTGAACAGGAGGTAGTCGTAATCGAGGCGCGATTCCCGGGCCAGATCGAGCGCCGCGTTCCTCGCCTGGTCGAAGGTCTCGAACGGAAAGCTGTGCAGCTCGCCGGGGATGCCGCGCGACCGGAAGAAATTGTCGATGATGTCCTGTGTCCCGTCGGTCGACCCGGTATCGCCGATGACCCAGCAGGAGATATGATCCGCAACAGAACGCAGGCACTTCTCTATTTTATCAGCTTCGTTCTTGACAATCATGTTCAGGCAAATTTTGCGTGTCTGCGCCGCCATCAATGCCTCCAAAACATATCGACCTGATAAGTATCGGGCCTGAAATTGTCAAACGTTGCGGCGGGGCACGACAGCGGCAGCTGCCGCTGTCGCAGCGTCGGTCTTTGGCGCAGATCTCGTTCGGATGGACGCGGGACGCGGGCGACACTGCGCGAAGAGCACGCCGCCGCGCGACGGACGGCGCCGTCTCCCTCCCTCGGCGCGCCACGATCACCGCGCCGCTCCGCCCCGGCGCGACCTGCATCGGGCGTCGCGGATGCCGCGGCCCGGCGCCCGGGACGATCGGCTTCCCGCCCGACGATAGTACAAGTGACCGCGGCGGCGGGTCCGCCCAGGGTGCGGCCTCGCAACCCCGGCGCGGGCGGTGGACGCCGCCGGCCGCGCCGCCTACCTCTCGGGGATGACGGCCGGCGACAGGGCCGCGTGGAACGGGCCGGGCAGAACCCGGGCAACGAACAGGGAGAGGCGCCCATGCTCTCACGGCGCGGATTGATGGCGGCGGCCGGGCTGTGGCCGATCGCGCAGCAGCTCCGCGCCGCCGAGGCGCCGGCCTCCCCGCTCAAGGTCGGGCTCCTGCCGTTCGGCACCGTCGCCTGGGAGGCGGCGGTCATCAAGGCGGAGGGGATCGACGCGGCGGAGGGGCTGGCCGTCGAAGGCGTGCGCCTCGCCGGCAGCGACGCCGCCCGCATCGCCTTCCAGGGCGGCCAGGTCGACACCATCGTGTCGGACCTGCTCTGGGCCGCGCGCCTGCGGGCTGAGGGGCGGGCGGTGAAGTTCCTGCCCTATTCCTCCACCGAGGGCGCCCTGATGGTGGCGGGCGACAGCCCCCTGCGCTCGGTCGCCGACCTCGCCGGCAAGCGCCTCGGGGTGGCGGGGGGCCCGCTCGACAAGAACTGGCTGCTGCTGCGGGCGCGGGCCCGCGAGAAGGACGGGCTCGACCTCGAGCGCGAGGCCAGACCCGTCTTCGGCGCACCACCGCTGCTGATGCGCAAGCTCGAATCGGGCGAGCTCGACGCCGCGCTCCTGTACTGGACCTTCTGCGCGCGGCTCGAGGCGCGGGGCTTCCGCCGCCTGATCAGTGCCGACGGCATCGCGGCGGCGTTCGGGATCGAAGGATCGATCGCGCTCCTCGGCTACGTCTTCGACGAGGCGCTGCTGCGGCGCGCGCCGCGTACCGTCGCGGGCTTTGCCCGCGCCTCGGCCCGGGCGAAGCGCGCGCTCGCCTCGGGGGAGGCGGCCTGGGCGCCGGTGCGCCCGCTGATGGCGGCGGAGGACGAGGCGACCTACGCCACGCTCAAGCGCGCCTTCCTGGAGGGCATCCCGCACCGGACGGCCGCCGCCGAGCAGAGCGACGCCGAACGCCTCTACGCGGTGCTGGCGCGGCTCGGCGGCGAGCGCCTGGTGGGCGCGGCCGCGACCCTGCCGGAGGGGCTGTACTGGGACGGCGGGCCGAATGGCTGAGCCGTCCCCGCCCGCCTGATGGCCCTCCTCGCCCGCCTCGGATCGGCCGCGCTCCTCCTCGTCGCCTGGTGGCTGGCGAGCCGCAGCACCGATCCCCGCACCCTGCCGTCGCCGGAGGCGGTGGCGGCGTTCGTGGCGCGGGAGGCGGCCTCGGGCGACCTCCTGCGCAACGTCGGCGTCACGCTCTGGCGGGTCGCGGCCTCGTTCTGCCTCGCGATGGCGACCGGGGCGGTGCTCGGCATCGCGCTCGGCCGCTCGCGGGCCGCCGACCGGCTCCTCGACACGCCGCTCATCGTGCTCCTCAACACCCCGGCGCTGGTCATCACCGTGCTGGCCTATATCTGGCTCGGGCTGACCGAGACCGCGGCGATCCTGGCGGTCGCGCTCAACAAGATGCCGAACGTCGCGGTGATCCTGCGCGAGGGCGCCCGCGGGCTCGATCCCGGCCTCGAGGAGATGGCCGCGGCCTTCCGCTACGACCGCCGCACCTGGATCCGCCACGTGCTCCTGCCCCAGCTCGTGCCCTTCGCGGTGGCCGCCGCGCGCTCCGGCATCTCGCTCGCCTGGAAGATCGTGCTGGTGGTCGAGCTGCTCGGCCGGCCCGACGGCGTCGGCTACGCCATCTCGTACTACTTCCAGCTCTTCGACGTCGCGGCGCTGATCGGCTACAGCCTCGTGTTCAGCGCCGTGATGCTGGCGGTCGACGCCCTGCTGCTCCAGCCCCTCGACGCCCATGCCCGCCGCTGGCGATAAAAAGACTCCCGCCGGCGGCAGGATGCCCGCCGCCGACCTGCGCCGGGAGGCGGCCACCCCGATCCTCACCCTGACGGTGCGCCGCAAGGTCTACCGCCCGGCCGGGTCGGAGCCGGTCGAGGCGGTGCGCGACCTGACCCTCTCGGTCCGGGCCGGCGAGGCCCTGTGCCTGATCGGCCCGTCGGGGGCGGGCAAGACCACCACCCTGCGCATCCTGCTCGGCCTCGACCGCGACTTCGAGGGCGACCTCGCCACCCGCCCCGATCTGCGCATCGCCATGGTTTTTCAGGAGCCGCGGCTCCTGCCCTGGCGAACGGTCGAGGAGAACGTGCGCCTGTCCCTGCCGCGGGCCGAGCGCGGGCGGTCCCTCGACGCGCTGTTCGAGGAACTCGGGCTCGGCCCCTGGCGCGGGCGCTATCCCCGGGCCTTGTCGCTCGGCATGGCCCGGCGGGTGGCGCTCGCCCGCGCGCTCGCCCTGGCGCCCGGCCTCCTCGTCCTCGACGAGCCCTTCGTCTCCCTCGACGACGCGGCGGCGGCGTCCTTGCGCGCAGCGGTGTTCGGCAGCGCGGCCGCCCGCGGCGCGGCGGTGCTGATGGTGACCCACAACGTGCCCGAGGCGCTCGCGGTGGCCGACCGGCTGCTGCTGCTCTCCGGCCGCCCGGCGAGCCTGGTGGCGGAGGTGCCGGTCCGCACGCCCAAGGCCGAGCGCGGCCGGGACTGGGTCGAGGCGACGCGGCGCGACCTCGCGGCGAAGCATCCGGAGACGGTGGCGGAGGGGTGAGCCGCCTTGCGCGCGAGAGCGGAACGACTACGTTCCTTGTCGAAACTCGCCGATACCATCATGCCCGCACCCGCACACAAAGCCTTCGCCGAGGACCGGGCGCTCTTCAGCCCGACGGAACTCGATGTCGTGACGTTGAAGACCCCCGCCATGAGCGATGACGGGGCACTGGTGCCGGCTGGCGCGACGGGAACGATCGTTGCGGTCTACGGTAACGCCGCTGCGTTCGGGGTCGAGTTCGAAATCCCCATTCACGCAATCGCGACGGTCTACCCGCAGCAGATCGGATCGTACCGGCGAGCCGGGTAGGTGCCTCCGGGCTTTCGCGAGCCTCCGGACTTCGTCATCCCCTTCCGGAAGCTCACTCACTACCTCCTGTACGCGGATGGGGCGGCGCCCGCGAAGGCGAAGTTCTTCATTGGGCACGGCTTCCATCGGAAGGCGCCGACCGAGTTGGCGCAAGCCCTCTGGCGACACGCCACGCCGGCGAATTACACGGCGACGCGCCTCGTCCCATTCGGACGAAACCTCGTGTTCGAGGGCCCGATACGTACGCCGAACGACACCAAACCGTCCATTCTATCCGTATGGCATATCCCCGGCGATGATCCGCAAGGCGTTGCCAGATTCGTGACGGCATATCCTTCCTGAGCCGGCGCACGGAAGCGGAAGCGTCGCCCCGCACAACGGGGCAGGGGGTTGCGCGTGAATCGCTCCTCGCACGTCTCCCCGCCTGCTACAGCCTCCCGTCAACGATAACAGACCCGAGGAAACGCCCGTGCCGACCCCCGCGATGCCCGCCGACGGGCTCGATTCCGCCGCCGCCTGGCGCCGCCTCGTCGTCTCCGTGCTGCTGACCACCATCGGGGGCGTCGGCATGTGGTCGGTGGTGGTGGTGCTGCCCGCCGTGCAGGCGGAGTTCGGCGCCGCCCGGGGGGCCGCCGCCTTGCCCTACACCCTCACCATGGTCGGCTTCGCCTTCGGCGGCGTGCTGATGGGGCGGCTCGCCGACCGGTTCGGCATCCTGGCGCCGCTGGTGCTCGGCGGGGTGTGCCTCTGCCTCGGCTACGGCGCCACCGCGCTCTCGACGAGCCTGTGGCAGTTCGCGCTCGCGCACGGGATCCTGATCGGTCTCCTCGGCTCCTCGGCCGCCTTCGGGCCCCTGATGGCCGACATCTCGCTGTGGTTCGCGCGCCGGCGCGGCATCGCGGTCTCGGTCTGCGCCGCGGGCAACTACCTCGCCGGCACGATCTGGCCGCCGCTCGTCCAGCACGCGGTGTCGGCCTGGGGCTGGCGCGCCACGCAAGCCGGCATCGGCCTGTTCTGCCTCGCCACCATGCTGCCGCTGGCGCTCCTGATGCGCCGGCGCCCGCCGGTCGCGACGGTGGAGCGGGGCGGCGCCCGGGGGGCGGGCGGCACGCTCGGCCTGCCGCCGAACGTGCTCCAGGGCGTGCTCGTGGTCGCGGGGCTGGCCTGCTGCGTCGCCATGTCGATGCCGCAGGTCCACATCGTCGCCTATTGCGGCGACCTCGGCTACGGCGTCGCCCGCGGCGCCGAGATGCTGTCCCTGATGCTCGGCTTCGGCATCGTCAGCCGGGTGGCGTCGGGCTTCCTCGCCGACCGGATCGGCGGGCTGCCGACGCTGCTGGTCGGCTCGGTGCTCCAGGGCGTGGCGCTGATGCTCTACCTCGCCTTCGACGGGCTGACCTCGCTCTACGTGATCTCGGCCCTGTTCGGCCTGTTCCAGGGCGGCATCGTGCCGGCCTACGCGATCATCGTGCGCGAGCTTTTTCCGGCGAGCGAGGCCGGCGGCCGGGTCGGCATCGTCATCATGGCGACCCTGTTCGGGATGGCGCTCGGCGGCTGGCTCTCGGGCGTGATCTTCGACCTCACCGGCTCCTATGCGGCGGCCTTCGCCAACGGCGTCGGCTGGAACCTGCTCAACGTCGCCATCAGCCTGTGGCTGGTGCAGCGCCGGGCCGGGCAGGGGCGGGCGCTGCCGGCCTGACGACAGGCCGAGCTCGAAGTCGAAGGCCGGCGCGGCCGGGCTCGTCTGCACGATACTGCGGCAGGAACCCGCCCGCACTTCGCTCGTTTCAAGTCCCTGGCAGTCCTTGAGGGACGGAGTACCAATCGAGGGCCGATTCGACGCGGCCGCTCCGGCAGTTCCCCCGCCGTGGTGCGAAATGTCACCGCGGCGTCGCACCCGCGTGTTTACCGTTTTCGCAACGGGCACGCTTGTGCGACGCAACTCTTCGGGCGCTCGCGACTTATCCATGGCAAGAGAGAGCGGTCCAGAGCCACTTCGCCGGACGTTGCCGCTCGGCATTCAAACCGATGGGATCACCGACCATGCGTGCGCGTCCCTGCGCCCGACTGCCCCTGTTCGCCCGCCTGGCGGTCTGCCTGGCCGTCCTGGCCACGGCCGGCGCCCCGCTTAGCGCGAGCGCCGCCCCCGCGGTCGACAAGGCGCCGAAGGCCGGAGCGGGCGCCACCCGCGACGTGTCCGCCACCGCGAGCGTCACGGCCCCGGCGGCGGAGGCCGACGACGCCCAGTGCTCGACCTCGCGCAGGAAGCTCTTCGTCGACGGCGAGGGCTGGATCGTGCGGCGGGTGACGACCTGCCGGTGATCGGCCGGCAGCGGTGAACGGTGGGGCCCGTCTCGATGAGGCGGGCCGTTTTCGTTCGGGAAGCGACCTGTCCGGGAACGAAGTCCGGCTCGCCCCCGGTGTGTTTCACGCGACGATTGCGGCAGCTCCCCGCGTCATCCCGCGGCCGTGAAAGCGGAACCCGGGATGACATCGAGGACGGGGACGGCGCCGGCCCGATTCGTCCATCGCCCCGAAAACGAGGAAGGGGGCGCCCGCAGCCTCGCCGCGGGCGCCCCCTTCGCGCGTCAAGCCATTCCCGCTTGTCAGTGCGCGGCGGTATCCCGCTCGTCGAAGATGTCCCGGTCCTTGGTCTCGGGCACCAGCAGCAGGCCGAGCACGAAGGTCATCAGCGCGATGACGATCGGGTACCAGAGGCCGTAATAGATGTCGCCGGTCTGGGCCACCATCGCGAAGGCGGTGGCGGGCAGAAGGCCGCCGAACCAGCCGTTGCCGATGTGGTAGGGCAGGGACATCGAGGTGTAGCGAATCCGGGTCGGGAAGAGCTCGACCAGGGCCGCGGCGATCGGGCCGTAGACCATCGTGACGAAGAGCACGAGGACGAACAGCAGCCCGATCACCCCGGCGACCTGCGGCCGGAAGATGTCGAACGGGTTCGACATCTTCACCACCTGGGAATCGCCGGCCTTCGGGTAGCCCGCCGCCTGGAGCGCCGAGGCCGCCGCCTTGTTGAACTCCGCCGCAGGCGCGCCTGCCGCGAACGGGACCTCGGTGCCGTTGATCCGCACCACCGTCGGCTGGCCGGCCGGACCGGCCTCGGTCGCGTAGCGCACCGAGGACTTGGCGAGGTAGTCGCGGGCGAGGTCGCAGGGCGCCGAGAACACCCTTGTGCCGACGGGGTTGAATAGGCTGCCGCACTGGGCCGGATCGGCCACCACCGTCACCTTGACGGTCTCGATCGCCTTCTCGAGGGCGGGGTTCGCCAGCGTGGTGATCTGCTTGAACACCGGGAAGAAGCTCAACGCCGCGATCAGGCAGCCGGCCAGGATGATCGGCTTGCGGCCGATCTTGTCCGAGAGCCAGCCGAACACCACGAAGAAGCCGGTGCCGAGAAGCAGCGCCCAGGCGATCAGGAGGTTGGCGGTATAGCCGTCGACCTTCAGGATCGATTGCAGGAAGAACAGGGCGTAGAACTGACCGGTATACCAGACCACGCCCTGGCCGGCGACGAGGCCGAGCAGCGCGATGAGCGCGATCTTGGCGTTGCGCCACTGGCCGAAGGCCTCGGTGAGCGGCGCCTTCGAGGTCTTGCCCTCGTCCTTCATGCGCTGGAAGGCGGGCGACTCGCTGAGTTGCAGCCGGATCCAGAGCGAGATGCCCAGCAGCAGCACCGAGACCAGGAACGGGATGCGCCAGCCCCACTCGGCGAAGGCCGCTTCACCCGTGAAGGTCCGCACCGCCAGGATCACCACGAGCGACAGGAACAGGCCGAGCGTCGCCGTGGTCTGGATCCAGCTGGTGTAGAAGCCGCGCCGGCCGTGCGGCGCGTGCTCGGCGACGTAGGTCGCCGCACCGCCATACTCGCCGCCGAGCGCGAGCCCTTGCGCGAGGCGCAGGATGATCAGGATGATCGGCGCCGCGATGCCGATCTGCGAGGCGTTGGGCAGGATGCCGACGATGAAGGTCGACAGGCCCATGATCAGGATGGTGACGAGGAAGGTGTACTTGCGCCCGACGATGTCGCCGACGCGCCCGAACACCAGGGCGCCGAACGGCCGCACCAGGAAGCCCGCCGCGAAGGCGAGCAGCGCGAAGATGTCCCGGGTCGCCGGGGGATAGGACGAGAAGAACTGCGCGCCGATGATGCCGGCGAGCGAGCCGTAGAGGTAGAAGTCGTACCACTCGAACACGGTGCCGAGGGAGGAGGCCAGGATGACCTTCTTCTCCTCCCGCGTCATCGGGCGCGCGGCATCGCCGGCGGTCCCGAGGGCGGCTGAGCTTGCCATGGGGTGTTCCTCCTGTGAGGGCGTTTCCATCGAGAACGGCACGCGTCGCCCGCGCGAATCTTCGCCGCGTCGGGATCGTCGCGCTTCAGGTGAACCGGGTGTGCGGCGGCGCCTGTCGCCGGGCAGGGGGATTGAAACCGCCCGCTCGCACGTGATCCGCCGCTGACACGAATCGTTAAGCCAGCCGGCCTTCGTGGCCCATCCGACAATTCGTCGTGAGACTTAGGTCGTGAGACTTCCGTCGGGGGGCCGGCGAGAATCGGCTTGACCACGCGAATGACCGCGGAGGGCCATCACAACCACCGCCGCGACGGGTTGCAGCCCCGAGCCTGCATCGGCGCGCAAGACCTCGAAGCCGTGGCCCGAAGGCTACGCTCACGACGCTGCTCATAGTAGCTAGCTTTTTTGATTGCATCAAATCAAGGCGGCACACCCGCTTTCGCTCGAACCATTCTCAGTCTCGGCCGTTCCTCTCTTCCGATTCTGGCAATACCGAATGAGGGAGACGCTAACATGCGCAAATTGGTGTTTGCCGCCGCAACGACTACCGTGCTGCTGGTTTCAGGTGCTCCCGGCTTTGCCCAAGGTATCCGGATCGGGCCTGGCGGCGTGGAGGTCGATGATGGACGAGGTTATCGCGAAGAACGCGATGAGCGCCGCTACCGCCGCATGTGTCGGGAACTTCGTGACCGTTGCGAGAACCGTGATATGTACGGGGAGGAAGGGCAGGGTAACTGTCGTCGCTATCGCCGCACGTGCGGTTAAGCGGCGATCATTTCTCGCTCAAAGTTTCCGTCTGTCAGGTCTTCAGTCTATATCAAAATGATTACGGTCATTTTGACTGTATGATCGTGGCGATGATTTACGATAACTCAGATCATGCGTGTTCGAGTGCCAGGAAAAATCTGCTGTCGTCCCATGTTTCGGTCCAGATAGCGGAATGACTGCCTGGGAATCGCAAGCGAGGTCGCCCGATCACTCCGGTGGACGTCTTCCAAGTCTCCGCACTCTGCCACGGCTGGTGCAGGTCTCGCGCGGGAACGAGGATGGCACCCCGGCATTGAACCTGAGCCAGTGCCGGGAGCCGGGAAGACACCATGCGTCGCGACCTGATCGTCCTCACCCTCGCCGCCACCCTGGTGGGCGCCGGCGCCGAGGCGCAGCCGTTGCGCGGCCCCGGAGCCGCGGGGCAGGGCGGGCACGCCCACCTCGCACCGAGCCGTCAGGGCCGCGCCGCCGTCTACGACGTGCGCGGGCGCCTCGGCCGGGGCGGGACGTTCTCGGGTCGGGATGTCCGGGGCCGCCGGTTCGCCGCCTATGGCGGCACCACCTTCGCGGGTCCCCTCGGCATCTACGGGGCGAACGGCGTACTGGAGCCCGGCCTCGTCGCCGAGCCGTACTTCAAGCTGCCGCGCCCGAGCGAGCTCGTGCCCTCGGCCTGGGGCGAGGGCACCTATGGCGTCCCGACCGTCGCCGGCATCCCGCCCCAGCCGAAGGCCGATCCGGTGCTCTACGTCATCAACGGCGGCGAGCGGCAGGTCGGCGGGGCCCGGGTGATCTCGGTCCAGGCGCCGCGGCGGTAAGGGGATTGCCGCGGCGGTAAGGGGATTGCCGCGGCGGTAAGGGGATTGCCGCGGCGGTAGAACGCAGGAACAGGCACAGCCTGACCTGCCAAGCGCGGCCGTGGCCGCTCGCCTGTCCGGCCGCGATTTGTTATGTCATCGGCGTGATGCCGACCCCGCCCCCCGCGCCGCCGCCGCGGAACCGGATTCCCGATCGCCGGAGCGCCGCCTGCCTCGGGCGATCGGCCGCATGAGCGCGTCGCCGAGTCCGCGCGCCGGCGACGCCCCCGATCCGGCCCAAGAAGATCCGGCCCAAGAAGCTGCGTCTATGGAGGCAGCTGCGTCCCTGGAGGCCGCATGCCTGCGCCGCGAGGTCGCCGCCTTGCGCCGGGCGCTCGCCGAGCGCGACGCGTTCCTGGCCGGCGTCGCGCACGAGTTGCGCAACCCGATGACCCCGATCCTCGGCCAGGTCGAGCGCCTGCTCGCCGCCGCCGCGCGCGAGGCGCCGGAGGGACGGGTGGCGCAAGGGCTGGCGCAGCTGCGCTGGCTCGTCGAGCGCTACGTCCGCCGGGCAACCACGCTCCTCGACGTCTCCCGGGTCCAGACCGGGCAGCTTGCGCTCCTCGCCGCCCCCGTGCCGCTGGCCGAGGTGGTGGAGGAGGTGGTGGCGGCGCTCGCACCGATGGCGGCCCATGCCGGCAGCACGATCGCGGTCGCGGTGCCGGGCGACCTGGTGCTCTCCTGCGAGCGCCTCGCCCTCGACCAGATCCTCGACAACCTCGTCACCAACGCGATCAAGTACGGCGACGGCGGCGCGATCACGGTCTCAGGGGTCCGGGACGGGACGGTGGCGCGGATCCGGGTGAGCGACCGGGGCATCGGCATCCCGCACGCCGACCAGGCCCGCATCTTCGAGCGCTTCGAGCGGGCGGTGGGCGACCCGAGCCTGGCGCCGACCGGCTTCGGGGTCGGCCTGTGGCTGGTGCGCCACCTCGCCGAGGCGATGGGCGGCGCCGTCACCCTCGACAGCCGCCCTGGCGACGGTGCGACCTTCACGGTAACGCTTCCCCTTCACGGCTGAGCGACCGCAGCAGCTAAAGAGCACGGCGAGAGAGCACAGGAATGACCGGGGCAGGACCCAGCATGGAACAGGCCGGTGCCTACGGAGAACTGGAGCGGGTTCCGACTGGGATCGCCGGCCTCGACGACATCCTCGGCGGCGGGCTGTTTCGCGGCGGCGTCTACATCGTCCAGGGTACGCCGGGCGCGGGCAAGACCATCTTCGGCAACCACGCCTGCTACACCCATGCGGGAACCTCGCCCGAACACCGCGCGCTCTACGTCACGCTGCTGGCCGAGAGCCATGCGCGGATGCTCGGCCACATCGCGCCGCTCGGCTTCTTCCGGGCCGGGCTGATCCCCGACCGGATCACCTACTTGAGCGCCTTCCGCACCCTGCAGGACGAGGGGCTGTCCGGCCTCCTGACCCTGCTGCGCCGGGAGATGGCCGCCCGCGAGGCGAGCCTCTTGGTCCTCGACGGGCTGGTGGCGGCGGAGGAGACCGCGGCCTCGGCCCTCGAGTTCAAGACCTTCATCCACGAATTGCAGACCCAGGCCGCCGCGACCGGCGCCACCGCGCTCCTCCTCACCAGCGCCTCGGCCGGAATCGACCTGGTGGCGGCCGAGCACACGATGGTCGACGGACTCATCGTCCTGTCGAGCCGGCTGACCGGGTGGCGGGCCGAGCGCGAGCTGGAGGTGCGCAAGTTCCGCGGCAGCGGCTTCCTGCGCGGGCGCCACGCCTTCCGCATCACCGACGATGGGATCCGGGTGTTTCCGCGCATCGAGGCACGGTTGCGGCTGCCGAGCCGGCGCGACCACGTCGAGGGCGCGGCCCTCACCACCGGCTCGCTTGCTCTCGACGCGATGCTCGGCGGCGGCCTGCCGCACGATTCCACCACTCTCGTCGGCGGCCCGGCCGGCATCGGCAAGACGACGCTCGGCCTCCAGTTCCTCGGCGCCGATCCGGGGGCGCCGGGCCTGCTCTGCGGCTTCTACGAGAGCGAGGCGGCGCTCCGCGCCAAGGCCCGGGCGCTCGGCCTGCCGGTCGCCGAGATGATCGAGGCCGGCCGGGTCGAGGTGCTGTGGCAGCCCGCCACCGAGGGGCTGATCGACGAGATCTGCACCGATCTCCTCGCGAATATCCGGAACCGAGGGGTCCGGCGCGTGTTCATCGACGGTCTGGACGCGATGTGCCGGATCGCAGGGGATCAGGACCGGATCGTCCGCATCTTCGCCGCCCTCACGGCGGAGTTCAGGGCGTTGGGCGTGACCGCGATGTACACCCGGGAGACCGACCTGCGCGGCACCTTCCTCGATGCCCCCTCCGGCGCCCCCTCCCTGCGGCAGACCTCGAGCGTCGCCGAGAACATCGTGCTGATGCGCTCCTGCGTCCTGCGCTCGGGCGTCCACCGGCTGATCGCCGTCGCCAAGGCCCGGGATGCCCGGATCGATCCTCGGCTCCGCGTCTTCGACATCCGGTCGGGCGGCCCGGATGGCCGTTCCGGCGGCCTGGCGATCGACGACGGCCCCGAGCGCGCCGAGGCGATCCTGGCCGACCGCGACGCCGCGGGACGCGGCGGGGAATAGGCCGGTGGCGACGGTGCTCATCGTGGACGACGAGTTCGGCATCGCCGAGTTGCTGGACGCCGTCCTCTCCGACGACGGCCACACGGTGGTCACCGCCGCCAACGGGCGGCAGGGCCTCGCCCGCGTCGCGGCCGGCCGGCCCGACCTGATCTTCCTCGACTTCATGATGCCGGTGATGGACGGGCCCGCCATGCTGGCCGCCCTCAAGGCCGACCCGGAGACCCGCGGGATCCCGGTCGTGCTGATGAGCTCGATGCCGGAGCACACCGTGCGGGAGCGCGCCTCCGGCCATGCCGCCTTCCTGCGCAAGCCGTTCCGGCTCCGGCAGGTGCACGATCTCGTGGCGGCCCTGCTGGCGCAACGACCCGATAATAGTTGACTGAGTCAATTAATTCGACGATCCTGCCACCCTGGAGAGCGGGAGGCGGGCTCGTGACGCGCGCAGATGCAGTCGATGCCGCGATGGTCGCGGCGGTGCGGGCCTTCGGCCGGTTCTACACCCGGCAGATCGGCCTCCTGGAGGAGGGGCTGCACCGCAGCGCCTTCTCGCTCACCGAGGCGCGGGTGCTCTACGAGCTCGCCCATCGCGACCGCCTGACCGCCTCGGTCCTCGGCCAGGATCTCGGCCTCGATGCCGGCTATCTCAGCCGCCTGCTCAAGCGCTTCGAGGAGCAGGGCCTCCTGACCCGCCGGACCGCCGCGGGCGACGGGCGGCGCCAGGTCCTCGCCCTGACGCCGGAGGGGCAGGCCGCCTTCGCGCCGCTGGACGAGGCCTCGCGGGCCGAGGTCGAGGCGCTGCTGGGGCGGCTCGATCCCACCGACCGGACGGCCCTCGTCGGCGCGATGGCGCGGATGCGCCGCCTGCTCGGGGATCCGCCGGAGGACGGCGCCGCGACCCTGCGCGACCTGAAGCCCGGCGATATCGGCTGGATCACCCACCGCCAGGGCGTGCTCTACGCTGAGGAATACGGCTTCGACCTCACCTTCGAGGCCCTGGTCGCCGAGATCCTGGCCGGGTTCGTCCGCGACCGCGATCCGGCGCGGGCCGGGGCCTGGATCGCCGAGCAAGCGGGCGAGGTGGTCGGCAGCGTCTTCCTGGCACCCGCCTCCGAGACGGTGGGCAAGCTGCGCCTGCTCTACGTCGAGCCCGCCATCCGCGGCCAGGGTCTCGGCCGGCGCCTCACCGCCTCCTGTATCGCCGGCGCCCGGGAACGCGGCTACCGGCAGCTGACGCTCTGGACCAACGACGTGCTGGGCGCCGCCCGGCGGATCTACGCCGAGGCGGGTTTCCGCCTGGTCGAGAGTGCCCCGCACCGGTCCTTCGGGCAGGACCTGGTCGGGGAGACCTGGATGCTGGACCTGTGAGGCGAACGCCTCACACCTTCTCCAGCCCCATCTCCAGGAAGCCGAGCGCGTCCTCGACGGCGCAGCGCCGGACCTCGGAGCGGCCGAGGTCGCCGTAGCGGCGCTCGATGTGCCGGGTCGCCCGGCCGGCGGCGACGAGGCCGAAATGGACGAGGCCCACCGGCTTCGCCGGGGTCGCGCCGCCCGGCCCCGCGATGCCCGTGATGGCGAGCGCCACGTCGGCGCGGGAATGGGCGAGCGCGCCCTCGGCCATCGCGCGGGCCACCGGCTCGCTCACCGCGCCGTGGGCCGAGATCAGGTTGAAGTCGACGCCGAGGATCTCGGCCTTGGCCTCGTTCGAGTAGGTGACGAAGCCGCGCTCCACCACCAGCGAGGAGCCCGCCACCTCGGTGAGCAGGGCGGCGACGAGGCCGCCGGTGCAGGATTCGGCGGTGACGAGGCGGGCCTGGCGCTCGCGATAGGCGGCGATCAGCACGCTCGCGCGGGTGATGAGGGCGGCATCGAACATCAGGCGCGCGCCTCCGGCAGGCGGATCGTGGCGGCGGCCTGGGCGGCGAGGCCCTCAGCCCGGCCGACGAAGCCGAGCTTCTCCGTCGTGGTCGCCTTAATCGAGACCGCCGAGAGCGGCACGCCGGCGATCTCGGCGATCCGGGCGCGGATCGCCTCGCGGTGGGCGCCGATGCGGGGCGCCTCGGCCAGCACCGTGATGTCGAGGTGGTCGATCACCCCGCCGCGCTCGGCCACCCGGCGCACCGCGTCGGCGAGGAACTGGTCGGAGGAGGCGCCGCGCCAGCGGGGATCGCTCGGCGGGAAGTGCACGCCGATGTCGCCGTCGGCGAGCGCGCCGAGGATCGCGTCGGTCAGCGCGTGCAGCACCACGTCGCCGTCCGAATGGGCGAGCACGCCGCGGTCGGCCGGGATGCGCACGCCGCCGAGCCACACGTGGTCGCCCTCGGTGAAGGCGTGCACGTCGAAGCCGGTGCCGAGGCGGGTCAGGAGGGTCATGGCGGAATCGCTCTCGGAGGGGGGCGTGAAGGCGCGGTCCGCCTCGACGAGGTCGGCGGCCTGGGTGATCTTGCGATTGCGCAGGTCTCCGGGGAAGACCGCCACCGGCAGGCCGGCCCATTCGGCGAGCGCCCCGTCGTCGGTGAAGCCGTCGAGGCCTTCCGCCGCGGCCCGCCCATGCGCCTCGGCGAGGAGCGCGAAGCGGAACGCCTGCGGGGTCTGCACCGCGCGCAAGTCCTCGCGCTTGGGGGTCTCGCGCACCCGGCCGTCCGGCTCGACCACCTTGATCGTGTCGCTCACCGGCACGCCCGGCACCGCGGCGCCGTGGTGCCCGGCGGCCGCGATCGCCCGGTCGATCAGGCCCGCATCGACGAAGGGGCGGGCGGCGTCGTGCACCAGCACCAGGTCGGGCGCGCCCGCGCGGGCCAGCGCCTCGAGCCCGGCCCGGACCGAGGCCTGCCGCGTCGCGCCGCCCTCGACCGGGCGGGCGAGCTTGTCGCGCGCCGCCGGCTCGAGGTCGTCCAGGCACTCGCCGTAGAAGGCGGCGGCATCAGTGGCGATCACCACCTGGATCCGCGTGACGCCCGGATGGGCGGCCAGCGCCGCCAGGGTCCGGGTCAGGACGGCCTGGCCGCCGACGCGGCGATACTGCTTGGGCGTGTCGCCGCCGACGCGGATGCCGCGCCCCGCGGCGACGACCACCGCGGCGATCTGGGGAAGTGTCAAAGAGGTCGCTCCCGGAATGCCCGCTCCTTAGCGGCGGCGGTCCCGCGAGGCAAATGCACCAGGGGAAGAGCGGTGCCGCGTGGGAAGGAGAGGAGGGTGGGGCCTGCGGGACGTGTCGGGACCTGCTGCGGCGAGATCGGGATCCGGGGTTGCGCATGGTGCATGACCCGACATCCTCCTCGCATTTGTCCAGTACAAGGAAGTCGCGGGATCCCCTCTCCCGTGTGGGAGAGGGGTAGGGGCGATCGGAGATCGCGCAGGGTGACACGCTCCCGTGTAAAGCTCTGAGCGCCGTGCTGGTAGCTCGACGTTCAGTGCTTGATCCTGAAGCGCGTCAACGTCACCCCTAACCCCTCTCCCACACGGGAGAGGGGAACGCGCTCGACTTGCATGATCCAGAGATGCACGTGAGGATCTTCATGCAGGTCTCGGTTCGAATAGCGCCAATCCATATCAGCCAAGAAGGACGGTTGCCGATCCACCCGGCACCCCATCCCGCAGCGCAGCAAAGCCCGCCCGCCGCCGCTTCCATTCCGCCGCGATGCCCCGCTATCCTGACTCGCACAGGCCCGAATCGACGCGAGAACGCCACTGCGCCGGGCCGACCGGCCCGAACGGGGCCACCCACCAGCCAATTCGCGGGCAATTCGGGGATCGGGGCCCGAACGCGCTTGCGTATGAGCGGGTTTTGGCTATTTGCTGTGCACAATGACGACTGACCATTATTTGAGCGTCGAGGCACCGGGGGCCGGGCCGGCAGCGCTGCCAAGGGGATCGATGTCGGCCGGGCATCCGCGGCCGCGCGGGGCGCCGCCGGCACCGCTGTCGGGCGTGCACGGGGCGCTGCTCGCGCCTCTGTCCGGCGTCACCGACCTGCACATGCGCCGCATCGCCCGCCGGTTGGGGGCCACCGCGACCGTGTCCGAGATGGTGGCGGCGGAGGATTTCGCCCGCGGCACCGAGGAGGCGCGCCTGCGCGCCGAGGGCGAGGGCGTGCTACCCCACGTGGTCCAGCTCGCCGGCTGCGACCCGCGCTGGATGGCGGAAGGCGCGCGGCTGGCCGAGGCCAACGGCGCCGACGTGATCGACGTCAACATGGGCTGCCCGGCCAAGGCCGTGACCGGCGGCCAGGCCGGCTCGGCCTTGATGCGCGACCTCGACCATGCCGAGCGCCTGCTCGCCGCGGTGCGGGACGCCGTGTCGGTGCCGGTCACCGTCAAGATGCGGCTCGGCTGGGACGACGCCACCCGCAACGCCCCCGACCTGGCGCGCCGGGCCGAACGGCTCGGCTACGCCGCCGTCACGGTGCACGGCCGCACCCGGCAGCAATTCTACACCGGCCGCGCCGACTGGGCGGCGATCCGCACTGTCCGCGAGGCGGTCGCGATCCCGGTCGTCGCCAACGGCGACGTGGCGAGCCTCGACGACGCCCGGACCTGCCTGGAGGCATCCGGCGCCGACGCGGTGATGATCGGGCGCGCGGCGGTCGGGCGGCCCTGGCTCGTCGCCGCGGTCGCGGCGGGGCTCGCCGGAGTGGCCTTCGCGGAGCCCGACGCCGCCGCGCGGGCGGAGCTCGCGGCCGAGCATTACGACGGGCTGATCGCCCTCTACGGCGTCCGGATGGGCGTGCGCCACGCCCGCAAGCACCTGGCGGCCTACGCCGACCATGCCGGCGGATTGTCCGCCCCCGAGCGGGCCCGGCTTCTCACCACCACCGACCCGGCCGAGGCCGCGCGGCTGCTGCGCCGCGCCTTCGAGGCACCGGCCGCGAGACAGGCCGCACGACCCGAACATCAGGCCGCATGAGGATGAGCGATGCCCCCCCTGCCGCCCGCACCCGGAAGGCGTCGCCGATGAGCGCCCCGACGAGCGAGATGATCATCAACGCCCTGCCGCTGCCCGTCCTGACCATCGGTCCGGACGAGCGCATCCTCCAGGTCAACATGGCGGCGGAGCACTTCTTCGACTACTCGCGCCGGATGATGCAGCGCCAGCGCCTGCGCGACATCATCCCGTTCTCCTCGCCGATCATCGCGCTGGTCAACGAGGTGCGAAGGCGCCGGGCCAGCGTCAGCGAGTACCGGGTGGAGCTGGCCTCGCCGCGCACCGGGGTCGAGCGCAGCGTCGACGTGTTCGCGACCCATCTCGACGACGACCTCGTGGTGCTGATGCTCCAGGAGCGCACCATCGCCGACAAGATGAACCGCCAGCTCACCCATCGCGGCGCCGCCCGCTCGATGGTGGCGCTCGGCGCGATGCTGGCCCACGAGATCAAGAACCCGCTCGCCGGCATCCGCGGTGCGGCCCAGCTCCTGGAGCAGTCGGCCGCCGAGGACGACCGGCTGCTCACCCGGCTGATCTGCGACGAATCCGACCGCATCGTGCGCATCGTCGAGCGGATGGAGCTCTTCGGCGACGAGCGCCCGGTCGAGCGCGGCCCGGTCAACGTCCACGGCGTCCTCGACCAGGTGAAGCGCTCGGCCCAGTCGGGATTCGCCCGCCACATCCGCTTCGTCGAGAACTACGACCCCTCGCTGCCGCCGGTCCTCGGCAACCGCGACCAGCTGATCCAGGTCATCCTCAACCTCGTCAAGAACGCGGCGGAAGCGATCGGCGCCGACGCGGTCGACGGCGAGATCATCCTCTCGACCGCCTTCCGCACCGGGCTTCGCCTCCAGGTGCCGGGCTCGCGCGAGCGCGTCAGCCTGCCGATCGAGGTCGCGGTGCGCGACAACGGCCCCGGCGTCTCGGCCGAGCTCCTGCCGGACCTGTTCGACCCCTTCGTCACCACCAAGGCGCAAGGGTCGGGCCTCGGCCTCGCGCTGGTCGCCAAGATCGTCGGCGACCACGGCGGCATCGTCGAGTGCGATCCGGCCCCCCGCCGCACCACCTTCCGCGTCCTCCTGCCGATGTCGCATTCCCGCGACGGGCGCGAATCCTCCGCCGAGACCGAGTGAGCGCCATGCCGAACGGACACATCATCGTGGCGGACGACGACGCCGCCATCCGCACCGTGCTCAACCAGGCCCTGTCGCGCGCCGGCTACGAGGTCCGCTCGACCGGCAACGCCGCCACCCTGTGGCGCTGGGTGGCGCAAGGGGAGGGCGACCTCGTCATCACCGACGTGGTGATGCCCGACGAGAACGCCTTCGACCTCCTGCCGCGGATCAAGCGGGTGCGGCCGGACCTGCCGATCATCGTGATGAGCGCGCAGAACACCTTCATGACGGCGATCCGGGCGTCGGAGCGCGGCGCCTACGAGTACCTGCCGAAGCCCTTCGACCTGAAGGAGCTGACCGCGATCGTCGGCCGCGCCCTGTCGCGCCCGCGCGGCGCCGCGGCGGCGGGCGCGCCCCCTGAGAACGAGGACATCCCGCTCGTCGGCCGCTCGCCGGCGATGCAGGAGATCTACCGCTCGCTCGCCCGCCTGATGCCGACCGACCTCACCGTGATGATCACGGGCGAGTCCGGCACCGGCAAGGAGCTGGTGGCCCGCGCGCTGCACGATTACGGGCGACGCCGCGCGGGACCGTTCGTGCCGGTCAACATGGCGGCGATTCCCCGCGACCTCATCGAATCCGAATTGTTCGGCCACGAGAAGGGCGCCTTCACCGGCGCCACCGCGCGCTCGGCCGGCCGCTTCGAGCAGGCCGAGGGCGGGACGCTCTTCCTCGACGAGATCGGCGACATGCCGATGGAGGCCCAGACCCGGCTCCTGCGCGTCCTCCAGCAGGGCGAGTACACCACCGTCGGCGGCCGGGTGCCGATCAAGACCAACGTCCGCATCATCGCGGCGACGAACAAGGACCTGCGCGTCTCGATCCAGCAGGGGATCTTTCGCGAGGACCTGTTCTTCCGCCTCAACGTCGTGCCGCTGCGCCTGCCGGCGCTGCGCGAGCGTTCCGAGGACGTGCCGGACCTCGTGCGCCACTTCTTCGTCCTGGTCGAGCGCGAGGGCCTGACGCGCAAGCAGCTCGACGGCGACGCGATGGAGAAGCTCAAGCGCTACCGCTGGCCCGGCAACGTGCGCGAGCTCGAGAACCTGGTGCGGCGCCTCGCGGCGCTCTACCCGCAGGAGACGATCACCGGCCCGGTGATCGAGGCCGAGCTCGACACCCTGCCGCTCTCCGCGCCTGCGCAGGGCGGGACGGGGCGCAAGGGGAACGGGGAGGCGGAAGGCCTGTCGGCGGCGGTGGAGCGGCACCTGTCGGAGTATTTCTCCGGCTATCGGGACACCCTGCCGCCGCCCGGGCTCTACCACCGGGTGCTGCGCGAGATCGAGGGCCCGCTGATCGGCGCCGCGCTCGCGGCGACCCGCGGCAACCAGATCCGCGCCGCCGAGTTGCTGGGGGTGAACCGGAACACCCTGCGCAAGAAGGTCCGCGACCTCGACCTCCAGGTTTTCCGGACCCCGCGCTGACGTTGCGGACCCCGCGCCGCGGGGTCCGCCCCGGCGCCGGAACGGGTACGCCGCCGAATGACGGGCTCGCCCCGACGCGGCATTCCGACGCATTCGGTCACCGTGCCCCGCATGCGAGGCTGTGCGACGGGATAATCCGGCAAGACCGGAGGACGGACGGGCTTTCCTGGCCCGTTTTTGGTCTCGCGCGCATCGCGCCCTCCCGACTCCCGAAACGCCGGAAAACCGTGCCGACCCGGCATCGACGACACTGGAGCCATGGTTCCGGCGCCGCACCGCACAGTGAAGTGCGGTTGTCTGCCTCGTCATCAGACACAACCAAAAGTCGAAAACGCACCTCCTGCCGGCCGAACATCCGACCTTGACTTGCGAAGACATCGCGCGATCGTGGATCGGAATGCCTGTGACTGACTTCCCAGCGGCACATCCCGGTTTCGACCGGTCACGGCCCGCCGCGACAGTCGAGGACCGGGCGCCTGGATTGGATCTCTGCGGGAGGGACAATCGGCCCGCAACGTATCGGAGCGTTGTTTTTATCAATTATTAAGTGAAGACCGGAACGCCTCGACGGTCCGCCGGACGCCGCGCGTCGCACCCTCGCATGCGCCGTCAACGCCATGATCGGCAAGGTTTTTTCCGATCCGTCCATCACCCGCCGGGTGCCCTGTCCCGAGGCCTTTCCCACCGCACCGGCGCCGAGGACTGACCTTGGGAAATCGGGCAGACCTAATGCAGTGGCGCCTCTTGTGTTGATAGAGACACCTTGCAGTTGACGGAGACTGGCGTAACATCCATCACCTGTGACGGGGGCCGCACTACTCGAGGACCGCAATGAGCTCAGCAGACCACGTCGAAACGCCTCAGATGATCGGCCTGGTGTCCGATATTGTGTCGGCCTACGTGTCGAACAACAGCGTGCCGGTGGGCGAGCTGTCGAGCCTGATCCGCAGCGTCCACGAGGCGATCGCCCGGCTCGGCTCGGCCGTCCCGGCGGAGCCCGAGCGGCTGACCCCGCCGGTGCCGATCAAGAAGACCGTCTCGCCCGACTACCTGATCAGCCTCGAGGACGGGCGCCGGTACCGGACGCTGAAGCGCCACCTCGCCGGGCGCGGGCTCACCCCCGAGCAGTACCGCCAGAAGTGGGGCCTGCCGCCGGACTACCCGATGGTCGCCGCCAACTATGCCGCCCAGCGCTCCGAGCTCGCCAAGAGCATCGGGCTCGGCCAGAAGCCGGTCGTCCGCCGCCCGCGCTCGAACGCCGCCTGACGACCCGACGCGGGGCCGCTCCCGGGCCGGACGGCGCGACCGCCGGCCCCGATTGCCGCCGCGCCGGCATCCGTATTAATTTCGCCACACTGTAGTGGCCTTGCACCACGGATGCTGTTCACACGTCGCCCCCGGGCTCCAGCGCCCCCCTCCGGCGCGGCCGGCCACCCCTCCCGGCCGGTCCCGCCCGGACCGGCCCAGGACGCCGCGCCGCGGGGTCCGGGCTGGTTCGGGGCGCTCGCGGTCATCGTCGCCCTGGCCCTGGCGCTCGCCACCTTCCTGATCCTGGTCGGCGCCACCGCGATCACCCCGACCCACACGGTGGTGGTGGCGCTGCTGCTCAGCAACGTCGCCCTGGTGCTGCTGCTCGTCGTGGTCATCGCCTGGGAGGCGCGGGTCTTCCTGCGCGCCCGGCGCACCAACGCCGCGGCCGCCCGACTCCACACCCGCATCGTCGGCCTGTTCAGCCTGATCGCGACCCTGCCGACGGTGCTGCTCGCCGTGGTGGCGTCGATCACGCTCGAGCGCGGCCTGTCGCCCTGGTTCTCCGACCGGATGCGCAACGTCGTGCTGATGTCGGTCGACGTGGCGGACGCCTACCTGACCAACCAGTGCCAGAGCCTCGCCCGCGAGGCCCGCATCCTCTCCGACGACCTCACCCGGGCGCGCCCCGCCTTCGACGTCGAGCGGGCCTGGTTCGAGAACTTCCTCACCGCGCGCGCCGCCTCGCTCGGCCTGCCGATCGCCCGGATCATGCGCTCGCCGACCGAGACCGTGGCGCGGGCCAACATCGACATCCTCAAGGACCCGCCGCTGCCGTCCGCCAGCGACTTCGAGGAGGCGGCGAAATCCGCCGACGCCACCTGCCTCCTGCCGCGGGAGGGGCGGGTGTTCGGCACGCTGATGAAGCTGCCGGCCTACGACGACGCCTTCCTGCTCGTCGAGCGCGAGGTGACGCGGCTCGCGGTCGAGTTCCCGGGCGTGTCGCGGGCCGCCGCGACCGAGTTCCTGACCATCGATGCCGGGCGGCGCAGCGTGCAGATCGCCTTCGCGACGATGTTCGCGCTGATCGCGCTCATCGCGCTGCTGTCGGCGGTGTGGTTCGGGCTCAACTTCGCCAACCGCTTCGTGGTGCCGATCCGCCGGCTGATCAACGCCGCCGACCAGGTCGCGTCCGGCAACTACTACGCCCAGGTCCCGTTCCGGAAGACGGAAGGCGACCTCCAGCACCTGGGCGAGAGCTTCAACAAGATGACCCAGGAGCTCAGCCGCCAGCGCGCCACCCTGATCGAGCAGAGCGAGCAGATCGACAGCCGACGCCGCTTCACCGAGGCGGTGCTGGCCGGGGTGCCGGCGGGCGTGATCGGCGTCGACGGGCGCGGGGTCATCACCATCGCCAACCCGTCCGCCGAGCGGATGCTCGGGCGCTCCGTCGCCGACCTCGTCGGCGAGCCGCTGGAGGCGGTGATGCCGGAATTCGGCGGCCTGCCGGGGGATTCCCGCGCCCGCCCGACCCAGCAGCAGATCCAGATCGCCCGCAACGGCCGCGAGCGCACCATCGACGTGCGCACCACGAGCGAGCAGTCGCCGGACGGCGACCGCGGCTACGTCGTCACCCTCGACGACATCACCGACCTCGTGACCGCGCAGCGTACCTCGGCCTGGGCCGACGTCGCCCGCCGCATCGCCCACGAGATCAAGAACCCGCTGACCCCGATCCAGCTCTCGGCCGAGCGCATCCGGCGCAAGTACGGAAAGGTCATCACCGCCGACAAGGAGGTGTTCGAGCAGTGCGTCGCCACGATCGTGCGCCAGGTCGACGACATCAAGCGGATGGTGGACGAGTTCTCGTCCTTCGCCCGGATGCCGAAGCCCGCGATCGCCCGCAACGACCTGACCGAGATCGTCAAGCAGAACATGTTCATGATGCGGGTGGCCCATCCCGACGTGACCTTCACGCTGGAGGAGGGCGCGACCCGCGTCAGCGCTGCCTTCGACACGCGGCTCCTGTCGCAGGCGATCACCAACATCCTCAAGAACGCCGTCGAGGCGGTGCAGGCGGTGCCCGAGGACGTGCGGGGGGAGAGCCTGATCGCGGTGCGCCTCTACGAGGAGGGCGAGGCCGCGGTGATCGAGATCACCGATACCGGCAAGGGATTCCCCCAGGAAGGGCGCCAGCGGCTGCTCGAACCCTATATGACCACCCGCGAGGGGGGCACGGGCCTCGGATTGGCGATCGTGAGCAAGGTCTTGGAAGAGCACGGCGGCGGCATCGAGCTGAACGACAACCCGCGCGGGCGCGGCGGGCAGGTGCGGATGCGGGTCCTGCGCGAGGTGCAGCGCGACGCGCCGCCGGCCGCCGGCGCCGGACGGCCCGCGCGGGAGACCGCCCCGGAGCCGGCCGCGTGAGGCGGCCCGCTCCCTGCCGGGACCGGCGCCTTCCGTCCGGCCCTGTCCGTCACAGCCATCATCGTCACAGCCGAATTCGTCATAGCACCGGGTGCCGCGGAGCCGTCAGGACCGCCGCCCGCGTCGCGGGGAGGCCCGAGAAGCCATGAGCGCCGACATTCTGATCGTCGATGACGAGGCCGACATCCGCGAGCTCGTCGCCGGCATCCTCGACGACGAGGGCCACCGCACCCGCACCGCCGGCTCCTCGGACGAGGCCCTGGCGGCGATCGAGGCGCGCCGGCCGCACCTCGTCTTCCTCGACATCTGGCTCCAGGGCTCGCGCCTCGACGGGCTCCAGGTGCTCGACGTGATCAAGGCCCAGGCCCCGGACCTGCCGGTGGTGATGATCTCGGGCCACGGCAACATCGAGACCGCGGTCTCGGCGATCAAGGCGGGCGCCTACGACTTCATCGAGAAGCCGTTCAAGGCCGACCGGCTGATCCTGGTCGCCGAGCGGGCGCTCGAGGCCTCGCGCCTCAAGCGCGAGGTGCGCGACCTGAAAGCCCGCTCGGGCCAGGCGAGCCGCATCGTCGGCGCCTCGGTGGCGGCCAACCAGCTGCGCCAGACCGTCGAGCGCGTCGCCCCCACCAACGCCCGGGTGATGATCTCGGGCGCGCCGGGCTCGGGCAAGGAATTGTCGGCCCGCACCATCCACGCCGCCTCGTCGCGGGCGAACGGGCCCTTCGTGGTGATCAACGCCGCGACCATCACCCCCGACACGATGGAGGCCGAGCTGTTCGGCGTCGAGGCGGCCGACGGCAAGCCGCGGCGCGTCGGGGCGCTCGAGGAGGCCCATGGCGGCAGCCTCTACATCGACGAGGTCGCGGACATGCCGCGCGAGACCCAGAACCGCATCCTGCGGGTCCTCGTCGACCAGAACTTCCAGCGCGTCGGCGGCACCACCCGGGTCCATGTCGACGTGCGGATCATCTCGTCGTCGTCGCGCGACCTGGCGGAGGAAATCGCCGGCGGGCGCTTCCGCGAGGACCTGTTCCATCGCCTCAGCGTGGTGCCGATCCGCATCCCCTCGCTCGCCGAGCGGCGCGAGGACGTGCCGGAGCTGATCGCGTTCTTCATGGAGCAGATCTCGGCCGCCACCGGCCTGCCGCAAAGGCGCATCGCCGCCGACGCGATGGCGGTGCTGCAATCGCACGACTGGCCCGGCAACGTCCGCCAGCTGCGCAACAACGTCGAGCGGCTGATGATCCTGACGCAGGGGGATCCCGAGACGGAAGTCACGACCGAGATGCTGCCGAGCGAGGTCGGCGCGCTCGTGCCCACCACCCCGAGCGGCGCCGGCGGCGAGAAGCTGATGAGCCTGGCGCTGCGCGAGGCGCGCGAGATCTTCGAGCGCGAGTACCTGGTGGCGCAGATCGCCCGCTTCTCCGGCAACATCTCCCGCACCGCCGAGTTCATCGGCATGGAGCGCTCGGCCCTGCACCGGAAGCTCAAGTCGCTGGGCATCGGCGCGTAACCGGGGGGCGGCTCAGGACCGCGCATGTGTTAGTGCCAAGCCCGGGCCGTTCTGCTACGGTCGCCTGTGGCCGGAGCGCGACAGGATCGCGGGCACGGCCGGTCGCGGGGGCTGCGGCGGCACGGGAGACTTCCCCTGCGGCCAGTCTGCACTTGCGCCCGGGCGAGCTTCACCGTGTAATGGGGCGGCCGGTTCCCCGGGCGGCGCGTCGCGCCTCCCGCAGCACAACAACACGGACCGACCCGTCAACCGGGACTGGCAGCGGGTTCAAAGGACAAGAAGAATGGCGGGCGAACGCGCTCAGAATCTGCAGGACACCTTCCTCAACCACGTTCGCAAGAACAAGATTCCGCTGACGATCTTTCTGGTCAACGGCGTGAAGTTGCAGGGTGTCGTGACCTGGTTCGACAACTTCTGCGTGCTGCTGCGGCGCGACGGCCACTCGCAGCTGGTCTACAAGCACGCAATCTCGACCATCATGCCGGGCCATCCCGTGCAGCTGTTCGAGCAGGGCGAGGAGGGGGCCGAGAAGGCCTGATCCCGCTCCGGGGAGCCGGCCTGCGCGCATGAGCCGCGGGCCGACCGGGCCCCCGCGAGGCGCGCCCGTGCCGTGAGCCCCCGCACCTTCGCTTCCATGCCGATATCCAGGCCGCATCGTGCGGCCTGTTTTTTTGGCCGTCTCGCCTCTTCGACCGCCGACGCGACCAGATCCAGATCCGAATCCCGGCTATCGACGCGCCCGGCCGCTTGATTCTCGCACGACCCCATCCAACCTCTATCCGATGGACTCCCGACCATACGGGAGCGACCGGAGACACGATGGAACCGCGGACACCGGGCGAGATCCGCCTGCAGCGCCAGGCCGAGCCGGAGGCCGCGATCGCGGCCGAGACCCGCACGCTGGTGATCGGCCCCTACCAGACCAAGCGCGACGCCAACGGCGAGGCCCGCCCGGCTCTCGCCCGCCTCGACGAGGCGGTGGGCTTGGCCGCCGCGATCGAGCTCGACGTCGCCGACAAGCTCCTCGTCGCGATCCAGCAGATCCGGCCCTCGACCTTCCTCGGCAAGGGAAGGGTGGAGGAGATCGCCGGGCGGATCGAGGCCGACGGCATCCGCCTCGTGGTGATGGATTGCGCGCTCTCGCCGGTGCAGCAGCGCAACCTGGAGAAGGCGTGGGGCGTCAAGGTCATCGACCGCACCGGCCTGATCCTGGAGATCTTCGGGCGCCGCGCCTCGACCCGCGAGGGCACGCTCCAGGTCGAGCACGCGCACCTCGCCTACCAGCGCAGCCGGCTGGTGCGCTCCTGGACCCACCTCGAGCGCCAGCGCGGCGGCTTCGGCTTCCTCGGCGGCCCGGGCGAGACCCAGATCGAGGCCGACCGGCGGATGATCCAGGAGCGGATGACCCGGATCGAGCGCGAGCTCGAGACCGTCACCCGCACCCGCGGCCTGCACCGCCGCTCGCGCCGCCGGGTGCCGTACCCGATCGTCGCGCTCGTCGGCTACACCAATGCCGGCAAGTCGACCCTGTTCAACCGCCTGACCCAGGCCGAGGTGCTGGCGGAGAACATGCTGTTCGCCACCCTCGACCCGACGGCGCGCGCCATCAAGCTGCCGCACGGCGAGACCGCGATCCTGTCCGACACCGTCGGCTTCATCTCCGATCTGCCGACGATGCTGATCGCCGCCTTCCGGGCGACGCTGGAGGACGTGATCGAGGCCGACATCCTGCTCCACGTCCGCGACATCGCCCACGAGGACGCCGAAGCCCAGGGAGCCGACGTGGCGCAGGTGCTCGCCGAGCTCGGCATCGAGCCCGACGCCGACCGCATCATCGAGGTCTGGAACAAGGCCGACCTCCTCGACGAGGCCGAGCGCGAGCGCCTGCTCAACCTGAGCCGGCCGAACGGCAAGGATGGGCCGAAGCCCGTCCTGCTCTCGGCGCTCACCGGCGAGGGCATCGACCGCCTGATGAGCCGGATCGAGGCCCGGATCGCAGCCAGCCGCGCGAGCTTCGCGGTGATCCTGGAGCCGGCGCAGGGCGCCGAGCTGCACTGGCTCTACGAGAATGCCGAGGTGCTGGACCGGCGCGAGGACGCGTCGGGCGACCTCCACCTCGTGGTCCGGGTCGCACCGGAGAAGGAGCCCAGGTTCCTCAACCGGTTCGGGGCGGCGCGGCGGTTGCGGGGAGGCGGGTGAGGTCCATCGCGCCTCGCTGTCGCACGAACACATTCCATCTGTTCTGCGCCAGCAAATAGAAGTCGCGGGATCCCCTCTCCCGCATGTTGCAGCAATGCCGGTCATGCCCCGGCATTTGCCTGGAGAGGGGATGCGCTCTACGCGTCGACGCGGCGAGGAACCCGATCGTCATGCCGATCCACCGCCTCGCCGTCTCCGGCTACCGCAGCCTGCGCGACATCGTCCTCGGTCTCGACCGGCTGACCGTGGTGACGGGAGCCAACGGCAGCGGCAAGTCGAGCCTCTACCGCGCGCTCCGGCTCCTCGCCGAGGTCGCTCAAGGCAGAGCGATCCCGTCGCTCGCCCGCGAGGGCGGCTTCGCCTCGGCCCTGTGGGCGGGGCCCGAGAGCTTCGGGCGCCGGGTCCGCGACGGCACGCACCGGGTCGAGGGTACGGTGCGGCGCAATCCCGTCGAGCTGAAGCTCGGCTTCTCCGACGACGAGTACGGCTACGCCATCGCGCTCGGCATGCCGGCGCCGTCCTACGAGGACACGTTCTTCTCGCTCGACCCCGAGATCAAGGCCGAGAGCGTCTGGAACGGGCCGACGATCGGGCGCGCCAACGTCTTCGCCGAGCGCCGTGGGCCTCTCGTGCGCCTGCGCGACGGCACCGGCGCCTGGGCGGAGGCTTTTCGCGATCTGCCGGCCTACGACAGCCTGATGACCCACGGCGCCGACCCGCGCGAGGCCCTCGACGTGCTGCGCTTGCGCGAGCGGATGCGGGCCTGGCGCTTCTACGACCATTTCCGCACCGACGGCGACGCGCCGGCCCGCCGGCCGCAGATCGGCACCCGCACCCCGGTGCTCGCCGGCGACGGCGCCGACGTGGCGGCAGCGATCCAGACCATTCGGGAGATCGGCGATTCCGACGCCCTCGACGCGACCATCGCCGAGGCTTTTCCGGGATCGTCCCTGTCGGTCGCGAGCAGCGAGGGCCAGTTCTCGCTTGAGCTGCGCCAGCACGGGCTGCTGCGCCCGTTGCGCGGCGCGGAACTCTCGGACGGGACCCTGCGCACCATCCTGCTCGCCGCGGCCCTCCTGTCGCCGCGCCCGCCCGACCTGATGGTGCTCAACGAGCCCGAGACCAGCCTGCACGCCGACCTCCTGGCGCCGCTGGCCTCGCTGATCGCGCGGGCGGCGGAGAATACCCAGGTCCTGGTGGTGTCGCACGCCGCCGGCCTGGTGACGGCCCTGGAGCGGCAGGGCGCGGCCCGCATCACCCTGGAGAAGCGCCTCGGCGAGACCCTGGCGCCCGACCACGACCCGCCGTCCTGGGTTTGGCCCAAGCGGTAAATTATACCAACGGCCCAAGATGCTGACGCATCAACGTCGATCTCGGGCAGGCCCGAGATCGACGAGGCCGTTGATCCATCTCGAATTTTCGACACCAAACCAAAGGTTTGGCGAAAATTCGAGAACGGAACCAAAGGTCGTTTACAACGACCGTTGGTATTACGCGGCGGCGAAGCGGCGCCCGTGCAGACGCGCGGCGAGGCGGCGCCGGACCGGTCCGAGCGCGCCGGAGACCCCCAGGCAGTAGATCCCCATCCCGGTCACGATCCCGGCGAAGGGCACGCCGGCATCGATGAGCAGGCCCGACAGGAAGGGGCCGAGCGCCGTGCCGAGCACCATGATCGCCACGATGGCGCCGCGGATCGCCCCGAGATGGCGGGTGCCGTAGACCTCCGGCCACAGCGCGCCGAACAGGGTGAGCGAGACCCCGTCGGTGATGCCGTAGAGCAGCATGAAGGCGAAGGCGGCCCATGGCGCCGTGACCCCGCCGAGGATCAGGCAGGCGAGGCCGAACGGCACCAGGTAGACCGGCAGCAGCGCGAGGGCCGAGTACCGGTCGACGAGGCGCCCGGCGAGGAGCAGGCAGAGGACGGCCGCGACCGCGTAGGGCGGGAAGGCGGCGGCCAGCACCTGCGGCGACCAGCCCCGGCTCTCGGCCAGGTGCACCTGGTGGAAGAAGATCGTGTTGCTGATGAAGGAGGGCGGCAGCATCAGTGCGAGCAGCCCGTAGAGGTAGGGATCGGCCAGCGCCTGCGCCCGGGTCGCGCCCTCGCCCGGCTCGGCGCGGGTCGTCGCCTCCGGCACCCGCTCGCGCCGCACGAGATGCCGGGCGAGGGGCAGCGCCACGAGGACGAGGAGCAGGGCGATGCCGAGCCAGGCGCCGCGCCAGCCGACCGCCCCCGCGGCCGCGACGAAGGCGAGGGGCAGGCAGGCCTGGCCGGCATTGAGCCCGAGCGCCGCGAGCGACACCGCCCGGCCGCGCTCCGCCGAGAACCAGCGCCCCATCAGCGTGTAGGCGGTCTGGAGCATCAGCCCCTGGCCGGCGAGGCGGAGCAGAAAGAGGCTCGGGGCGAGGACGAGGATGTGCGGCGCGAGGATCGGCGACAGGCTGAGGCCGGCGGCGCCGGCCGCCAGCAGGCCGGCCGCGAGGCTCACCACCCGGCCGGCCGGCCAGCGGTCGATGAGCCCGCCGAGCCCCGCCAGCGCCACCGCCGAGGCCAGGGTGACGCCGGCATACAGCGCCCCGAACGCCCCGTCCGACAGCCCGAATTCCCGCCGGATCGCCCCGCCCGACAGGGCGACCACGAAGGTCTGGCCGAAGCAGCCGCAGAACAGGAGCAGGAACCCGGCCGCGAGCCAGCGCAGGTTGGCCGTGAGGAAGGGGATCATGGGAGCGGGCGTATCGGGGGGATGTGCCGCCGGCAACGGCGATCTTCCGCAAATCGGAACGATCGTGCGACGCTACTTCCGAGAGCCTGTCTGGTTGGCTTCCGCGGAGTTGACACCCTCCTGTGTCATCCCGGGCTCCGCTGCGCGGCCCCGGGATGACGCGCAGGGTTTCGACACCGTCGAGCAGAATCAGATATTCTGCTGCTCTTGTTCCACTGCTTGGAAGAACCGGAACGGGACCGCCCCATGGCGATCGAACCGGAAACCGGCGACCTGCTTCCGCCGGGCTCGGGCGCTATTTCGGCGTGAGCCCGCAGGTGTGGATCAACCTCCAGGGCGACTACGAGCTGAGGCGCGCCCGAATGCAGATCGGGGCGGAGATCGACCGTATCCAGCCCCTGGCGCGGGAGGCGGCGTGAGGGAGGCGCGCGGCTCAGGCAGTCCCCGAACCGCGCGCCAGAAACCTCACTGCGAGCGGCGGCCGAACGAGATCGCGTAGGCCTGGACCCGGGCATCGATCAGCGGATCGTCCGAGACCTCGACGCCGTCCGGCAGGTTGTTGGGCATGAACAGCAGCGTCTTCTCGACGGTCTGGCTGTCCGGCACCGCCTTGGTCAGGGTCAGGGTGCCGAGATCGACGAGGCGGCGGTCCTCCGGCCAGGGGATCGTCGAGTCCTTGGTCGAGTCGCCGGGTTGGGCGATCTGGGCCAGCACCCGGAACGACACCGGTTCCTTGGCGAGGCGGGCCGGCATCTCCTCGACGAGGTAGTTCGGGCCCTTGGCCTTGGCGTCGTCGGCGCTCAGGATCTCCTCGCCGGCCACCGGCACGATGCGGTAGCGGAAGGGGGTGCGCTTGCCGGCGGCGTCGACCAGCACGAAGGCGTTGACGCCGTTGTAGATCTGGCGGCCGAAGCTCGACGGGGTCCGGGCGGTGGCGAGCGCCTTCGGGGCGGCCGGGTGCGCCGCCATGAACTGCTCGACCGGGGTCGGCTTCGCGGCGTCGGGGCCGCTCCTGGTGATCGCCACTAGGAGATCGCGAAACTCCTCGCCGGTCGCCACGGGGAAGAACTTCAGCGAGTTGGTGACGATGTCCATCTCGGTGCCGTCGGCGGGCTTGAACTTGACCGACAGGCCGTGCGGGTTGGCCTCGGGCGCGCCGTCCGGGATCTGCGGCAGGCCGGTGGCGTCGGAGAAGCGCACCGTCACCGGCACGGCGGCGCCGGAGAACACGCTCGCCTTGCTCAAGGTCCTGGCATCCGCCGAGGGGGTGAAGCTGCCCTCGACCACCACGCCCTTGGCGTGGTTCGAGCGCTTGCCCGGATGGTCGCCGAAGATCTTGGTCATCGTCGCGATGGTCTGCTCGGCCGTCGACGCGGCGTCCTGCGCGAGCGCGGCGGGTGCGGCGAGCATCAGGACGGCGCCGAGAAGGGCGCGCCGGAGCGTGGTGTGGGTCATCGTCGGTCATCCCCTCGCAGGGCCGAGTCGGCCCGGCGCGACATGAACCGAGGATTCGATTGCGCGCAAGCGATCTTCCATCAAAACTTCGTCATGGTCCAATCGGGCTCGCGGATGCCGGGAGCCGCTTGTGCATGAAGGTGCAGGCCTCCGGCACGCCGTGCGGCGAGCAGGCATAGCCCGGCACCACGCCGGTCACTTCGTAGCCGAGCGCCCGGTAGAGCGCCTCGCCGGCATCGTCGGAGCGGGTGTCGAGGATCAGGAGCGTGCGGCCCTCGGCCCGGGCCACGGCCTCGGCCGCCAGCATCAGGGCCCGGCCGAGGCCGCGGCGGCGCGCGTCGGGATGGACCAGCACCTTGGTGATCTCGGCCCGGTGGCGGCCGTTCGGCGGGGTCGCGAGGCCGACCTGGGCGCTGCCAAGGATGCGCCCGCCCTGGCGCGCCACCAGCAGCCGGCGCGCGCCGCTCTCCAGCACCGGCAGCCCGTCGCGCCAGAACGCCTCGGCCTCGGGCAGCGTGAAGGGCAGCACGAAGCCGATGCTGGCCCCGTCGAGGACGCAGGCGTGGAGCAGGGCGGCAAGCTCCGGCAGGGCGGCCTCGGCCGCGGCGGGGGAGAGGTGATCGATCTGGGTCATGGTGGCGCTCACGGGCGGCAGATCGCGAGGAGGTAGCGGGCCTCCGGGCCCGGGCAGGCGAAGCGCGAGGCGCCGGCGAGGAGGTAGCGCAGGCAATCCCCCGGGAAGAGGGCGTGGGTGACGCCATCGAGGGTGAGGTCGAGCCGGCCCTCCAGCATCCAGAGGTGGTGCTCGAGGCCGCCGACCGGGGGTGCATCGTAGGCGATGGCCGACCCCGCCGGCAGGGTGCCGTGGACGAGCTCGGCGGAGAAGCCGTTGGCCGGGGGCGAGACGCCGCGGCGGCGAAAGCCGGTCTCGGGATCGACCCAGACCGCCTGCTCGGCCTCGCGCACCAGCCGGGCCGGATCGGCCTCGATCTCGGCGAGCAGCCGCGACATCGGCCGTCCGTAGACGGTACAGAGCCGGCCGAGCAGCGAGGCGGTCGGGCTGGTGTCGCCGCGCTCCAGCCGCGACAGGGTCGCCCGGCTGATGCCGCTGGCGGTCGCCAGGTCGTCGAGGGAGAAACCCCGCTCCTGGCGCAGGGCGGCGAGGCGGGCGGCGAGGCGCAGGTCGATGTCGGAGCCGAGATCCGAGGCTCGGGGATCCGGCGGGGGATCGCGATCGCGATCGGATGCGAGAGCTCTTCTCATATTCGAGAAATTCTCTCGCATTCGATCGACCGTCAAGCCCGAGCGGCGTCCCCCATTCCTGTGCCGCCCTCAGCGCTCGCGCCGCTTCACCGCGACCCAGGCCGCCTCCATCGCGGCGAGACCGGCCTCGGGCAGGGGGCGGCCGTCCTTCGTCACCTCGGCCTCCATGGCGGCGAAGCGGCGCTGGAATTTCAGGTTGGCCCGCCGCAGGGCCTCCTCCGGATCGACGCCCGCGTGGCGGGCGAGGTTGGCGACCGAGAACAGGAGGTCGCCGATCTCCTCGGCCACCGCCTCCGGGCCCTCGCCGGCAAGCGCCTGGGCGACCTCGTCGGTCTCCTCGCGCACCTTGGCGATCACCTCGGCGGCGTCCGGCCAGTCGAAGCCGACGGCGGCGGCCTTGCGCGAGATCTTTTCCGCCCGGGCGAGGGCGGGCAGCGCGAGCGGCACGCCGGCGAGAGTGCCGTCCGGCGCCGGGCCCTTCGCCGCCCGCTCCTGCGCCTTGATCGCCGCCCACTGGGCGTTCACCGCGGCCTCGTCGAGGTCCTTCGCCTCGCCGAAGATGTGGGGGTGGCGGCGCACCATCTTGTCGGCGATGGCGGTCGCCACGTCGTCGAAGGCGAAGGTGCCGGCCTCCTCGGCGATCCGGGCCTGGAACACGACCTGGAACAGCAGGTCGCCGAGCTCGTCGCGCAGCTCCTCCGGATCCCCGCTCTCCACCGCCTCGGCGACCTCGTAGGCCTCCTCGATCGTGTAGGGGACGATGCTGGCGTGGCTCTGCGCCAGGTCCCAGGGACAGCCCCCTTCCGGATCGCGCAGGCGCGCCATGATCCCGAGAAGCCGCGCGATCGGGGTGGTGCTCATGCTCGCTCGCCATCCGCCCGCGCCGCGTCCGGCGGCGCCTCGAACCCGCTCATAGGCGCCGCCGGGCATCCGGGGAAGCACTCCGGCCGATCGGGCAGAGCTTTGATATTCCTCGATTATTCCATAAATTCCTCATATTTGGAGATTGTATCCAATCGGCGCCGGAGGCGCGTCATGGCGTTCTTCAAAACGAACCCTGTCTCGGGCCTATAGGTGACTTATCAGTCATGGATTATCAGAGAGTCAGTTATGTGGATTATATGGAGGGGCGAATTTCGCCGATCCGACAAAGGCTTGACGGGTGGCCGCGCATACGGCTCTGCGTGGATCGGCATCGGACTCTGCGTGGAGGCGCATCGGATTCTGCGGGGATTCCGGGGGTTTGCGCATCGGATTCTGCGCGACCGCGCATCGGATTCGGCGTTCGCCCCCGCCCGGGCCCTCGGAAACCGGGCGGTCCCGCGCGGCCTTCCGCGTATCGAACTCTGCGCGGGTCGCGATCCGGCGATCGGGTCCCGTATCGAAGTCTGCGCCCGCTCACCCACCGCCCGTCCACCGGTTCGCCCACAGGATCGGGGAGGGGGCGGCGACCGCCTGTCCCGGCCGGGCCCACAGGGCCGTGCACAGGCCGCCCACAGGCCCGGGGAGAGCGGGGGCGGGCGCAGGGCTCCGCACTCGCGAAAACCGCCTCACGGGGCTCCAGGCGGGCAGCACGGGCCTCGCGACGGGCGGGCGCCGGAATCCAGGGGGATCGCGGGCGGGATAACGGGGATGACTCGCGGGAATCTTGGGATAACCCGCCCCCGCCCCCGGAATCCCGGGATCGGAATCGTGCATGAAGGTTTGGGGCTCGGGGTCCGCGGGGCGGCCCGTCACCGGCGGGGAGCGCCGCTCGGCGCCGGGCCCGTTTCGGCAGGCAAGAATCGTCACGCATGAGCATCGAGGCCAGGATCGCGGCGATCCACGACGAGGACCTCCTGGCCGAGCTGGAGGCGGCCCGGGGCGGGTTCCTGTTCGCGGTCATCGTCGAGCACATCGCCCATCGCCAGGCCCTGCGCGACGCCGAGCGGGCGGAGGCCGGCCGGACGCAGGAGGTCCGCGCCGCCATGGGGCGCGACCAGCGCCGGCGCGACGCGGTGCGGATGGTGATCGAGGCCGAGCCCGTCACCCCGGAGACGATCCAACACATCCATTCCGTGCTGGCGCTCTGCGGCCTGCCCTACCGCGACCCCGGCGAGGAGCGGGAATTCTTTCGCGAGTACGGCCGCAACACGCTGAGCATCCTGGCCGGCCGGCTGAAGAATCCGGCGACCGGCCAGATGGAGCTGCAGGGGCTTCCCTACGGCCCCAAGGCCCGGCTGGTGCTGCTGCATCTCTGCACCGAGGCGGTGCGCCAGCGCAGCCCCACGGTCGAGGTCGCCGACAGCCTGTCGGGCTTCATGCGCGAGATGGGCTTTGCCGTCACCGGCGGCGAGCGCGGCACCATCCGCCAGTTCAAGGAGCAGCTGCACCGGCTCGCCGCCTGCACGATGCAGATCGGCCTCTGGGACGGGCAGTCGCGCTCCTCGACCATCACCATGCCGCCCTTCCGCCAGCTCGACCTCTGGCGCTCCGGCGGCCAGGACGGCGTCGCCTGGTCGAAGACGGTGCAGTTCCACCAGGATTTCTACGACAACCTGGTCCAGCACGCCCTGCCGGTCGACATCCGGGCCGCCCGCGCCTTCTCGGGCTCGGCGCGCAAGCTCGACCTGCTGTTCTGGGTCGGCTACCGCCTGCGCAGCCTGCAGCGGCCGCTGCGCCTGTCCTGGGACCTCGTCCACAAGCAGTTCGGCGCCGACAACGCCTCCCTGCGGAGCTTCCGCCAGGCGTTCAAGGCCGACGTGGCCCACGTCAAGGAGGTGTTTCCGAAGCTGCCGATCAGCCTCGACGAGGCCGGCCTGAATCTCCTGCCGACCGATCCCGGCACCCTGCTGGTGCCGCCCAAGCCGGCCCGCCGCAAGGCGGCCGCGAGGGCGGGGGCGGCCTGACGGGGAGGGGACGCCCGGGGGCGGGTGTTCCGGAGCGTGCTGTCGGGAATGCGGGATGAAGGACCGCCGGGGTCCCGTGGCGTGGCGGTATCGGCTTTCTCATCCTGAAACGTCCGTTACCGTGAGTTCCGGGCGCCTCGAGCGATCCCGGAGGAGCTGTGCGGGAATGTACTTCCTCCCTTCGTGGAGGAATGTTTCGCATTCATTCGATGCGCATCGAACGTCGCTCGGGCACTCGATCCGGCCGGCGCCATTCCTTTTCCCAAAGGCGTCGCGCGGGGAGGCCGCGGGAAGATCCGGGTCCAGTGTGCCCTTTGCGGTGGATCGCACCCGGACGACCCGGAGACGGGCTTGCACTCTCTTGGAATATTCCTATTCTATGAGTTCCAACGAGCGATGATGTGCTCGTCTGGAATATGGAATATTCCAAGAGATGAGCATGTTCCTGTCGGAAGCGGAGACGGAGGCCCGGCTGGACGACCTGCGGCGCCAGCGCGCCGCTCTCGACCGGGCCATCGCCGAGCACGAGCTCTACCTCGATCTCGGCCGCCGGCTCGCCCGGCCTGCCGCCGAGCCGGCCCGGGCCGTGCCCGCGGAGCCGCCGCTCCCGGATCCGGCGCCGCGCGTCCCCCCCGAAGCGCCCCGAGCCGAGCCCGCCGCAGCGCCCGTTCCCACCCGGCCGCAGGCCGATCCGTCCGAGGCCTCCACCGGCGCGACGGCGCGCCAGGAGGGCCGCCGGCTGATGGCCGCGGCGGAGGAGATCCTGGCCGCGGCCGGGCGGCCGATGCACGCCGCCGAGATCTGGGAGCAGCTCGCCGCCCGCGGCCTGACCCTGCCGGGCCACGATCCGGTGGCGGCGCTCAACACCCGGCTGTGGAAGCGCGCCCAAGCCGGCACCGTCTTCCGCCGCCTCGGCGACGCGGTCTACGGGCTCGCCGCCTGATCCCGGCATCGATGCCGTCCGTCGCGCCGTCGGGCGCCGGTCGATGCCGTTCGCGCATCGGCCCATTCAGTCTTTGACTTGGACCTCGCCCCTCGGCCGCCCCTAGGCTGCCGTCCCGGGAAGCGCCCCCGACGCGAGCGGGGCGCGAGCGAGATGCCGTCGCGGTTCCCCGGACCGCCCGGGAGAAGATCCATGAACGCACTCCCCGGCCTCGCGGCCGCGCAGCGGAAACCGCCGCCGTCATCGACGCGGCGAGATCCGCCGGGTCGGGAAGGCGGTGGCGGCGTCGTGACGGCGATGCGGGGCAGGGGCCTGATCCGCCTCCTCGTCGGGCTCGTCCTCACCCTCTCGGCCTTCCGCGGGGGCGTCACCGTATGGGGGCATGGGAGCGGCCTCGCGCCGAAACCATACGGGATCCTGATATCCGGGCCGGTCCGTCCGCCTCGATCCTTGACGGGGTCCGGGACACCTTGAGGGTGCGGCCGCGACGACGGCCGCGCGGAACCCCAAGCCCCCGATGCCCCACCCCGTCGACGTCACCGCGCCGGCCCCGAGCCCGGCCCGTCTTCCCCTCGCCTTCCTCGTCGGCCGCAGCGCCGAGGGCCACTGGCTCGCCGTCGAGACGCACGGCCTCGGCGGCGGCATCTTCCGCACCTGCCGCGACGCGCTGACCTACGCCGCCGCCGAGACCGGCCGCCGGCCCGACGCGGTCCGCCTCGCCGACACCACCCTGGCCCTCGCCCCGTGACGCCCGCCCGCGCCCTCGGCTTCGCGCTCACCGCCCTGGTCACGCCCTTCACCGCCGGCGGGACCGGGATCGACGAGCGAGCGCTCGGCGACCTCGTCGCCCGGCAGGTCGCGGCGGGCACCGAGGGCCTGGTGGTCGGCGGTCCCACCGGCGAAGGACCGACCCTGACCGAGGCGGAGCGCGACCGCGCCCTGCGCGTCGCCGTCGCGGCGGCCGCGGGCCGGATTCCGGTGATCGCCGCGACGGCGAGCAACTGCACCCGGAGAGCCATCGCCCGCACTCGCGAAGCGGAGGCCGCCGGGGCTGCCGCCACCCTGGCGGTCACGCCCTACTACAACCGCCCGACGCAGGAGGGACTCTACCGGCACTTCGCCGCCATCGCCGCGGCGAGCGGGCGGCCGCTCCTCCTCCACGCCGATCCGGCCCGCACCGGGATCGCCCTCCGGCCCGAGACCCTGGCGCGCCTCGCCGCCCTGCCGGGGATCGCCGGCCTCGTCGATGGAGCCGGCGACCTCGCGTCCGTCAGCGCGGCCGGCCCCGGCTTCCCGGTGCTCTGCGGCGACGACGCCACCGCCGCCGCCCACGGCGCGATGGGCGGGCTGGGCTGCGTCTCGGTCGTCGCCAACCTGGTGCCGGCGCCGTGCGCCGCCCTGCAACGGGCGATCCGGGCCGGCGACCACGCCCGCGCCCGGGCGATCCAGGCCGGGCTCGCGCCGCTCACCGCGGCCCTGTCCCTCGAGACCGATCCCGGCCCGGTCAAGCTCGCCCTGGCGCTCCTGCACCCGGGCATCGCGCCCGACCTGCGCCTGCCCCTGGTGCGGCCGCGGCCGGAGACGGAAGCCGCGCTCGCGGCGGCGCTCGATCGGGCCGGCGATCCAGGTCTTCGATCGTAGGGAATTCTTCTGTGACGAACCGGTCTCAGCCCCCGCCCGCCTCGTGCGCCTCGCGCACGAACGCCGCCCGCGCCTTCGCGTCGGGGGCGAGGTCCCGCGCGCGGCACCAGGCGAGGAAGGCCTCCGGCTCGACCCGGATGCGGGCCACCGCCACCCCGCTGCGCGCCACCTCGCGCTCGACCTGGGTCGCGGACATCTGCCAGGTGGCGTAGCTCTCGGGCAGGCCGGATTCCGCCATCGCCTCCCGGATCCGGGAATAGTCGCTCGGCTCGTACCAGGCGATGCCGACGCTCCGTGGGCGCTCCATCGATCAACCTCCCGCGCGGTCCGGACGATCGCCCGCACCGGACAGTGCCGCCGCCGCGCTCGCGCGCGCAACAGAAAAAAGGCCGCCCTTGCGAGGCGGCCCGAAGTCTAGGGAGGAAACGCCCAAAGAGGGCTGCACCGCCGCGACGCCATCGCGGCGGTACGACGTCGTTGTCTCATGTTGCAGCGCACAAGGCAATCGATTGCGGCGCACAACGGCCATGCTTGCGGCGCATGCCGGCCGGGGCCGCCGCCGCCGAGGGCGTCAAACCGCCCCTTGCCCCCCGGTCCCGACCTGTTAGACGACACGTCTCCCTCGTGGACGTACCCTGTGGCGCTCCGGCTCCGCCGACAGGCTGGACCGTGAGGGAGCTCGTGACGACGAGTTGGCGGTGGACCAGTTCTCCCCGCCAGCCTGTGAGGCTCAGTGGGCCGGGTGGTTGCGGGAGGGTCGGCGCAGCGGGGAACAGGAACCGCGTCGCCGGCTGATGGCCCACACATTCCCCCTTGCGCGCTCTTGCCCCCTCGCGCCCTGTTGCACGCGGGGGCGCCGGCCGGGGGTAGCGCGCCGCCGCGCAAGTTCAAGAATTTCGCAAACCGCCACGCTTCGCTAACCATGCCGCCGGTTCGCATCCCCGGGTTTACCCGGGAGCTCGCATGGGAGCACGCATGAGAACGGCAGCGAGAGCCTACCGGTTCGCGGGCGCACCGCCCCGCCGGTCCGATCGATCCTGCGAGACGCGCGGCGGCGAGGTCCGGCCCGGCACCGATCCCGGCAGGGCGCGGCCGGTCGGGGAGATCTGGTCGCAGCAGGACAGCCGCGGCCTGACCGCCCGCGAGCTGATCCGCCTGGCCCAGGCGGTGCGGCTGCGGCCGGGCCGCCCGCCGGAATAGATCCCGGCCCGCGTCTAAGCAGATTTCGCCGAAGTGGTGGCCGGTTCGGCGCCAAAGATCTGCGACAAAACAAGAACCTAAGCGGACGAAGCGTTGGCCTGCCAACGCAAGTCTGCTTCGGATGCCCGCGCGAGACGAAGGCCCCGCCGCGAGCGGGGCCTTCGTCGTTCACGGGCGAGAGAACGGGGAGGGCATGGCCTGCCGGCGGCCCCGGCGGCGGCCTCGTCGAGGCGGGCACCCCCGCATTCTGGAGGCTCGGCCGCGCCGGTTCCCCGGCCGGGTTCCGCATCGCGGCGCGATCAACCGGAACCGGTATGCCTGCGCGGAACCGGCGTCACCGCGGAAAGATGTGCAGCCCGTCGTCCGGCAGCAGGTTGCGGGCCGGGCCGCCGGTCTGCTGGCCGCCGCCCTGCTGGTAGGCGGGCCGCTCGGGGTGGCGGTCGTTGTCGCCGCCGGTGTCGTAGACCCAGGGCGCGGACCAGGGCGCGCGGCCGCCGACGGTGCCGGTGGCGTCGATGTCGCGCGGGCCGTAGCGGTAGGCGGGACCGGGCTGGGCGGCAGCCGCGACCGTCGTCGCCAGCAGGGCGGCCGGGATCAGGAGGGGGCGGAGGTGGCGCATCGGCGTCCTCGTCGAAGGGTTGGGACCGCCGGAGGCGGCCGGATTGCCGAGGTAACGGCCACGCCGGGCCTGCCGTTCCGGCATCGTCGCGCCCGCAAGCCTGCCCGGCGGCAGCTTCCCGTCCGGTTAAGGCGTCAGCCCCGCCGCAGCTTGGCGTAGCGCTTGAGCACCCGCTCGCGCTTGAGGCGCGACAAGCGCTCGATCCAGAACAGGCCGTCGAGCTGGTCGATCTCGTGCTGGAGGCAGGCGGCGGAGAAACCCTCCTCCTCGGCCTCGTGCGCCGTGCCGTCGAGGTCGCGCCAGCGCAGCCGCACCCGGGCCGGGCGCTCGACCTCCTCGTCGACGCCCGGCATCGAGACGCTGCCCTCGCGGTGGCGGGCGGTCTCGGGCGAGGCCCAGACCAGCTCCGGGTTGACGTAGGTGCGCGGCGCGAGGTCGAGCCCGGCGCGGATGACCGTCAGCCGGACCGGCGCGCCGACATGCGGGCCGGTGAGGCCGAGGGCCGAGACCGCGAGCAGCGTGTCGAGGAGGTCGCCGGCAAGGGCCCGCACGGCGTCGTCGACGGCGGCGACCGGGGCGGCGGCGAGGCGCAGGCGCGGGTCGGGGTAGAGCACCAGGGGGAGGGCGGGCATCGGATCCTGCTAAGAGCACGTCACGATCGCGGCAATCGCGAAGCTACCTAAGTCTCTGTCTTGTCGCGTTTTCTGCGACGAACCGGTATCCGCTTCGTCGGAAAGCGCCCTAAGCAGAGTTGTGTTGGCAGGCCAACACTTCATCCGCTTAGGTTATTGTTTTACCGCAGATTTTTGCGCCGAACCGGCAACCACTTCGGCGAAATCTGCTTAGCGGGTGTGGAACGGTTCGGGCCAGAGGCCGGCCCGCTCGATCCCGACCACCAGCACCACCACGGCGAGCGCCACCGCGAGCACGACCAGCAGGTTGCGGCCCGGCACGCCCCGGGCGATCAGCACGAGGACCAGCAGCAGGGAGATGACCGAGACGACGACGTCCATGATGGGTCCTCGGGGTTACGGGAGATCGGGGCGCGGGCGGTCCGGCCGACGGCTCCGGAGGGCCGGAGGTGCCTGACCAAACCGTAATCTTCGGGCCACGGGCCGGTCAGGCCCGCCGACCATAATGGCTCCATCGACCGGCCGCGAGCGCGGCCCTCGCCAGACGGAGCCTGAGAGACCCCGATGACCCAGAACACCGCGACCTCCCGCTTCCACCGCAAGGCCCTCGCCTCCGTGGCGGCCGTCACCCTGGTGGCCACCGGGGCACTCGGCACCGCCTTCCTGCCGCCGAGCAGCCCGGCCTACGCCCAGGCCCTGCCGCAGACCCCGATCACCACCGCCGAGCACCCGCCGGGCAGCTTCGCGCCGATCGTCAACCGGGTGAAGCCGGGCGTCGTCTCGGTGAAGGTGAAGCTGAAGGACGACGCCTCGGACGACGAGGACGGCGGCGGCCAGCCGAACCTCCAGAACGTGCCGCCGCAGCTGCGCGAGTTCTTCCGCCGCTTCGGCGAGGGCGGTCCCAACGGCGGCATGGGGGGCGGCATGGGGCGCCCGCAGCGCCACGGCGGCGGCGCGGCGCAGGGGTCGGGCTTCTTCATCACGGCCGACGGCTACGTGGTGACCAACAACCACGTGGTGAACAACGCCAAGACGGTCGAGGTCACGCTCGACGACGGCCGCACCCTGCCGGCCAAGATCATCGGCACCGACCCGAAGACCGACCTGGCGCTGCTCAAGGTCACCGACGGCGCGCCGTTCCCCTACGTGAAGCTCGCCCACGGCGCGCCGCAGGTCGGCGACTGGGTGGTGGCGATCGGCAACCCGTTCGGGTTGGGCGGCACCGTCACCGCCGGCATCGTCTCGGCCCGCGGCCGCGACATCGGCGCCGGCCCCTACGACGACTTCCTGCAGATCGACGCGCCGATCAACAAGGGCAACTCGGGCGGGCCGACCTTCAACGTCTCGGGCGAGGTGGTGGGCGTCAACACCGCGATCGCCTCGCCGTCGGGCGGCAATGTCGGCCTCGCCTTCGCGATTCCGTCCGAGACCGTGCAGGCGGTGGTCGACCAGCTGCGCACCGACGGCAAGGTCGCCCGCGGCTATCTCGGCCTCCAGATCCAGCCGGTGACGAAGGACATCGCCGACAGCCTCGGCCTCGACAAGGCCAAGGGCGCTCTCGTGACCAGCGCCCAGGACGGCACCCCCGCCGCCAAGGCGGGGCTGAAGTCCGGCGACGTGGTCCAGGCGGTGAACGGCGATCCCGTCACCGACGCCCGCGAGTTGTCGCGCAAGATCGCCTCGCTGAAGCCCGGCACCAAGGTGGATCTGGCCTACCTGCGCGGGGGCAAGGCCGAGACCGCCCAGGTGACCCTCGGCACGCTGCCGAACGACACCAAGGTGGCGAGCGCCAACGACAATGGCGGGGGCCGCGGCGACAGCCAGCCGCGGCTGGGTCTCAGCCTCGCCCCGGCGGGCCAGGTCGGCGCCGGCCAGGAGGGCGTCGCGGTGGTGAGCGTCGATCCCGACGGCCCGGCGGCGGCCAAGGGCATCCAGGAGGGCGACGTCATCCTCGATGTCGGCGGCCAGCCGGTCTCGACCCTCTCCGACGTCGCCAGCCGCATCCGCGCTGCGGAGAGCGACGGCCGCAAGGCGGTGCTGATGCGGGTCAAGAACGACAAGGGCACCCGCTTCGTGGCGATCGGCCTCCAGAGCAAGAACGGCTGATCGTTCGAGAACGGAAGTGAGGCGCCGGCCCCGCGAGGGGCCGGCGTTCTCGCGTTCGCGTCACGTCCGGCACAGCCGCGCGAGGCGCCGGCCGGCGACCTGGCCGCGGGGCGTGCCGTCGGTGTGCACGGCCTCGCCGACGAGCGCGATCCGGGTCGGGTTCTCGATCAGGGTGTAGCGGGTGCGCGCGGCCGGCAGGCCGAACTGCACCGCCCAGAGCCGCAAGGAGGCGCAGAAGGCGCGCAGCGTCGCGGGCCCGAAGCGCAGGGGATCGAGCACCGGGGCGACCTCGGCAGCGCCGTAGGGCAAGGCGCGGAAACCCGCGAGCCGGTCCGGGCGGCCCTCCGCGAGGGCGAAGGCGGCGCTCGATTCGAGGCCGAGCGCCCCGGCGCGGTCCGGCGGGGCGGTGGCGAGCGTGACGGTGAGCGGCTGCTCGGCCACCAGCACCACGGCGCGGTCGGGCGCGCCGGCGAGGTCGACCGCCAGGGGGCGGTAGCCGGCGCCCGGCGCGCGCGGCGCGGTGAAGACGAGGCCGACGAGGTCGAGGGCGGCGGCCGAGCCCGAGACCCGGTCGGGATGGGCGGTCCAGCCGATCAGCCGCTCGCGCTGGGCCCGGCGCTCGGCCGCCACGTCGGGGATCTGGATGTCGGGATCCTGGACCGTGCCGCGAATCGGGGTGTTTGCCGGCGCGACGGCGCAGACCGGGCAGGGCAGGCCGGAGGCCCGCTCCTCGCCCGGCGAGGGCCGGGCCGGCATCTGGGCCGCGCCCTGGACCGGCTCCCGGAGCGCCCCCGTGGTCGCGTCCGCGGCCGGGCGCGGGCGCAGCAGGCCGATGCGCGGATCGAGGATTGCGATCACCGCGAACGGGATGGCGACGGCCCCGAGCGCCGCCAGTCCGAGCCGCAGATGCCCGCTTCCGTCCCGCACGCGCCACCACCCCGCTTGCGCGCACCCGTCGCGCGATTCCACCACTATGCACCCGTTCTGGCGGAAAGTGCGTCCGTGACAAAGACTTAGACGAAAAACCTGGGGATGGCGCCGCGCGCCCCTTGCCGTCTGCCGCAACGGCACGGGTGAGACGCGCACGGATGCCGTATAGGATGTCGCGATGACGATGCCCGCGCCCGATCCCACCGACGGCCTCGCGCGCCGGCTGCGACTGGAGCGCGAGGCGCGGGGCTGGTCGCTCGGCGAGCTCGCGGCCCGCTCCGGCGTCTCGAAGGCAATGATCAGCAAGGTCGAGCGGGCCGAGGCGAGTCCGACCGCCGCGCTGCTCGGCCGGCTCTCGGGCGCGTTCGGGCTCACCCTCTCGACCCTGCTCGCCCGGGCGGAGGGGGAGACCGGCCAGCTCGCGCGCGCCGCGGCGCAGCCGGTCTGGATCGACCCGGCGACCGGCTACCGCCGGCGGCAAGTCTCACCGCAGGTCTCACCGCAAATCTCGCCCCTGGTGGCGGAGCATCCCCTCGACCTGACCGAGGTGGAGCTGCCCGCCGGCGCCGAGGTCGCGTATCCGGCGGCGTCCTACGCCTTCCTGCGCCAGATGATCTGGATGCTCGACGGCACCCTGACCTTCCGGGAGGGCGACGCCACCCACGTGCTCGAGGCCGGCGACTGCCTGGCGCTCGGGGCCGCCGTCGACTGCGCCTTCGTCAACCGGAGCGGTCAGCCTTGCCGCTACCTCGTCGCCGTGGTGCGGCAGCGCTGAAAGCTCCAGCAGCGCTGAAGCTCGAAGTGTTGCCGAAGGCTCAGGCCGCGCGCCGGGCGAGGAAGCTGCGGGCCTCGGTGCCGCCGCGCAGGAAGCCGTAGACCAGCACCGGCCAGCAGAACAGCAGCACCGCCAGCGCCACCGGCATCTGCCAGCCGACGATCGCCCCGACGATGCCCGCCGCCGAGCCGACGAAGCGGAAGTAGAATACCGGCACCGCAACCACGAGGGCGACGAGGACCGGCACGCCGAGCACCGCCGTCAACCCGGCCTGCACCGCCAGGAGGTTGGTCACACCCATGGCCAGGAAAACCAGGAAGGCGGCTATCTGCGTCATCGGACCCTGCTCTCGCGCTCTGCGAACCGTGCAGGGCCACACAGACAGGCGAGCATGGCTTTTTGTGGGGCGCCGGGGCGGTGGGAGCCGATTTTGCGCCCCCGTGCCGCGCGGAACCGGCCGGCGTGGAACGTTCTTGCATCGACACCGCGATCCGAAGATGAAAATTGCCGATCCCGAGACATAAACGAAGTCGGCAAACAGAATTCAATCCCGAACCGGAAGATATTCTCCGCCATCATGTGTGCGAACGCACATTGATCCGGCCGACCACGACTTAGATCCCGCGTCGATCGGCGCCGCACCATTGCGGCCGGCCACGCAACCGACGAGATCGACGATGACGAAGACGACCCTGCTCCTCGCCGGGGCGACCCTGCTCGCCGCCGCCACCGCCCAGGTCCAGCCGGCGCAAGCCCAGTCGGCGAAGGAGATCTACAGCTACAAGGCCCCCTCCGGCATGTTCAGCGAGGGCACCACGAAGTGGGACATGTACCGCTTCATGGCGATCGACCACGAGCAGCAGGAGGCCAAGGCCGCCGCAGAAGCCGCAGCCGGCCGGACCGCCTCGGTGCCGGCGGTCGAGGGCCGGGCGACCGCCCATGCCCGGCTCCGCGGCCGGCACTGATCGCGCACATCAGCCCTCGCATCCGCCTTGCGGAGCGCGACGCCCCGCCGGCCCCGATCGGGCCGGCGGCCGGGAGTGGCCCGGCTGCCACAGCCGTGTCGGCCGCGCCTTCATCTAACCGTCATCTCCTTTTCCAGCCGCACCGGCTTCGATCAGTCTATCCACAGGGCGGACGGTCACAGATCCGCAGGTTCAACAATGCAGGGGGCATGATGGACGCGCGGGCGTTGCTCACCCAAGTCCACGCCAACATCGGAGCGACGTGCGACCGCGCGGTTCGACAGGCCTCATTGATCGAGACCCGGGAGCGGAACGGATTGCCGGCCGACCACGAGCGGAATGTCCTGCGCGGCATGCGCGTGTCGCTCGGCCTGGAGTACCACCACGAGGACCTGCTGCTGGCCGCGATGGCGGACGAGGGCCACCCCGCGCCGCCGGCCCGCCGCGCCTGCCATCGCGGCACCGGCGAGGATTGCCCGCTGCCGGTGCGCTGCTGCGCGACGCTGGCGGCGGCCGTCAGGCTCCCGTCGCGGGGCGCCTGGTCGCAGGCCGCCGCGGCGCGCTGATTCGGGCGCGGGCCCGGAATCCGGCGCCCGCGGGTGCCCGGGGGCGAGGCGCCGCCGCCACAGCCGCCACCAACCCGCCCTCCCGCGAGACCCCGCTCCCCTCGGGCGGCCGTCCCGTCCCGGGGCGCTGTGGCGCCGGTGCACTGGCGGCCGGCCCGGGGCGGTCCTCTCGTATGGCGAGACCACGGAGCCCCCGCATTGCCCACGCCGTTGCCCATCCCGTCGGACGCACCGCTCTTTCTCCACCTCGCCGGGTCGCTGGCCTTCGTCGCCGTCGCCGGTCGCGGCATCGGCTGGGCCCTCGACGCCTGGGTGCGGCGCGCACCGGAGGCCGCGGCGCCCGCCGAGCCGGTGAAACCGGCCGGACCTGCGACGTCCGATCAATCCGGCGCCCGCATCCGGTAGCCGACCCCGGTCTCGGTCAGGATGTAGCGCGGGCGCTCGGGCTCGGGCTCGAGCTTCTGGCGCAGCTGGCGCACGTAGACCCGCAGGTATTGCGGGTCGGCGGCCGTGCCCCAGACCTCCCGCAGCAGGTGGGCGTGGGTGAGCACCTTGCCGGCATGGTGCACGAGCAGGCGCAGCACGTCGTATTCCTTGGGCGACAGCTTCACCTCGCGCTCGCCCACCCGGACGATCCGGCGCACCAGGTCGACCGAGAGCTCGCCGGCGCGAAAGACCGGGCGCTCGCCGGCGACCGCGAGCTGATGGCGCAGCGCGTTGCGCATCCGCGCGAGCAGCTCGTTCATGCCGAAGGGCTTGGTGACGTAGTCGTCGGCCCCGAGATCGAGCGCCTCGACCTTGCCGGCCTCGTCGTCGCGGCTCGACAGCACGATCACCGGCAGGTCGGGCTTCAGGGCGCGGATCCGGGCCAGGAGCTCGTGGCCCTTGATGTCCGGCAGGCCGAGATCGAGGATCGCGAGCGCGAAGGCCTCCCGCTCCAGGAGTTCCAGGGCGGTGCGGCCGTTTGGCGCCTCCGCCACGTCGTAGCCCTGGCTGGTCAGGCCCACGCGCAGGAGCCGGCGGATCGGCGGCTCGTCGTCGATCACCAGGATGCGGATGTCGGTCACGCTCATATCCCTGTGCTCTGCCGTCGACATGTCGACGGCAGAGGGTCCGGCGCAAGAGCGCCTGGCGCCTGTCGGCGCAAACCCGTTCGGGCTTGCCTCGCCCTCCCGGACGTATCCGTCCGACAGGGCTGCGGTGTGACGTGCTTCATGCGGCATCGTCCAGGGCGGCGCGGGGCACCGGGAAGGTCAGGGTGAAGGCGGCCCCGGGACCGTCGCCCCGGTTGCGGGCGGTGATGCGCCCGCCCATCGCCTCGACGAAGCCGCGGGAGATGGCAAGCCCGAGGCCCGTGCCGGCCCGGACCCGGTCGCTCTTCCTCACCCGGTAGAAGGTGTCGAAGATCCGCTCCTCGTCGCCCGCCGGGATGCCCTCGCCCTCGTCGAGGATCCGCAGGGCCACCGCGTCGCCGTCGCGCCAGCCCTCGACCCGCACCAGGCTGCCCTCGGGGGCGTACTTGGCGGCGTTGTCGAGGAGGTTGAACAGCACCTGCTCCATCAGCACCGCGTCGAGGCTCAAGCTCGGCAGGCCGGGCCGCAGCGCCAGCGCCACCCGGTGGGCGCCCAGGATCTTGGCCGCCCGCTCCAGCGCCGTGCCGACGATCTCCCCGAGGTCGTGGGGGGCGAGGTTCGGGGCGAGCGCCCCGGATTCGAGCTTCGTCATGTCGAGGAGGTTGGCGATGAAGCGGTTCAGGCGCTCGGCCTCGTCGATCATCGTCGCGAGCAATTCTCCTTTCGCCGCCGGGTCGAGGGCGTCCCCAAGGTCGCGCAGGGTCGTCGCCGAGCCGAGCACGGCGGCGAGCGGGGTCTTGAGGTCGTGCGAGAGCGACGACAGCAGGGCCTGGCGCAGGCGGTCGGTCTCGGCCGAGCGCCGGGCGCGGTCGAGGTCCTCGACGAGGTGGACCCGCTCGATGGCGAGCGCGCCCTGGTCGGCGAGCGCGTCGAGGAGGCGGCGCTGGTCGGGGGTGAGGAGCGGCCCCGGCTTGTCGCCGTCGAGCCCGACCACCCCGACCATGCCGCGGCCGGTGCGCAGGGGCAGGAACAGGCGCTTGGCGCCCGGCAGGGTGTCGGCGCCCCGTCCCGCCGGGCGGCCGTGGTCGAAGGTCCATTTCGCCGCCGCGAGGTCGGCCTCGTCGAGGAAGTCCTCGGGCGGATAGCCCGCCATCACCGTCACGGTGCCCTCGTTCGCTCCGTCCATCTGGGGCAGGAGCAGCACCACCCGCAGGCGCAGCATCAGGGCGATCTGGTAGGCGGTGGCCCAGAGCACGTCGTCGAGTGTGCCGCAGCCCGCGAGCTTGCGCGAGAAGCCGTAGAGCGCCTCCGTCGCCTTGCTGCGCGTGCGCGAGATCGTCGCCTCGGCGCGCACCCGCGCGGCGAGGTTCGAGACCACCACCGCCACCAGGGTGAAGAAGAACAGGGCGACGACGTTGGTCGGGTCGGCGATGGTGAAGGTGTAGAGCGGCGGCAGGAAGAAGAAGTTGTAGGCGAGCGACGAGGCCACGACCGCGGCGAGCGACGGGTAGAGCCCGAAGCGCACCGCCACCGCCACGACCGCGGTGAGGAAGACGAGGTCGGTGCTCTCGTGGCCGAGCGAGGTTTGCAGCGCGAGACCGAGACCCAGCGCGGCGCCGACCGCGGCCAGCGCCGCGGCGTAGGGCAGGAGGCTCGGCCGGGGTGCGGCGGCAGTGCGCACGCCCTTGTGGGCGGCGGGCTCGCCGGCGACCTCCTCGCCCGCCACGACGTGGACGCTGATCGAGCCGGAGCGGCGCAGGAGGTCGTGCACCACCGAGCCGTTGACGAGCTCGAACCAGCGCGAGCGGGTCGACTTGCCGATCACCACGTGGGTGGCGTTGTGCTCGCGGGCGAACCCGATCACGTCGTCGGCGATCCGGCCCTGGCTCGGCAGGGTCGCGGTCTCCCCGCCGAGGCGCTCGGCGAGCCGAAGCGTATCGGCGATGCGGTCGCGCTCGGCCTCGCTCAGGGACGCGCTGCGCCGGCTCTCGATGGTGAGCGCCGTGAACGGCGCCCGCAGCCGGTCGGCCAGCCGCTTGGCGTAGCGCACGAGGCTCCCCGAGCGCGGGTCCTCGCTGACGCAGACCAGCACCCGCTCGCCCGCCGCCCAGGGGCCGGGGATGGCGTGGGCCCGCATGTGGGTGACGAGCTGGTCGTCGACCTGCTGGGCGGTGCGGCGGAGCGCGAGTTCGCGGAGCGCCGTGAGGTTGCCGGGCGAGAAGTAGTGCTTGAGCGCCCGCTCGGCCTGGCGCGGCAGGTAGACCTTGCCCTCGCGCAGGCGCTGGATCAGGTCGCCGGGGGAGAGGTCGATCACCTCGATGTCGTCGGCCCGGTCGAGGATCGAATCCGGCACCGTCTCGCGCACCCGGATCCGGGTGATCTGCGCCACCACGTCGTTCAGGCTCTCGACGTGCTGGATGTTGAGGGTGGTGTGGACGTCGATGCCGGCCTGAAGCAGCTCCTCGACGTCGAGGTAGCGTTTGGGGTGGCGCGAGCCCGGGGCGTTGGTGTGGGCGAGTTCATCCACCAGCGCCAGACGGGGTTTTCGCGCCAGCAGCCCGTCGAGGTCCATCTCGTCGAACGTGCCGCCGCCATACGGGACGATGCGGCGAGGCAGCACCGCGAGCCCCGCGACCAGGGCCTCGGTCTCGGGCCGCCCGTGGGTCTCGACCACGCCCACCACCACGTCGACGCCCTCGCGCAGGCGCGCATGGGCCGTGGTCAGCATCTCGTAGGTCTTGCCGACCCCCGGCGCGGCGCCGAGGAAGATTTTCAGGCGCCCGCGCCCGGGCGCCTCCCGGCGCGCCTGCGCCAGGAGGGCGTCGGGCGAAGGACGCAAGCCGTCCCTCATCGGGCCTGTCGTGCGTCGAGGGCGCGGTTGAGGGCCAGCACGTTGACCCGCCGCTCGCCGAGCACACCGAGGCTCGGCTCCTGGATCTGCCCGGCGACGAGGGCGCGCAAGGCATCCTCGGAGACGCCGCGGGCGGCCGCCACCCGGGGCACCTGGAACAGGGCGGCCTCTGGCGAGACGTCCGGGTCGAGGCCCGACCCCGAGGTGGTGACGAGGTCCTGCGGCACCGGGTCGGCGGGGTTCTCCGCCTTGAGGGTCGCGATGTCGGCCTTCACCCGGTCGATCAGCGCCGGGTTGGTCGGCCCCAGATTGGCGCCGCCGGAATTGGCGGCGTTGTAGGGCGCGGCCACGGTCTTTGCGGCATCCGCGGGATCGGGCGCCACGGTCGCCGAGGGGCGGCCGTGGAAGTAGCGCGCGCTGGTGAAGCTCTGGCCGATGAGAGCGGAGCCGATCAGCGTGCCGTCGGGAGCGCGGACGAGGCTGCCCTCGGCCTGCGCCGGGAAGAGGCGCCCGGCGATGCCCGTCATGGCGAGCGGGTAGGCGAGGCCGGTGACGAGGGTCAGGCCGGTGAGGAGCACGAGGGCGGGGCGGAGGTGCCGGAGCATGGCGGGCGTTCCATTCAAGCCAGGTGGAGGGCGCTCACGGCGAGGTCGATCACCTTGATGCCGGCGAACGGCACCACGATCCCGCCGAGACCATAGATCAGGAGGTTGCGCCGCAGCAACGCGGCGGCGCCGACGGCGCGGTAGCTCACCCCGCGCAAGGCGAGCGGGATCAGCGCCACGATGATCAGCGCGTTGAAGATGATCGCCGACAGGATCGCGCTCTGGGGCGAAGCGAGCCCCATCACGTTGAGGGCCTGGAGCTGCGGGTAGAGCCCGACGAACATCGCCGGGATGATGGCGAAGTACTTCGCCACGTCGTTGGCGATCGAGAAGGTGGTGAGCGCGCCGCGGGTCATCAGCAGCTGCTTGCCGATCTCGACGATCTCGATGAGCTTGGTCGGGTCGGAATCGAGGTCGACCATGTTGCCGGCCTCGCGCGCCGCCACCGTGCCGGTGTTCATCGCCACGCCGACATCGGCCTGGGCGAGCGCCGGCGCATCGTTGGTGCCGTCGCCGCACATCGCCACGAGCTTGCCTTGCGCCTGTTCCTTGCGGATCAGCGCCAGCTTGTCCTCGGGCGTCGCCTGGGCGAGGAAGTCGTCGACGCCGGCCTCCGCCGCGATGGCCGCGGCGGTCATCGGGTTGTCGCCGGTGATCATCACCGTGCGGATGCCCATCCGGCGCAGCTCCGCGAAGCGCTCCCGGATGCCGCCCTTGACGATGTCCTTGAGGTGGACGACCCCGAGGAGCCTGCCGTCGCGGGCCACTGCCAGCGGCGTGCCGCCGGCCTTGGCGATCTCCTCGGCGATGGAGCGGACTTCCGCCGCCGCCGCCGGATCGAGGCGGGGTTGCAGCACCCGGGCCGCGGCGCCCGCGCCGACGAGCGCCGGGGCGGCGTCCAGGCTCGCGATCACCGCCTCGACCGCGCCCTTGCGGATCGACGACCCGTCGATGTCGATGCCCGACATCCGCGACTGCGCGGTGAAGGGCACGAAGGTGGCCGACAGGCTCGCCATGTCGCGGGCGCGCAGGCCGTGCGCCTCCTTGGCCAGCACCACGATCGAGCGGCCCTCCGGGGTCTCGTCGGCGAGCGAGGCGAGCTGGGCCGCATCCGCCAGCGTGCCGGGGGTGACGCCCCGCACCGGGCGGAACTCGGTCGCCTGGCGGTTGCCGAGCGTGATCGTGCCGGTCTTGTCGAGGAGGAGGGTATCGACGTCGCCCGCCGCCTCGACGGCGCGGCCCGACATGGCGAGCACGTTGAAGCGCACCAGCCGGTCCATGCCGGCGATGCCGATCGCCGAGAGCAGCGCCCCGATCGTGGTCGGGATCAGGGTGACGAACAAGGCCACCAGCACCGCGAGCGGGATCGCGCCGCCGGCATAGGCCGAGAAGCTCGGGATCGAGCCGACCGCGAACACGAACACGATGGTGAGGCCGGCAAGCAGGATGTTCAGCGCGATCTCGTTGGGGGTCTTCTGCCGGGCCGCGCCCTCGACGAGGGCGATCATCCGGTCGATGAAGGTCGAGCCGGCCGCCGCCGTGATCCGCACCCGGATCCAGTCGGAGAGCACCTGCGTGCCGCCGGTCACCGCCGAGCGGTCGCCGCCGGATTCGCGGATCACGGGAGCGGATTCGCCGGTGATCGCCGCCTCGTTGACCGAGGCGATGCCCTCGATCACCTCGCCGTCCGACGGGATCACGTCGCCGGCCTCGACCAGCACCACGTCGCCGACCTTGAGGCCGGCACCGGGCACGGTGTCGTAGTCCGTCCGCGGGCCGCCGATCGCGGCGGCGGGGCCGGTCAGGAGCTTTGCGGTCGTCTCGGTGCGGGTGCGGCGCAGGGACTCGGCCTGCGCCTTGCCGCGCCCTTCCGCCACCGCCTCGGCGAAGTTGGCGAACAGCACGGTGAACCACAGCCAGAGGATGATCTGGCCGGTGAACGCCAGGTCCTGGCCGCCGGTGACGAGGTCGCGGACGAACAGCAGGGTGGTGAAGGCCGCCACGACCTCGACCACGAACATCACGGGGTTCTTCACCATCTGGCGCGGGTCGAGCTTGGTGACCGCGCCGAGGCAGGCCGGCCCGATCAGGGCGGCGCTGAGGAGGGAGGGTTTGTGGGACTGGGCCATGATCCTTGCGATCCGGATGAGCCGGGAGGACGGCGGCGCTCAGGCGCCGCCGGGAACGTCGGGTGAGGTCAGGGCGCGAGCGCCGCGCTGCCGAGCATGATCGCCGACCAGATCGCGCCGGTGCCGAGCAGCGCGAGGCCGGTGAGCGCCAGGACGATGTCGCAGGGCCGCAAGAGCGACCGGTCGGGGCGCGGGCCGGAGCGCGGCCGGTGCCGGGAGAGCCCGCGGCGGATGCGGGTGGCGTGAGCGGTGGTCATGGTCAGCCCCCCGCCGCCGCGAAGGTCTGGCCGGCCGCCCCCGCCAGGTGCTCGACGATCGGCCCGAGCGCCAGCGACGGGAAGAAGGTCAGGCCGCCGACGATCAGGATCACCCCGACGAGGAGGCCGACGAACAGGCCACTATGCGTCGGGAAGGTCCCGGCCGAGGCCGGCACCGTCTTCTTCGCCGCGAGCGAGCCGGCGATGGCCAGCGCCGGGATGATGACGAAGAACCGCCCGACCAGCATCCCGGCGCCCAGCGTCAGGTTGTAGAACGGGGTGTTGCCCGACAGCCCCGCGAAGGCCGAGCCGTTGTTCGCCGCCGCCGAGGTGAAGGCGTAGAGGATCTCCGAGAAGCCGTGCGGACCCGCATTGGCCGGCCCCGCCAGCCCTGCCGGCAGCACGGTGGCGAGCGCCGTGAAGCCGAGCATCATCAGCGGCAGGCAGAGGATGGCGAGCATCGCCATCTTGACCTCGCGCGCCTCGATCTTCTTGCCGAGGTATTCCGGCGTGCGCCCGACCATCAGCCCGGCGACGAAGATCGCCACCACGACGAAGACCAGCATGCCGTAGAGCCCGGCGCCGACGCCGCCGACGATGATCTCGCCGAGCTGCATGTTGACGAGCGGGATCAGGCCGCCGAGCGCCGTGAAGGCGTCGTGCATGGCGTTGACCGCGCCGCAGGAGGCGGCCGTCGTCACCACCGCGAACAGGGCCGAGCCGGGGATGCCGAAGCGCAGCTCCTTGCCCTCGAGGTTGCCGCCCTGGAGCCCTAAGCCATTCAGGAGCGGGTTGCCGGCGCCCTCCGCCCCGTAGGTGATCGCGGTGCCGGCGAGGAACAGCACGCCCATCGCGGCGAGGATCGCCCAGCCCTGGCGCTCGTCCCCGACCATGCGGCCGAACACGTTGGTGAGCGCGGCGCCTAAGCCGAAGATCGACACCATCTGGACGAAGTTCGACAGCGCGGTCGGGTTCTCGAACGGGTGGGCGGCGTTGGCGTTGAAGAAGCCGCCGCCGTTGGTGCCGAGCATCTTGATCGCCACCTGGCTCGCCACGGGGCCCAGCGCGATCGTCTGCTTGGCCCCTTCCAGCGTCGTGGCCTCGGCGTAGGGGCTCAGCGTCTGCGGCACGCCCTGCCAGACCAGGAACAGGGTGTAGACGATGCAGAGCGGCAGCAGCACGTAGAGGGTGCAGCGGGTGAGATCGACCCAGAACGAGCCCACCGTGCGGGTGGAGGCCCGGGCAAAGCCCCGGATCAGCGCCACGGCGAGCGCGATGCCGGTCGCCGCCGAGAGGAAGTTCTGGTGCGTCAGCCCCAGCATCTGGGAGAGGTAGGAGAGGGTGCTCTCGCCGCCGTAGTTCTGCCAGTTGGTGTTGGTGACGAAGCTCACCGCGGTGTTGAAGGCGAGGTCGGGCGCCACCGCGCCCTGGTCGGCGGGGTTGAACGGCAGCAGGCCTTGCAGCCGCAGGATCCCGTAGAGCAGCACGAAGCCCGCGGCGTGGAAGACCAGCATCGCGCCGGCATAGGCCAGCCAGTGCTGCTCGTGGGCCTCGTCGATGCCGGCCAGCCGATAGAGGCCGCGCTCGACCGGGCGCAGGACGGGCGAGAGGGGGGTGCGCGCGCCGGTGAAGACACGGGTCATGTAGAGACCCAGCGGCTTCACCAGGGCGAGGACGACCGCGCAGAACATCGCGATCTGGAGCCAGCCCGAGAGAGTCATGCTCGAGAGAGTCATGGGGGGCGCTCCTCTAGAACCGCTCGGGCCGCACGAGGGCGTAGGCGAGGTAGGCGAGCAGCCCGAGGGTCATGAGGCCGCCGAGCCCGTAATCGAGGGTCATCGCGGGCCTCCTCACAGGCGTTCGCACAAGGCGGCGTAGCCGAGGGACAGGGCGAAGAAGCCCAGGGCCCCCGCCAGCATCAGGAAATCGAACATCGGTGTCCCCGTCGGGCGGCGCGGGGATGACCGGGCGCCGCCGCAATCGAACCGGACCGTGAGCCACGGTCCCGGTCCCGGAGATCCACCCGAACGCATAGGGATTCGAGAGGGAGGCGGGGGGCGCGATATCAAGGCGGCATAAAGACGGGCGGGATTAGGGGGCGCCGCGCGGCCCGGAGCCCATGGCGGCCGATCCCATCCATCGCGCGCGAGTGCACCTCACGAAACTCCCGCTGCGCTGGCGCCGCCCCATCGAGCGACGCCGGTGACCGGGAGTTTCATGAGAGACACCAAAACCCCCGGCGACGCGCCTCGCGGGGATCTCCGCGAACGGGGGCGAGGAGTGGAACGATGCGGCCGGCCGGGCTGGACCATCAGGCTTTTATCGAGGCCGGACGGCCCGCTTCAGGCCGCCAGGAGCTGCCCGCCCTTCTCGGCGATGACCTCGCGCACCTTGCCCGAGAACATCCCGAGCAGCAGCGGCAGGCGGACCTCGACCCGGGCGGCCTCGTCCTCGACCGCGATGGTGCCGCTGACCGTCTGGCCCATGGCGCCGACCACGAACGCAAGGGTGTCGCCGTCCCAGACCGGATCCTGCATCGTGAGGCCGGCCTTCTGCACCAGCTCCCGGCCCTGGCCCAGGCGGTCGTCGATGCGCCGGCGCGCCTCGGCCCGGCCGAGCTGGTGGGGAATCACAACGACCAGGGGCTTCGCCATCACCGTCTCCGCGGCCCCTCCGGGCCGGCTGCAGGGCACGATGCTCCGGCGGCGCCGAATCATCCGCCGGTGAAATTCACCATGCCGGAGGGGAATTCAATCCGCGCACGCCGCTGAGGAACCGGGGCGGGGGTTGCGGACCGGTGCCGGGGACGGGCGACCGTTGCGGCCGGGCGTCACGCCCCGCCCCATCCGGCGCGGGCCGACGAGGAATGCTGTCCAAGCCGCCCGGCTTGGCGTAGGGGGAATCCCGGGCGAGAGGGGCGCACCGCGCCCGACGAGCGGAGACGGGTCTTTGAGCGCGATCGAGCGGGGAATCCTCGGCGCCATCGCCGTGTGCATCGCGGCCACGGCCGCCTTGTGGTGGCTGGCGATGCCGGACGAGCCGGTTCGGGCCCTGCAGGACGGCCTCGGTGCTGCGGCGCTCGCCACCATCATCGCGGGCGCGGCCGTCCGGCGCTCGCCCGAATGATGCGATTTCCGGACGATTCCTGCCGAAAATCGCATCGCAAGCCCGCGCGGCGCCTGAGCGAAGCCGATTTCCGCGTTGCGAAAGCGATCCGGCAGGGTCGCCGGAAGCAATCAGTCGGACATCGCATGAGGGGCCGGTGACGCCTGCCGGACGGCGCCTCGCCGCGCGCCTGGCGCGCTGGCTCGCCGCCGGGCTCGTCGCCTACGCCGTGCTCTGGATCGCATTCCACCTGCGCTGAAGGGCGTCAGGCCGGCAGCGCCACCGGCCGCAGGCGCAGGCGCCGCCGCCCCGTCACCGCGCAGGCGCCGCCGATGACGAACCACATGTACCAGGTCGGCACCAGGTAGTAGAGCATGTTGTCCGAGTAGGCCATCGACAGGTAGGCGGCCGTCATCGCCAGGATCATCCAGGCCCAGCGCTCGCCGCGCAGGATCAGCCCGGCCGTCGCGACGAACACCCGGGCGTAGAGCCAGAGATAGGCGGCAAGGCCGATCACCCCGGTCTCGAACAGGAACTGCACGTAGACGCTGTGCGAATCGATGGAGTCGTTCTCGAGCGGCAGCGGGAAGAACTGCGCCACGTAGTGCCCGAAGCTCGACAGGCCCCAGCCGAACAGCGGCCGCTCCCAGAACCAGGTCATGGCGCCCTGCCACAGCAGCAGCCGGAAGGCGTAGGAGTTCAGCTTCTCGTAGGCGTCGGCGGTCTGGCCCTGCTGCAGGTCGGCGAGGCGCTCGGCGAATTCCGGCACCGCCAGCAGCGCCACCGGCAGGCTCAGGAAGTAGAGCAGGGTGCGCCGGTCGAAGAGGAGCCCGTGGGTGACGAGGATCAGGCCGGCCCCGGCCCAGGCGCTGCGGGTCTTGGTGAGCAGGATCAGCCCGAGCAGGACCGGGACGTAGAGCACCAGCGCCCGGCGCAGCCGCGGCGCGAGCGCGAAGCCGTGGCCGGATCCCTTGGCCGATCCCTTCCCCGATCTCTTGCCCGTCAGCAGCGTCAGGACGACCGCCAGGATCGTCATCAGGTAGAAGGCGTAGATGTTGGGATGCGGGAAGCTGCTGGAGACCCGGAGCCCGTCCTCGCCGTACTCCGCCCAGCCCATGGCGAGCTGCAACCCGGCGTAGAGCGTCGGCGCGACCGAGCCGGCGACGATGATCAGCAGGAAGCGGCGCAGGTCGGCGCGGTCGCGCACGAAGGTGAAGGCCAGGAGGCAGAAGGCGGCGTGGGTGGCGAGCAGCAGCGTCAGCCGGATCGCCGCGCCCGGATCGGGCGCGACCTGCGACGAGACGAGGCAGACCAGGAGCAGCGGCAGCCACAGGGCCAGGGTGGGGCCCGGGCTCACCCGCGGCCGGGTGACCACGCAGGCGACGGCCACCACCAGCACCGCGAGGTTCACCGCCGCGCCGACGCCCATGTCCTCGACGCCGCCGGACTTGGTCAGGCTGAAGACCGGATCGAGGGCCGAGCGCGTCAGCAGCACCGCCTCGACGAAGCGCCGCGGCCCGACGAACCAGGCGAAGAGGATCAGGAGGGCGCTGGCGGCGATCAGCATCGGTCGTCCCACTCCCGGATCGGGCCGGCGCCCTGCATAACCGCGCCGAGGCTTCGGCGGAGCGCCGCAAAAGGGAGAGGCCTTCCCCCGCAAGGCGTAGGGCGGCGCCGGTTCCCGCTGCGGCAGGGTTCCCGCTGCGGCAGGTGTCGCGCCGGGACTGCGGTGCTGCTAAGCTGGGGCCATCCGAATCCGGACACCTGATCGACGATGCGCCTCCCCCTCGCCTCCCTGCTCCTCCTCGGCGCGCTCGCCGCCCCGGCCCACGCCCAGACGACGGCGCCGGCCCCGAACCCGTTCGGCCCCGGCGCGGCGCGCCCGAACCAGGCGCCGCCGCCGAACCCGCCCGCCATCCCGGCCAAGCCCGCGGCCCCGGCGGCGCAAGCCCCGGCTCACACGGCTCCCGCCGGCCAGCACGCCCCGGCCGCCGGCGCGATCTTCCCCACCGCCGTCGCGCCGAAATACGCCAAGGAGCCGGTCGGCAGCGCCCGCCAGCACACCTGCCTCGACCAGTACAACGCCAACAAGGCGGCCGGCGGCGCCGGCAACGGCGGCCTGAACTGGATCGAGAAGGGCGGCGGCTACTACTCTGAGTGCAACAAGCGGCTGAAGGGCTGAGGACGTACCGGGCGATCGCGTCCGCGATCGCCCCCCTCACGCCCGCGGCGGGCCGGGGGCCGGCCGCGCCGTCAGCGCCAGCGCCGTGCCGAGACCCGCCGCGGCGAGCAACGCCAGCACCGTCCAGGCCGGCCAGGCGGCCCCGGCGCCCTCGGCCAAAGCCGCCTGGTAGGCCTCGATCGCCCAGGCGTTGGGGGTGAGCCAGCCGAGGCTCTGGAGCCAGGGCGGCATCAGGAAGCGCGGCACCATGCTGCCGCCGACCGCCGAGAGCAGCAGCACCCCGAAGGTCGAGACGAGGTGGGCCTGCTGGCGCGTGCGCGCCGCCGCGCAGGCGGCAAGCCCCAGGCCCGCCGCCATGGCGGCGACCAGGACCCCGGTGACGAGCCAGGACGCGGCGTGCGGCCCGATCGAGACGCCGTAGATCAGCGCCGCCGCCCCGAAGATCAGCGCCCCCTGCACGACGCCCTGGAGCACCAGGAACAGGAACTTGCCGAGCACCACCACCGGCAGGCCGCCGGGGGCGGCGGCGAGGCGGTCGGCGATGCCGGACTGGCGCTCCTCGACGAGCGACAGGGCGCCCTGCATGGCGGCAAACAGCAGGAACACCGCCGCGATCGCCCCGGCGTAATAGGCGACCCGAGCATTCCCGCCGTGACCCTCCGCCGTCGAGGTGCGCGCCACCAGGGCGGCGAAGGAGAAGGCCTCGCGCTTCTCGCGGCTCTCGGCGAAGGCTTTGTCCAGGAAGGCGCGCTCGTCCGGGCCGATCTTGCCGGTGCGCTCGACGTCGGCGACGACCCGCGACAGGACCACGTCGGGCAGGGCCTCGTTGAGCACCCGTTGCACCTGGCCGAGCGCGATCGGGGTGGCGAGCGCCCGCGCCGGGCTCTCGACGACGAGGATCGGCGCATCCGCCGAGCCGCTCCCCGCCGCGAGGTCGCCGCGCAGCACGAGCGCCACGTCGACCTCGCCCCGGCGCACCGCCGCGACGGGATCGCCGTCGAGGAGCGTGGTGCGCAGGGCCGGATCGGCCTGGAGCGCGGTCACGAGGCGGCCGGTCGTGGCGGTGCGGGCCTGGTCGAGGAGCCCGACCTGGATGCGGATCCGCTCGCCGACGGCGCCGGAGAAGATCGCCGCGAAGACGCAGAAGATCACGGTGGGCAGCACGAAGGCCATCACCAGGGCGGCGCGGTCGCGCCACAGGGTGAGCAGCATCACCCGGAACGCGGCGACGATCATGCGGGGACCCCGGCGAGGACGGGCGCGTCGGGCGGTGCCCCCGCGGTCACGTCGCGGTAGAGCACGTCGAGGCCCGGCTCGCGCACCCGGATCTCCCGCACCGGCACGCCGTGGCGGCGCAGATGCGCCAGCAGGGCCGCGCCGTCGCGCCCGCCCGCCACCGCGTCGCCGGCGCGCCAGGTCGCCCGCCAGGTGAGCGGCGAGGCCGGTTGGAAGCCCGCCTGGCGGAGCGCCGCGGCGGCGGCCGGCCCGGCGGCCTCGGCGAGCGCCACCTCGTGCTCGGGCGGACCGGCCCGCAGGCCGGCGAGCAGGTCGGCGAGGCGTCCGTCGAGGCGCAAGGCGCCGTCCTGGAGCACCAGGACCCGGTCGGCCAGGCGCTCGGCCTCGGAGAAGTCGTGGGTGGCGATCAGGACGGCGGCGCCCGTCCCGGGCAGGCGCTCGAGCACGGCGTGGATCGCCGCCCGGGCGGCCTGGTCGACCCCTTGCGTCGGCTCGTCGAGGAGGACGAGGGCGGGCTCGGCGAGCAGCGCCACCGCGATGTTGGCCCGGCGCTGGTAGCCGCCCGACAGCACCCCGACGAGGCGGCCCGCCACCGCGTCGAGTCCCGCCCGCGCCAGCGCCCGGACCACCGCCGGCTCCCGCGCCGCCCGGGGCAGGCCGGCGAGGCGGGCGAACACCTCGAGGTTCTCGCGCACGGTCAGGCGCGGGTAGAGGGCGATCTCCTGCGGCACCCAGGCGATGGCGCGCCGCACCCCGGCCTCGCGCGCCGGATCGCCGCCCGCCACCCGCACGCTGCCGCGGTCGGGCACGAGGCGGCCGGCGAGAAGCCGCATCAGCGAGGTCTTGCCGGCGCCGTTGGGGCCGAGCAGGGCCACGGTCTCGCCCCGCGCCAGGGCGAGGTCGACGCGATCGAGGACCCGGCGGTTGCGGTACGAGAAGGCGAGGTCGCGCACGCGCGCCGCTGGATCGGGCATCATGCCGTCAGGACAGCAGGGCTTTGCGGCATTCCGAGGGAGTGCCACCACCGGGCCGGGCTACCGCGCCGGCAGGGCGCGGGAGAGCCGCACCCGCAAGCTCGTGCCCGGCTCGGCCAGCCGGAACGCGGCGTCGGAAAAATCCGGGCGGCCGCGGCGGCCGGCGCCGTTCGAGAAGCCGTACGGCTCGGTCGGCAGCCCGAGACCGGTGCGGCCGAGGCGGCCGTCGCCGTCGAGGTCCTGGAACGCCGCCACCGCGTAGGTGCCCGGCGGCACGTCGGAGAAGCCGAAGCGCAGGCTCTGGGCCACGGCCGGGCCGCTCTGGCCGATGCGGCAGGAATCCTCGGCGAGCGATCCCGTGCAGAGCGCGACGAAGACCCGCCCGGCGCCGGCCTCGACCCCGTCGACCTCGACCGAGAGGCCTGCAGCGGCCGCGGGCGCCGCCAGCACGGCCAGCACGGCGGCGACGGCGAGAGCAGCGTCCGATCGCGTTGCGATCGAACGCTGCTCTCGCACGTTGTTTTCGCCGCATCTTCTGCGACAAACCGGTATCCACTTCGTCGGAAAATGCTCCAAGCGCCTCACGAGGCCTCCCCGAGGCTCGGGGCGGGGCTGAGCGGCATTCCGCGGGCGGGCACGGTCTGGAGCGCCAGGTCCTCGGCCATCAGCCGCGCGGTGATGCGGGCGCCCTCGTAGATCACCGGCAGGCCGGAGCCCGGATGGGTGCCGCCGCCGACGAGGTAGAGCCCGGGCCCGAAGCGGTTGTGGGGCCGGAAGTACAGCATCTGCCCGAGGTCGTGCGACAGGTTGAAGGTCGCGCCCTCGTGCACCGCGAACTCGTCGCGCCACTGGGTCGGGTCGACCACGCGCTCGTAGCGGATGCGCGACTCGATGTCGTGAAGCCCGAGCTTCTCCAGCCGCTTGAGCACCAGCGCGCGGTAGGATGGGCCGACGCTCGCCCAGTCGATCCCGGCGCGCAGGTTCGGCACCGGCACCAGCACGTAGAGGCTGGTGTGGCCGGGCGGCGCCATGCCGCCGTCGGTGTAGCCGGCATGCTGGACGTAGATCGAGGGCTGCATCGGCAGCACCCCGTCGGAGACCTCGCGGATGTTGCGGGCGTAATCCTCCGACAGGAGGATGGTGTGGTGGCCGAGGCTGTCGGGCATCGATCCCTCGATGCCGAGATAGAGCATGTAGGTCGAGCAGGAGAGCCGCGCCTTCTCCACCTTGGCGTTCCGCCAGCGCGGCCGGCGCTCCTCGGGCACCAGCTCGGGCACGACCTTGGCGAAGTCGCCGTTGATGACGACCGCGTCGGCACCGATGCGCTCCCCCCCGACCTCGACGCCCACCGCCCGCTTGCCCTCGAACAGCACCCGGTCGACGCTCGTGCCGAGCCTGATCTCGACGCCCATGCGGCGGGCGAGCCCGGCCATGGCCTCCGAGACCGCGCCGCAGCCGCCCACCGGGTGGTAGACCCCGTGCTCGTATTCGAGGAAGCTCAGGATCGTGAACAGGCTCGGGCACCGGAACGGCGACATCCCGAGGTACTTGGTCTGGAACGAGAAGGCGAGGCGGACCCGCGGGTCCTTGAAGTAGCGCTTGAGGTCGCGGTCGACGGTGGAGTGCGGGCGCAGCAGCGGCAGGGCCGCCAGCATCGCCGGGGAGACGAAGCTGCGCAGCGAATCGCAGGCCTGCTGCAGCACCGGGATGAAGGCCGCGAGCTTGTGGCGGTTGTCGTCGAGGAAGCGGCGGACGTTCCTGGCGTCGAGGGGCGCGATGCGGGCGATCTCGGCCTCGAGGCGTTCCACGTCCGGCGTCGCCCGGATCTCGCCGCCGCCCTCGAAGACGAGGTGGTATTGCGGATCGAGCCGCTCGAGGGTGAGGTGGTCCTCCAGCCGCTCGCCGCAGGATTCGAAGATGTCGGCCAGGATGCGCGGATAGAGGAAGAAGGTCGGCCCGATGTCGAACTTGTAGCCGCCCGGCGCCGTGACCGTGCGGGTGCGCCCGCCGACGCTCTCCTCCTTCTCGATCAGCGTCACCTGCACGCCGTCGCGCGCGAGCATCAGCGCCACCGCGAGGCCGCCCGGCCCCGCCCCGACCACCACAGCCCGTCGCCCCGACAGGGTGCGGTACCCATCCCGCGGCTGCAACAACGCTCCACCTCCTGCCTGACCGACGACGGTTGCCCGTGCGTACGGCCTAGTTTTGGTGCGCGGACTTGAGCCGGCAATGGCTGCGCATTGTCGCGGTGGGGGTGGGGTGGAGATTTTCCTCGGGTGTGGCGGCTCGCCGTTGCCGGACGCGCAAGAGCCGATCGACGCGCCGAGTTCGGTCAGCCCGCCGCCAGTCGCCCCCCGCCGAGCCGGTGCAGGGCCACCGCCCCCGCCACCGCGACGTTGAGCGAATCGACCCCCGGCGCCATCGGGATCGCCACCCGGCGGGCGCGGGCCATCAGCGGCTCGGGCAGGCCGGGGCCCTCGGTGCCCAGCAGCAGCAGCGCGCGGGGCAGGGGCGGCAGTCCCGCGATATCCTCGCCCCGGGGCGAGAGGGCGAGCGGCACGAGCGCGTGTCGCTCGCACAGGGCGAGGAGGTCGTCGCCGGTCGGCAGGCGGGCGAAGGGCATGGTCAGGCTCGTGCCGGCCGAGACCCGGATCGCCTTGCGGTAGAGCGGGTCGCAGGTCTCCGTATCGAGCAGCACCGCGTCGGCCCCGAAGGCGGCGGCATTGCGGAAGATCCCGCCGACATTGTCGTGGTTGGCCAGGCCCACGAGGCTGACGAGCAGGGCCGGGCCCGCCGGCACCAGAGCGTCGGGCGAGGGCTCGGGCCCGCGCAGGCCCACCGCCAGCACGCCGCGATGGATCGGGAAGCCCGCCACCGCCCCCATCACCGCCTTCGCGGCGAGGTAGACCGGCGCGTCGAGGGCGTCGAGGATCGGCGCCAGCCCGGGCAGGCGCTCGGGCGAGACGAGCACCGACTCGACCCGGAACCGGGCATTCCCCGAGAGCAGCACCCGCAGCACCACCTCGCCCTCGGCGATGAAGCGCCCCTCGCGGCCGACGAGGTCGCGCTCGCGCATCCGCGTGTAGGCGGAGAGCCGAGGGTCGTCGGGGTCGTCGATCGGGATCGGGGTCATCACCGGGCCGGGCTATCCTCGGGGCGGCCCCACTTCAACCCGCAACTCATACCAATGGCCCAGGATGCTGACGCATCGGACCATTGATCCATCCCGAATTTTCGACACCAAGCCAAAGGCTTGGCGAAAATTCGAGAACGGAACCAAAGGTCGTTTTCAACGACCGTTGGTATCATACGATTTCCGATTGATCGCTTCGCGATGCGGAAATCGGCCTCGCTCACGCGCCGCGCGGGCTCGTGATACGATTTCCGAACTGATCGACCGGAATTCGTATCACTCAGCCCTTGCGGGCGGCGAGCGGATCGGCCTCGGCTTTCGTCGGCACCTTCACCAGGGCCTCGCCGTCGAGCACCGTCTCGCCGTTGACGGCGCAGGTGCAGGTGAGGCGGGCGCGGCGGCGCTCCGGCACCAGCTCGGCCACCTCGACGGTGACGTCGACGGTATCGCCGATGCGCACGGGCGCGCGGAAGTTGAGGCTCTGGCTGATATAGACCGCGCCGGGGCCGGGCAGGCGGGTGCCGAGCACCGCCGAGATCAGGCCTGCGGTGTACAGGCCGTGGGCGATGCGGGTGCCGAACGGCGTGCGGGCGGCGAAGTGCTCCGAGAGGTGGATCGGGTTGCGGTCGCCGGTGATCTCGGCGAAGCCCACCACGTCGGAGGCCGCGATGGTCTTCGACAGCGTCTCGGACAGGCCGACGCTCAGGTCTTCGAAGTACAGCACGCGCAGTTCGGGCATCATCGGCGTCTCTCCCGGTCGTTCTTCTGCCGCGGCCGCGAGGGACGGCCGGCGGCTCGCGGCGGCGCCGTCACGGCCGGGGATGCCCGGCGTCGCACGGGAGGGGGCGGAGATCCAGTGGCGAAATGGTCGGAGAGGACCGGACGCGCGGCAGCCGGTCCCGCCCGTCCCTTGCGGAAGGCAGGGCCATCAAGGGAAGACGGACCGGCATTGTAAATTATTTCCTCTTGGTAATTCAAACACAGTACGGCAATTCAGGCGGCCGAGCAATACGGTCACCCAACGCGATCCGGCGCGCGCAGAAACCGCGGGATTTGCGATCATTAACGTAATTTTAGCGATACTGGTGCGACACCGCGGGCTTCCTCCCCTGTCCGACCATTGGCGATTCTTTCCATGCGCATGTCCCTGAAGAGCAGCCTGACCGGCCTGTTCGGGATCCTCCTGCTGCTGAGCCTGGTGCAGGGCGGGGTCTCCCTGTGGAAGCTCGACTCGATCGAGACCCGCATCGCCAAGCTCGCCGACGACGCGATGCCCTCGATCAACGAGGCCCACGCGATCAACGCCCTGGTGATGCGCGCCCGGCTCTGGCAGTTCCGCTTCATCACGGCCGGGGCCGAGGCTGAGGCCGAGAAGGCGCTCGCGACCAAGCGCTTCTCGGAGATGGACGCGGCGCTCGGCGAGCGGATGACGCGCTACCGCACGCTGATCAGCTCGCCCGCCGAGCAGGACACCTTCGGCGATCTGACCGCGAAGATCGCCGCGTTCCGGGCCGACTGGGACCGCCTCAAGGGGCTGCCGAGCCAGGCCGAGATCGGCGCCTTCTTCCGCGGCCCGATGAACGCGACCTACCTGGCGACGATCGACGTCGCCGGCAAGCTCGTGTCGCTCAACACCGCCGCCGGCGCGCAAGCGGGCGAGGCCGCCCGGGCCGAGCGGGCCGAGGCCAGCCGCGCCACCGTGGCGGCCTTCGCGGTCTCCGTCCTGATCACCCTCGCGGCGGTGCTGTTCTGCCTCATGCGCATCGTCCGGCCCCTCGGCCGCATGACCGGCGCGATGCGCCGCCTCGCCGAGGGCGACGCCGAGACCGCGATCCCCGGCGCCGGGCGCCGGGACGAGCTCGGCGACATGGCCGGAGCGCTCGCGGTGTTCCGCGACAACCTGATCCGCACCCGCCAGCTCGAGGAGGAGACCGCGCTCGCCCGCGCCGGGGCCGAGGCGCAGCGCCGCCAGGCGATGCACGAGATGGCTGACGCCTTCGAGCGGGCGGTCGGCGGCATCGTCGGCGCGGTCACCTCCGCGGCCACCGAGTTGCAGGCCACCGCCCAGGCCATGACGCTGACCGCGCAGGAGACCGCCGGCCAGTCGGGCGGCGTCGCCGCCGCCGCGGCGCAGGCCGCCGAGAATGTCGGCACCGTGGCGGCGGCGGCCGAAGAGCTCGGCGCCTCGGTCCAGGAGATCGGCCGCCAGGTCGACGGCTCGGCCCGGCTCGCCGGCGCCGCCGTGCGCGAGGCGGGCGAGAGTGCCACGCAGGTCCGCGCGCTGACCGAGGCCACCGCCCGCATCGGCGACGTGGTCGGGCTGATCTCGTCGATCGCCGCCCAGACCAACCTGCTCGCCCTCAACGCCACCATCGAGGCGGCCCGCGCGGGTGCGGCGGGACGGGGCTTCGCGGTGGTGGCCGCCGAGGTCAAGGAACTGGCCGGCCAGACCGCGCGGGCGACCGAGGAGATCACCGGCCAGATCGCGGCGATCCAGGCCTCGACCGGCCAGGCGGTCGGCGCGATCAGCGGGATCACCGCCCGGATCGAGGAGATCTCTGGCGTCGCGACCTCGATCGCCGCGGCCGTCGAGGAGCAGGGCGCGGCGACCCAGGAGATCGTGCGCAACGTCTCCCAGGCGGCGGCCGGCACCAGCGAGGTGACGACGAACATCGCCGGCGTCGCGCGGGCCGCCGACGAGACGGGCGCCGCGGCGAGCCAGGTGCTGGGCGCGGCCTCCGAGCTGTCGCGCCAGTCCGAGCACCTCTCGGCCGAGGTCGCGCGCTTCCTCGATACGGTGCGGGCGGCGTAACCGCCGCACTGGCCCGACGCGCCGCCAGGACTTTCCCGGGGAGACGTTCTCGGGCAAGGACGTTCCTCGAAGCGCCGCCCCGGGAGACCGGGGCGGCGTTCGTCAGTTCAGCGCCTGCGGGTCGGCCTCGGTCAGGAAGGCCGCGACCTCGCGGAAGAACTGCATCCGGTTCTTCTCCATCATCACCGTGTGGGTGCCCTCGCCGAGCTCGACGAAGCGCTTGTAGGGGGCGCGGGTGAGGCGGGCGAAGTACTCCTGCGCCTGGTAGCTCGGCAGGTCGGCGTCCCACTCGGCATGGATGACGAGCGTCGGCACCCGGATCTCGCCGGGATCGACCTGCGGCCGTCCTGCCTCCCAGTAATCCCGCGAATCGGCGACGACGCCGTTCGGCGCCCGCAGGACCGGCGGCGACTGCGCCGCGCCGGCGGCGTCGGTGGCGAAGGTGGCGTCGGCCCATTGCTCGAACCAGCCGGGCGGGATCAGGCTCGCCTGGGCCTCCGCCGGAACGTCCTTGAGCCAGCGCGCCCGCGCGCTGTCGCGGCTGACGGTGCGGTAGGCGCCGAGCGGGCCGCTCGTGCCGATCGGCGGGGGCGTGCGCGCGAGCCATTGCGGCGCGTAGAGGACGAGGCGGTTGACCTTCTCGTTGTGGGTGCTGGTGTAGAGCCCCATGGTCGAGGTGCCCCAGGACCAGCCCATCAGGTCGATCTTCTCGACGCCGCGGCGCTCGCGGATGAAGTCGACCACCTGCCCGACCACCGCCGCCGCGTCGGGCGTGCGCATGAAGGGCTTGCCCTCGGCGGCCGGACGGCTCATCGCCGCCGGGCGGCCCGAGAGGCCGTAGCCCGGCAGGTCGACGAGGTAGACGTCGAAGCCGAGGTCCGCGAGGTAGTCCATCATCGACAGCCCGGCGAGCGGCAGGTCGAAGGCGGTCGAGGCCGGGTAGGTCGCGCCGTGGACGTAGAGCAGGATGCGGTCGGCCGCGAAACGCTCGGTGCCGGCCGGGCGCTTGTTGCGCACGTAGACCGTGACGCCGTCCTCCGGGCCGGGCAGGCGGAACTCCTCCATCTGGAGCCGGGCCGCTCCGGGTCGCGCCGGCGAGGCGGCGCCGTCGGGCGGGGCCTGCGCCGCGGCGGGCGCCGCCGCGAGGGCGCCGAGGCCGGCGAGGACGAGGCGGCGGGCCGGCCCGGAGGCGGGCGGCCGTGACGAGGCGGGCATGGGTGTCTCCTCCTCCCGCCTGTCGCCGGCGGGTGGCGCCAGTCGAGCCGGCGCCGGCCCGCGGCGCAACCTCTTCGATGGCATGGCAAGCCGCCGGCAGGGCATGGCAAGCCGCCGGCAGGGCATGGCAAGCCGCCGGCACGGCATGGCAAGCCGCCGGCACGGCATGGCAAGCCGCCGGCAGGGCCTGGCACGGATGCGGCGCGGCCGGGTTCTCCCGGAGAGACCCCTGGCCCGCGCCGCGTGATCGGGGCATAGAGCCCCGGCCTCCCGCCACGAGACCCGCCGTGACCGCCACCGACGCCGATTCCGCCCTGCGCACCACCGTGCGGCGCGTCGCCCTGCTCAATCTCGGCTATTTCGGGATCGAGGCGACGGTGGCGGTGGTGATCGGCTCCGTTGCGCTCCTCGCCGACAGCGTCGACTTCCTGGAGGATGCGGCGCTCAACCTCCTGATCGTCGCCGGCCTCGGCTGGCGGCCGGCGGCGCGGGCGCGGCTCGGCGCCGCGATGGCCGGCATCCTGCTGCTGCCGGGGCTCGCCGCCGCGTGGACCGCCTGGCAGAAGATCGGCGCCTTCGCGGCCCCGGCCCCGGTGCCGCTGACCCTGACGGGCCTCGGCGCGCTCGCCGTCAACCTCGCCTGCGCGCTGATGCTGGCCCGCCACCGCGAGGGGCGCGGCAGCCTAACCCGGGCGGCGTTCCTGTCGGCGCGCAACGACGCGATCGCCAACGTCGCCATCGTGGCGGCCGGGCTCGTCACCGCCGCCACGCTGTCCTCCCGGCCCAATCTCGCGCCCTGGCCCGACCTGGTGGTCGGCCTCGGCATCGCGGCGATGAACGCCGACGCCGCCCGGGAGATCTGGCAGGCCGCCGCCGCCGAGCGCCGGGCGGCGCGCGAGGCGGCCTGAGCTCGCCCGGCGCAATGCCGGAAGGATTGCCCGCAAGCCGTTGTGGACGCTCATGAAGGCGGGCGCGCGAACATCGCCACCACGCTGAGCGGCGCGTCGGCGCCGAAGAACTGCGCGAGGTTCTGCGCGGACATCGCGGCGATCGGGGTGCTCCGGGGGAACAGGTCGCGCTCGTACGCGGCGAGCGCCGTGCCGATGTCGTCGGGCGCGGCGATGATCGCGCCGGCGAGTTGCGCGCCGTCGTAGAGGGCGAGGTTCGCCCCCTCGCCCGCGAACGGCGACATCAGGTGCGCGGCGTCCCCGACGAGGGTCAGGCCGGGCGCGCGTTCCCAGCTGTGGCCGACCGGCAGCGCATGGATCGGACGAAGGACGGGGGCGGTGTCGCTGCTCGTGACGAGAGCGGTCAGATGCGGTGCCCATCCCTCGAATTCCGCCGCGATGCGGGCCAGGGCGGCCCCCGCGTCGCCGAGGTCGATGGCCCCGAACCAGGCCTCCGGCCTGCGCAGAGCAGTGTAGGTGTGAAGCCGTCCATCGGCGTGGCGGTGGGCCAGGATGCCCATGCCCGGCGCCACCGCCATCAGCGTCCCCCCGCCGATTGCGTCCACGCTCGCCCCGAGATGCGCGTGACTATCGCGGGCGGTCGTCTCGACGAACGAGAGGCCGGCATAGGCGGGCACCGCCCGAGAGAGCAGGGCGCGGACCTTCGACCACGCGCCGTCCGCCCCCACGAGCAGGTCGGTCGTCACCGTCGCGCCGTTCGCGAAGGCGACCGTGTGCCGCCCGTCCCCGCCTGGGCCGATCGCGACCGCCCGGTGGCCCCATCGGATCGTCCCGGCGGGGAGGGACGCGATCAACAGGCGCCGGAGATCGCCGCGATCGACCTCGGGCCGATGGCCCATGGGGCTGCCGGGCCGGTCGAGAAGGACGTGGCCGTGTCGATCGACGATGCGCTTGGCGTCCTCGCCGGGGCGCACGAGGCGGAGGAAGGCGTCATGGAGCCGGGCGGCTCTCAGGGCGATCTGACCGGTCCGTTCGTGGATGTCGAGCAGGCCGCCCTGGGCTCTCGCGTCGGCCGACGGCTCGGCCTCGTAGATCGCCGCCGCGATCCCGTGGACGTGCAGGGTGCGGGCCAGCAGGAGACCGCCGAGTCCCGCGCCGAGGATCGTGATCGCGTGTCGCATGGGTGCGCTCCTGCGGCCGCGTGCGAGCGGCACCCGTGGGTGCTTCGCGCTGCGGTTCCCGAGATCGTCGGGCTGCTGCGTTGGAGACGCTGGCCGACCCGCGCGACATGCGCGGACGACGTGTGCGCGACGGCCCGAGGCCGGGCGGTCGTTTTTCGCGACGCCGCCGAGGATAGCCTCGGGCTTGCGCGTGGGCAACCCGTCCGGCTTCCCCGGCGCGCCCGGATGACCGCGCGCCGCCCATCGGCCCTGCGCACGGCCGAGCGCGGTCCGGCCCTACGGACCCCGATCCGCCCCGTCGGCCTCGCGCCCGATCAGCTCCCGCAGGGCCGCGCCGGTCGGCCCGGCGAGCACGTCGGCGAGGGAGAAGCGGTCGAGCTCCTGCACGAAGCTGCGCTCGGCCGCATCGAGCGCGTGCTTCAGGAGGCAGCGCCCGGCGAGCGGGCAGGGGCCGCGCCCGCACTCGACGAGGCAGCCGAGCCCTTCGAGCTCCGCCACCACGGCGCCGAGCCGCACCTCCGCCGGCGGGCGGGCGAGCCGCACGCCGCCGGCGCGGCCCTGCCGCGCCTCGACGTAGCCGGCCTCGGTGAGCCCGCGCGCCACCTTCTGGAGGTGGTGCAGCGACACCCCGAAGGCGCGGGCGACGGCCGGCGTCGTCGTCCAGGTGCCGGCCTCCGCCGCCCCGAGATAGAGCAGCAGGCGCAGCGACAGGTCGGTGTAGAGCGAGAGCCGCAGGGCGCCGTCCTTCCTTCGCAACCCCGAGGCCGCGCCCGGTCCCGGCCGTCATGGTCGCCCGGCGGCCCGCGGGCCGCGCCGGTCTCGAGGCGCCAGCCTACACCCGTCGGGTCGCGTGAGAAAGTCGCGCGCGCGGTTGGATCGCCGCCGAGGGAAACCGGCCGGGGCGGTCCGTCCTCGAGATGCGGATTCCGAGTGCGGCATCCAAGGTGCGGCCCCCAAGTCGATGGCGGCATAATCTGGTAATTCTCGTACTTGTTTGAGACGAGAGGGAAATTCGCCTTCGATAAACATTTGCAAGGGCGGCGATTGCCGCTGCGTCCTACGACGTCGTCACCGCGGCCCCGATCGGCAGGGCCGGCCGGTGGGTTCTTGGAGGCTCGCTCCGGAGCCCTCTCACACCGTTGGGGCAACCCGTGCCGCACTATTTCTTCGACATCAACGACCACGACCTGTCGCACCGCGACGACGAGGGCAGCGAGTGGCCGAACCGCGACGCCGCGCGGGCGCACGCCATGCGGATCCTCTCCGACATCGCCCGCGACGAGGCCCGCCGCCAGGACCGTCTGCACCTGTTCGTCACCATCCGCGACCGGGATCGCCACGTCCTCGCCATCGCGTCCCTGGCCGTCGCCTGCACGTGGCTCGACTGAATCGGCCGGACTGAATCGGCCGGGCCGACCCGAACCGGCCGGGCGGCCCCGATCCTCCCGCATTGCGGCACAAACCGTCGCGCCCCGAAACCGGTCCTTCCGGCGACACGTTACCCCCGCGCTTTAACCTGTGTTGGCAGCGAGGCGACGTGACGGACCGGCCGATCGAGGACTACGCCATCATCGGCGATACCTGCACGACGGCGCTCGTCGCCCGCGACGGATCGATCGACTGGCTGTGCTGGCCCTGCCACGACAGCCCGGCGGCGTTCCTGCGCCTCCTCGACGTGGACAAGGGCGGGTTCTGCGACCTCGTCCTCGACGGCGTGCGGGAGACGCACCGCCGCTACCGGCCCGGCACCTGCATCCTGGAGACGACCTTCGTCACCGCGACCGGCCGGGTGACGCTCACCGACTTCATGCCGGTCCACCCCCTGGCCTCGGTGCCCGACGAGGGCCCGGACGGCGACCCCCGCGGCCGGATCGTGCGGCTCCTCGCCTGCGAGGCCGGCACGGTGACGGGGCGTTTCCGCGTGCGCCCGACCTTCGACTACGCCCGCGACGAGGCCGCCCTCGAGCCCGAGGCGCAGGGCACGGTCCTGTGCCGGCGGCTCGGCAAGCCGGAGGGCGTGCGGGTCGCAGCCACGCTGCCGCTCGCCATCTCCGGCGACCGGGTCGAGGCGGCCTTCGGCCTGGCGGCCGGGGAGGGCGCGTCCCTGGTCCTCGCCCACCGCGAGGACGACGACGGCGACGTCGCGAGCGCCGCGGCGAGCCTGGCGGCGACGCAAGCCTACTGGGAGGAATGGTCCGGCCGCTGCACCTACGAGGGCGCGCACCGCGACCACGTGCTGCGCAGCGCGCTCGTGCTGAAGCTCCTGACCCACGCGCCGTCGGGCGGGATCATCGCGGCCGCCACCACCAGCCTGCCGGAGGCGGTGCCGGGCACCCGCAACTTCGACTACCGCTACGTCTGGATGCGCGACGCGAGCTTCACCGTCACGGCCTTCGTCAATCTCGGCTACGTGCGCGAGGCGGCGGAGTTCCTGCGCTTCCTGCGCGACGCCGACAGGACGCGGGGCCGCGACCTGAAGCTCATGTACGGCATCAACGGTCGCGTGCCGGAGGAGGAGGTCCTGGAGCACCTGCGCGGCTGGCGCGGGGTCGGGCCGGTGCGGATCGGCAACGCGGCCTCTGGCCAGCACCAGTACGACATCTACGGCGAGTTCCTGGTGGCGCTCCACGCCTTTCTCGACGCCGTCGACTACGACCCGCCGGTGAAGGTCAACGACCACCTCCCCGAGGCGCTCGGCCACCTCACCGACCACGTCATCCGCTGCCGCCACGAGCCCGACCACGGCATCTGGGAACTGCGCGACGAGACGCGCCAGATCCTGCACACCAAGGGCATGCTCTGGGTCGCCCTCGACCGGGCGGTGCAGATCGCGCAAGAGGTGGACGTGGCGAGCCCGGACAAGGTCGCGCAGTGGCGCCGCGTCGCCGCCGAGATCCGGGCCGAGTACCACGAGAAGGGCTGGAACGAGCGGGTGGGGGCCTACACCCAATCCTATGGCTCCGACGACCTCGACGCCGCGGTCCTGCGCACGGTGCTGTTCGGCGCCTTCGACGCCCGCTCGCCCCGGGTCGCCGCGACCCTCGAGGCGGTGAGCGCCGGGCTCGGCGACGGCGACCTGATCTACCGCTACCGCAACGCCGACGGGTTCGAGCACCCGGAGGCGACCTTCGCGGCCTGCGCCTTCTGGCGCGTCGGCTGCCTGGCGCTCGCCGGGCGCACGGACGAGGCCGAGCCCCTGTTCGCGCGGCTCTTGACCCGCGGCAACGACCTCGGGCTGTTCGCCGAGGAGATCGACGCTGCCACGGGCGAGCAGCGCGGCAACGTCCCGCAGGGCTTCACCCACATGGCGATCATCAACCACGCGGTCCGGCTCGACCGGGCGGCCCGCCACCGGGAGGCGCGCACCGACGAGCCGTGCCAGTGGGCCGTGGGCGCCTGAAGCGGGGCACCGAAACGCCGCCGGAAGGGGTGTGCACCGCCGCCCGAATTTGCTCTAAGGCTCGGATGGGCGCCGCCTCGGGGCGCGCCCTCGCGATCCGAAGCCTTCTATCCGGGAACCCAAGTCGTGGCGGGCGAGCCGTACTTCATCACCACCGCCATCTCGTACCCCAACGGGGTGCCGCATATCGGCCACGCCTACGAGGTGATCGCCGCCGACGCCATCGCGCGCTTCAAGCGCCTCGACGGCTACGACGTGTTCTTCACCACCGGCACCGACGAGCACGGCCTCAAGATCCAGCAGACCGCCGCCAAGGCCGGGATCAGCCCGCGCGCCTTCGTCGACGACATGGCGCCGCGCTTCCGCGCCATGGCCGAGCGCCTGGACTGCTCGTTCGACCGCTTCATCCGCACCACCGACGCCGACCACGTCGCCTCCGCCCAGGCGCTGTGGCGCCGGATGGAGGAGAACGGCGACATCTACCTCGCCAAGTATGCCGGCTGGTACTCGGTCCGCGACGAGGCTTACTACGACGAATCCGAGCTCGTCACCGCGCCCGACGGCAGCCGCCGGGCGGAGAAGACCGGCACGCCGGTCGAGTGGGTCGAGGAGGAGAGCTACTTCTTCCGGCTCTCGGCCTACGGCGAGCGCCTGCTCGCCCATTACGAGGCCCATCCGGACTTCATCGGCCCCGACTCGCGCCGCAACGAGGTGGTGAGCTTCGTCCGCTCGGGCCTCCAGGACCTGTCGGTCAGCCGCACCACCTTCGACTGGGGCGTGCCGGTGCCGGGCGCGCCCGCCCACGTGATGTATGTCTGGGTCGACGCGCTGACGAACTACATCACGTCCTGCGGATTCCCCGACGAGGCCGATCCGCGCTGGCGCCACTGGCCGGCCGACCTCCACGTCATCGGTAAGGACATCATCCGCTTCCACGCGGTGTACTGGCCGGCCTTCCTGCTGTCGGCCGGGATCCCGGTCCCGAAGCGCGTCTTCGGCCACGGCTTCCTCCTCAACAAGGGGGAGAAGATGTCGAAGTCGGTCGGCAACGTCGTCGATCCGGTGGGGCTGGCCGACACCTACGGCGTCGATCCCTTGCGCTACTTCGTCCTGCGCGAGGTGCCGTTCGGCCAGGACGGCAGCTACTCGCACGAGGCGATCGTCAACCGGCTCAACGCCGACCTCGCCAACGACCTCGGCAACCTCGCCCAGCGCTCGCTGACCATGATTGCCCGCAATTGCGGCGGAGAGATACCGAAAGCCGGCGAGCCCTCCGCCGCCGACCGGGCGCTGCTGGCGATGGCCGACGCGCTGCCGGAGAAGGCGAGGGGGCTGATGCAGGACCTCGCCCTGCACGCGGTGCTCTCCGAGATCTGGACCGTGGTGGCGGAGGCCAACCGCTACTTCGCCGGCCAGGAGCCGTGGGCTCTGCGCAAGACCGACCCCGCCCGGATGGAGGCGGTTCTGTACACCACCGCCGAGGTGTTGCGGGCGGTCGGCATCCTGGTCCAGCCGTTCATCCCGGGCGCCGCCGCCCGGCTCCTCGACCTGCTCGCGGTGGCGCCGGACGCTCGCAGGCTCGCCGATGTCGGGCCGGACCACCGGCTCGTGCCCGGCACGGTCCTGCCGGCGCCGAGCCCGATCTTCCCGCGCTACGTGGAGCCCGAGGCGTGAGCCTGGTCGACAGTCACTGCCACCTCGACTCGCCCGGCCTCGCCGAGCGGCTGCCCGAGGTGCTGGCCCGCGCCAGGGCGGCGGGGATCGGCCGGATGGTGACGATCTCGACCCGGGTCGCCCGGTTCGAGACCTACCGGCGTTTAAGCGAGGCGCATCCCGAGATCCTGTTCACGGTCGGCACCCACCCGCACCAGGCCGGCGAGGAGCCGGACGTGCCGGCGGCCGAGATCGTCGCGCTCTCGCGCCACCCGCGCTGCATCGGCATCGGCGAGGCCGGGCTCGACTACCACTACGACTACGCCCCCCGGGATGTGCAGCAGCGGGTCTTCCGCACCCACATCGCGGCGGCGCGGGAGAGCGGGCTGCCGCTCGTCATCCACGCCCGCGAGGCGGACGAGGACGTCGCGGCGATCCTCACCGAGGAGATGGCGCAGGGCCCGTTCAAGGCGGTGCTGCACTGCTTCTCGTCGGGGCGGCGCCTCGCCGAGGTCGGGGTCGAGCTCGGCCTCTTCGTGTCGTTCTCCGGCATCGTCACGTTCCGCAACTCGGACGAGATCCGGTCGATCGCGGCAGGCGTCCCGCACGAGCGCCTGCTGGTCGAGACCGACGCGCCCTACCTCGCGCCGGTGCCGCACCGGGGCCGGCCGAACGAGCCGGCCTTCGTCGCCGACACCGCCCGGGTGCTGGCCGAGACCGTCGGCCTGACCCCCGAGGCGCTGGCCGCGCTCACCACCGACAACTTCTACCGCCTGTTCGACAAGGCCGCCGCGCAACGCTGAGGGCTCCCGACACATGCCGACCCTGACCCTTCGCATCCTGGGCTGCGGCTCCTCGGGCGGCGTGCCGCGGGTCGGCTACGGCTGGGGCGCCTGCGACCCGGCCGAGTCCCGCAACCGGCGCCGGCGCTGCTCGCTCCTGGTGCGGCGCCGGGAGGCCGAAGAGCAGGCGACCACCGTGCTCGTCGACACCTCGCCGGACCTGCGCGAGCAGCTCCTCGATGCCGAGGTGCAGCGCCTCGACGGGATCCTGTTCACCCATTCCCACGCCGACCACACCCACGGCATCGACGACGTGCGCGCCATGGTGATCCACATGCGCCGGCGCATCGCGGTCCATGCCGACGCCACGACCTCGGAGCTGCTGCGGGCCCGCTTCGGCTACTGCTTCACCTCGCGGCCGGGCAGCCTCTACCCGCCGATCCTCGACCTGCACGCGCTCGAGACTGGCGCGCCGGTGACCGTCGAGGGCCCCGGCGGGCCGGTGACGGCGACGGCCTTCCTGATGGAGCACGGGCCCGAGGAGAAGGCCCTGGGGTTCCGCTTCGCCGACGCCGCCTACGCGCCGGACGTAAGCACCATGCCGGACGCCGCCAAGGCGCAGTTGCGCAACCTCGACCTCCTGATCATCGATGCGTTGCGCGACTCGCCCCATCCGACCCACTTCTCGGTCTCGGACGCCCTGGGGCTGATCGAGGAGGTGCGCCCGCGCCGCGCCATCCTGACCAACCTCCACACCGACCTCGACTACGGCGAGCTCAGCCGGCGCCTGCCGCCCGGCGTGGTGCCGGCCTATGACGGGCTCACGGTCGAGGTCGACGGCTGATCGGCCGGCCGGAGGTGGACCGCGAGCCAGACCGTCGGCGCGTCGGGATCCGTCCACTCGACCCGGTGGCGCCGATGCGCCGGGATCATCAGATGGTCGCCGACGGCGAGCCGCCGCGGCGCCGGCTCGCCGTGCAGGTGCAGGCCGGCCGTCCCAGAGAGCACCACGACCCACTCGTCCCAGGGCTGGTCGTACCAGAAGCCCGGCGGGCTCGCCTGGCCGGTGGAGACGATCCGCTCGATGCGGGCCTGCGGGGCATCGGCCAGGACGTCGACCGTCTCGTCGGGCCGGGGCGTCGCGGGCAGGCCGGCGAAGAGGTTGGCGGTGGGTGGGAGAGGGCTCGTCACGGCACGTCCGGCATCGTCGCGGGGTCGCGGGCGCCGTGCCGGATGCCGACCACGACGACCTCGTGCCCGGTCAAGGTGTAGAAGATCGGATAAGGACGGGCCAAGGTCCGGCGCATGGGCCGGAGGCCGGTCGGCGTTCCGCTGCGGGGCTGATCGAGCGGACGGTCGGTCGCGGCCTGGATGCGGGCCAGGACTCGGCATCCGCCGCGGCTTTCTCGAGAAATTCGGTCATGCCGTCCTTATGCATCCGATTCGCACCGGCAAGAAGGGAGCCCCCAGGCGCCGCGACACGGCAAAGAGGCGCTGCGGCCTGCCGGAAAATCCATCCCGCACGGCCCCGATCCGGCCTCTCGTTCCATAAGATACCTTATGCGAATGGAATGTGAGGTGGGACAAGCGGCGTGCGTGCCCCAGGCCGGACGCGCGGCCTCCCCGTTCGGCCCGCCACCTCGTTCCTGCACGGCTCAGCGCATCTTGAATGGCGCGACGGCTGGCAGCTCGCGCGAAAAGGGTCTGCCATCGACGATCGCGTGGGCGAACCGCGGTCCGTCCAGGCCGATGACGGCGTGCTCGCCCGGCTTCGCTTGCACGATCGTGTCCGCGATGGTCTCGACACGCTCCAGGATCAGCCGTCGCTTGTTGTACGGCAGCGCAACGATCGCGATCGTTCGACCCCGCAAGCTCTGCTGGTGGCCCATATTCTTGTCGTTGGTCACGAGCACCGAGAAGCCGGCCTCTTCGATTGTCGTGAGCAGTGCGCCGTTGCCGAGAGCCGCCCAGTGGCGAGGAAAGCGGACGGCATCGATCCCATGATCGCGAAGAGCCTGGACGAGCTAGCGCGGAACACCCTCGTCGACGATGGTCCTCACGCCGCCCTCGGCCCTGCGACCGCCCGGGCGGCGAAGTCGAGCACAGCCAGGACGTCGTCCCGGTTCAAAGCCTCGTAGGTGTCCAGGATCTCGTCCAGCGACAGGCCGTCCGCCACGTTCTCGAACAGCACCTCGACCGGCACCCGCGTGCCGCGAAACACCCGGCGGCCCGCCAGGATGCCTGGATTCGAGACCACGATGTCGTCGAGGGATCGGCCGGTCGCCGGCCCCTCGGGCGGTCGGGTGACTGACATGGATGACGGCTCCTGCTGCCGGAGGCGAACGGTCGGGCCGCATGATAGGCCGCTTCCTGCGGTCGCGTCAGTGCCCTTCCACCCGTGCCGATCCGGCCTGCGCCACCGACGTCTCTCCACCCGCGAGCCCGTCGAGCGCCCGCATCGCCGCCCCCGATAAGTCCAGATCGGCCGCCGAGCGGAACGAGCGGCAGGGGGCAGTCCCCGTTCCTCCCTACGCCCGCCCCTCCGTCTCCCGCGCCAGCGCGTCGACCACCGCGGCGATGCCGGCCGCGTCCTCGCCGTCCTCGCCCCGCGCCGCGGCGTAGGCCGCCCGCTGGCGGTCGGCGCTGGTGCCGTCGCGGGCGATGCGGCGGGCCTCGTCGAGGGCCTGCGCGCAGCCGAGCGCCGCCGCGTCCTCGGCGACGAGGTCCAGCACCGCCTCCAGGGCCTCGCCGAACGGCACCGCGCGGCCCTCTCCCGCATCGACCAGGGCGGCGCGCACGCCGTCGCGCTGGGCCCGCCACAGGTTCTCGCGGATCACCGCCCGGGCGACCCCGTCGAGGCCGGCATTGAGGTCGGGCCGGCGCTCGGCGGCACGCACGAGGCAGCGGTAGAGGCCGGCGAGCGCCACCGCGTCCTCGACCCGGGTGCAGCTGTCGGCGATGCGCAGTTCGAGCGTCGGGTAGCGGATCGAGGGCCGCAGGTGCCACCACAGGAAGCTCGCGTCCCGGATCGCGCCGGCTGCCTGCATCACCGCGACGTAGCGCTCGAACTCGGCGCTGCTGGAGAACAGGTCGGGCAGGCCGGTGCGCGGCATCTCGCCGAACACGCTCAGCCGGTAGCCGCACAGGCCGGTGTCGCGCCCCTCCCAGAACGGCGAGGAGACCGAGAGCGCGAGCAGCACCGGCAGGAACGGCAGCAGCCGGTTCATCAGGTCGACCCGGTCGTCGGGGCGCGCCACCTCGACGTGGACGTGCATGCCGCTGACCAGGGTGCGCTGGCCGACCATCCGCACCTCGTCGAGGATGCCGTGGTAGCGCGCGCCGTCGGTCGGCGCCTGCGCGTCCCAGGCCGCGCCCGGATGGGTGCCGGCGGCAAAGACCAGGATCCCGTGCGCCCGCCCGATCTCGGCGAGCCCCCGGCGCAAGCCCGCGAGGCCGGCCTGGGCCTCCTCGAGGGCCGTCGCCGGCGGCGTCGCGATCTCGATCTGGCTTTGCAGCAACTCGCGCTCGGCCGCCGGCAGCAGCGCCTTGGCGGCGGCGTGGAAGCCCCGCACGCCGTCGCGGGGCGTGCCGCGGGTCGCGGCATCCGCCAGGAAGAACTCCTCCTCGATGCCGAAGCGGTAGGCGGGGCCGGTCATGGATGGGGGTTCTCCGAGAGGCGTCGGGATATAGCGCCCGGCCGCCCGCCGGCCACGGCGTCAGCCCCGCCCGGCCCAGAGCGCCAGCACGAGGAGGGCGAGGACGAGCGCGGCGATACCGGCCCATACCACCGCCCGGTGCGCGCCGCCCCGGGCGGGGTCCGGCGCCCCCGTCCGGGAGGCCGGGGCGGGAGCGGCCGTCGCGGCGGGCGGCGTCTCCGGGGCGGGCGGCGGCGCGGCCTCGACCCGCGGCTCCGGCAGCCGGACCGTGCCGGCGGGCGGCAGCGGCCGGCCGGACAGCAGCAGCGCCTCGTCCGGATCGACCGAGATCCCGGCCTCCTCCAGCTCGATCAGCACCATCGCGATGTCCTCGGCGCTCATCCGGTCGACCGGCAGGGCCCGGCGCAGGTCGTCGGGCGTCAGCCCGCCCTGGCTCCGGCCGAGGGCGACCAGGCGGTCGAGGGTGGCGCGGTCGAAGGCGGCCTGCATCTGGGAGGCTCCTGTCCGGCAAGGCTACGATCTGGCGAGGCTACGATCTGGCGAGGCTTTCGGTCCGAGATGTGCCAACGCGCACGGGCCGGCGGCGTTGCCGGTCACGCTCGCGCCCAGATGGGGGTGGACAACACACGGGCTCCCGGTGTCCGTCGGGACCACCCGAACCCAGGCGAGCCATGAACGCCCATTCGACCCATGTCCGTCCGGCGCCCGAGGAGCCGGGCCCGGTCCTCGCCCGGATCACGCCGCCGGCGCGGCCGCTCGGGCCGTGGCGCTTCCTGCGCACGGTGGTGCGCAACCCGCTCGAGGCCTGGCCCGAGACGATCTACCGCGAGCCGCACTACACCTCCGAGTTCCTCGGCAATTCCAGCCTGTTCGTGATGGCCCCGAACCTGATCCGGCGGGTGATGGTCGACGAGGCCGACGCGTTCGAGAAGTCGGAGGTGCTGCGCCGCGCGCTCTCGCCGGCGCTGGGCGACGCGATCCTGACCGCCGACGGGGCGCGCTGGCGCTGGCAGCGCCGGGCGGCGGCGCCGATCTTCCGGGCCGAGCGCATCCGCAGCTTCGTGCCGGCGATGATCGCGGCCGCCGAGCGCACCCGCGACGCGCTGGCAGTCGATCCCGGCGCCGAGATCGACATCGCCCAGACGATGATGCGCACCACCTTCGAGATCATCGTCGAGACGATGCTCTCGGGGTCCGGCCGGATCGACGCCGCCCGGGTCGAGCGCGGCATCACCGACTACCTCGAATCGACGAGCTGGGTCTTCGCCCTGACCCTGCTGCGGGCTCCCGCCTGGCTGCCGTTCCCGGGCCGGTCACGCGCCGAGCGGGCGAAGAGCTACCTGCGCGACGAGCTCCTGCGCCTTTCCGCGGAGGGCCGCCGCAGCGGCACCGAGGGCCGCAACGACCTGATGAGCCTGCTGCTCGCCGCCCGCGACCCGGAGACCGGCCAGGCGATGGACGACCGCGACGTCGCCGACAACCTGCTCACCTTCGTGACCGCCGGGCACGAGACCACGGCGCTCGCCCTCACCTGGGCGTTCTACCTGCTCGCCCACCACCCGGAGAGCGAGGCGCTGATCGCCGCCGAGGTCGAGGCCGCGACCGCGGGCGGGCCGCTGCGCCCCGAGCACGTCGACGCCCTGCCCCATACCCGCCAGGTGATCCTCGAGGCGATGCGGCTCTACCCCCCGGTGCCGGTGGTGGTGCGGGCCGCGATCCGCGACGTCGACCTCGACGGGATCGCGGTGAAGTCCGGCACGCCGATCACCATCCCGATCTACGCCGTGCACCGCCACGCCGCCCTGTGGGACGAGCCGGAGCGCTTCGACCCCGCGCGCTTTTCCCCCGAGGCCATGAAGGCCCGCGACCGCTACGCCTACCTGCCCTTCGCGGCCGGCCCCCGCATCTGCATCGGCATGGGCTTTGCCCTCTCCGAGGCGGTGGCGATCCTGGCGGTGCTGGTGCGCTCGCTCCGCTTCTCGCTGCGGCCCGGCTACCTGCCGGTGCTCAAGCAGCGCATCACCCTGCGGCCGGCGGAGGGGATGCCGATGCGGGTGAGCCTGCGCTGAGGTCCGCTCTGCTGCGCGTGCAAACGACGGCTCGGGACCGAGATCATACCCCCTGCCCCGCCCTCCTCCGCCCGGCCGGCTTCGCCCGGTCGGCGGCCAGCGCCGCCGCGCAGGCCCTCCGCGCCCAGGCCAGACATTCCTCCGGCTCGTCGTTGAGCCGGTCCGGCGCCCGCCAGTAGCTCGCGATCGTGGTCGTCCGGCCGCCCGTCACGCCGTAGGAGAACGGCGCGCCGCCCTCGGCCGCGAAGGCCGCGGCGTCGTCGGGAGCCACCTTCAGGTAGAGTTCGCCGCGCAAGGCGAGCCCGAACATCAGGCCCTCGCGAAACAGCCCGAGCCCGCCGAACATCCGGCGGATCGCGACGCCGCCGAGCGGCGCCAGCATCTCCTCCAGATAGGCGCGATCCGCGTGCTCCGGCATGATCCGCCCTCCTGATTCGTCCCCTGCTCCGACCGGCCGAGCTTCGCCGCCCGGTACCGCGCCGGCAAGCCCGATCATCATCCTCGGTCGCGGGCAAGTTCCGCAACGTCATCGTGGCGGGGCAGGGGCGATCCGGCAAGATCTTGCATCCCGGACCGGGCCTCTGCCAGCGAGGGTTGTCGGTGAACCGGTAAAATTCCACCGCGCACGACTTGGGACGCCCGGCGCCGAAACGCTCGGAGGGGCCGTTCCCGCACGGCGAGATGGAGCGGAACACGGCCTAATCCGGCGGTGATTTCATCCGCCTGTCACGAAACCGCACGATGACGCGCCGGTCTCGACACCTCCGGCGGACCCCTTGACCCAGGCCCCTTCGACCCACGTCCTCGACGCGATTCCGGCCGGCAAGGCTCCGGCGGCCGCGTCGCCCGCGCCGCGCCGGCCCTGGACCGGCCTGCTGCTGCCGCTGGCGCTCCTCAGCCCCTCCCTCGTCTTCCTCGCCCTGTTCACCTACTGGCCGGTGGTCGAGGTTCTGTGGGACGCCACCCACCAGGTGACGCGCCGGGGCACCCGCTTCGTCGGGCTCGACAACTTCGCGGCGCTGTTCTCCGACCCGACCTTCCAGCGCGCGCTCCTCAACAACGCGCTCTACGCTTTGGGCACGGTGGTGCCGAGCCTGATCCTGGCGCTCGCCTTCGCGCTGGCCTTGAACGGCGCCGGCCGGGTCCGGGCCCTGATGCGGGCCTTGTTCTTCCTGCCGGTGATGATCCCGCTGGTGGCGGCGGCCGCGCTCTTCCTGTTCCTGTTCCTGCCCGGCATCGGCCTCATCGACCACCACCTCGCTCGGTTGGGTCTCCCCGGCGCCAACTGGCTCGGCGATCCCGATCTCGCGCTGGCGGCCATCACGGTGCTCACCGTGTGGAAGAATGCCGGCTACTACATGCTGTTCATCCTCGCCGGGCTCCAGGCGATCCCCGACGAGGCCCGCGAGGCCGCGCTCCTCGACGGCGCCGGTCCCTGGCAGCGCCTGCGCCACGTCACCCTGCCGGCGCTCCGCCCCACCTTCGCCTTCGTCGGGGTGATCGCGCTCCTCAACGCGGTGACGCAGGTCGACCACGTCTTCGTGCTGACGAAGGGCGGGCCGTCCGACGCGACGAAGCTCCTCCTGTTCTACATCTACGAGCAGGCCGCCGAGCGCTACGATGCCGGCCGCGCCGCCGCCGCGACCGTGGTGACGCTCGCGCTCCTCGCCGCGCTCACCGCCCTGTCGCTCGCCCGCGGCCAGGGCCCGGAGGCGGCCCGATGAGCGCTCTCTCCTCGGGTCCCGTGACCCGCGAGGTCACGCCCTCCATCGCCCGCCTCGTCGTCGCCGGCCTCGCTCTCGTCTGGGCGGTGCCGTTCTGGTGGATGCTGGTGGCGGCGTTCCGGCCGGCGGGCTCCGGCGCCGACGCCTCGCTCCTGCCGTCCTTGACCCCGACGCTCGCGAACTTCGCCGAGGCCTGGGCCTCGGCCGACTTCCCGCTCTACTTCCTCAATTCGCTGATCGTCTGCGCCGGCATCCTCGCGGTGCAGCTCGTGACCGCCTCGCTCGCCGGCTACGTCTTCGCCCGACTCGAATTTCCGGGCCGCGGCGTTCTGTTCGCCCTGTTCCTGGTCCAGCTGATGCTGGTGCCGGTGGTGCTCTTGGTGCCGAACCTGAAGACGGTCGCGGCTCTCGGCCTCTACGACACCCTGCCGGGGGTGATGGCGCCTTATTGCGCCACCGCCTTCGGTACCTTCCTGATGCGCCAGAGCTTCCGCGAGGTGCCGCGCGAGCTCGAGGACGCCGCGATGATCGACGGCGCCGGCTGGTGGGCGCGCATCCGCCTGATCTACCTGCCGCTGACCAAGCCCGCCCTCGTCGCCTTCTCGATCGTCTCGGTGACGAGCCACTGGAACGAGTTCCTGTGGCCGCTGATGGTCATCAACTCCCCCGACAAACGGCCCCTCACCCTGGGCCTCGCGAGCTTCACGCTCAGCGCCGAGGGCATGCAGGCCTGGGGGCTGATCGCGGCCGGCACCTTCCTGGTCAGCCTGCCGCTGCTCGCCGCCTTCCTGATCTTCCAGCGCCGGTTCGTGAACAGCTTCCTCGCCTCCGGCATCAAGTAGAGGACGACACAAACATGATTTCCTGGTGGAAGGGCGCCGCGCTCGCCCTCGTGGCGGCGGCCGGCCTCGCCGCGCCGCGGCCCGCGCTCGCGACCGACATCGAATTGTTCTTCCCCGTCCCGGTCGACGGGGCGCTCGCCCGCAACATGACGGGGCTCATCAAGGAGTTCAACGACTCCCATCCCGGCATCAAGGCGACCCCGGTCTTCACCGGCTCCTACGACGACACGCTGCTCAAGACCCGCGCGGCGATCAAGGCCGGCAAGCCGCCGGCGGCCGTCATCATGTCGGCGAACTTCCTCACCGACCTCGCCATCGAGCGCGAGATCGTGCCGATGGACGACCTGATCGAGAAGGGCGGCAAGGATCAGCCCGGCAAGAGCCAGGACGCCTTCACCGGCCAGTTCTTCCCGGCGCTGCTCCCCAACGCCGTGATCGACCGCAAGGTCTACGGCGTGCCGTTCCACAACTCGACGCCGCTGCTCTACATCAACGCCGACCACTTCAAGGAAGCGGGCCTCGACCCGGACAAGCCCCCGCGGACCTGGGCGGAACTGTACGACGCCGCCCGCAAGCTGACGAAGCGCGAGGGCGAGCGCACCACCCGCTGGGGCCTGATGATGCCCTCGAACTACGATTACGGCGGCTGGATCCTCGAAGCCCTGACGATGTCGAACGGCGGGCGCTACTACAACGAGGAGTATGGCGGCGAGGTCTACTACGACACCCCGACGATGCTCGGTGCGCTGACCTTCTGGTCGGACCTCGTCCACAAGGCCAAGGTGCATCCGGCCGGCGAGCAGAAGGGCCCGGCGGTGACCGGCGCCTTCCTGGCCGGCCAGGCCTCGATGATGATCATCTCGACGGGCTCGCTCACCTTCATCCGCGACACCGCCAAGTTCCCGTTCCGGGTCGCCTTCGTGCCGATGAACGTGCGCCAGGCGGTGCCGATCGGCGGCGCCTCGCTGGTGCAGCCGACGGGCCTCTCGCCCGAGAAGCGCGCCGCCGGCTGGACCCTGATCCAGTGGCTGACCTCGCCCGAGAAGTCGGGCTGGTGGAGCCGCGCCACCGGCTACTTCGCCCCCAACAAGGCCGCCTACGACCTCCCCGAGATGAAGGCGTTCCTGGAGAAGAACCCGGACGCGAAGATCGCGGTGGACCAGCTCGCCAACGCCAAGCCGTGGTTTGCCACCTACCGCACCGTGCCGGTGCGCAAGGCGATCGAGGACGAGCTCCAGGCGGTGCTCGCGGGCAAGCGCCAGCCGAAGGAGGCGCTGGTCGCCGCCCAGAAGGCCGCCGACGCCCTGATGCGCCCCTACGTCGAGGACACTGCGCTCCGCCTGCCGGGCGCGGAGTGACCGCCTCGTCCTGACACCCTCCCCTTTCCCGGGCCCATGCAGCGACAGCGGAATGGGAACCGGGATCCAGCGCAAGACTTCGCGAAGCGTCTGCCTGTCTGCAACGACGCAGTATTCAGAGCCGCTTCGCGGCACTTCTTCTGCTGGATCCCGGATCTCCTTCCGCTGACGCTTCAGTCGTCCGGGAAAGGGCGTCGCGCCTGAAAAACGATCGACCGGACAGCCCCCATGCTCATCGCCCAGATCACCGACCTGCACGTGCGCCCCCGCGGGCTGCCGGCCTACCGGGTCTCCGAGACCAACCGGATGGTCGCCCGGGCAGTCGCCCACCTCCTCGCCCTCGATCCCCGCCCCGACCTAGTGCTGATCTCCGGCGACCTCACCGATTGCGGCCTCGTGGAAGAGTACGAGGAATTGCGCGGGCTCATCGCCCGGCTGCCGATGCCGGTCTACGCCGTGCCCGGCAACCACGACCGGCGCGAGACCATGCGCGAAACCCTGCCCGCCGCCTGGATGCCGGGCGCCACGGAAGGCTTCGTCCAGTACACGGTCGAGGATCACCCGGTCCGCCTGATCGCCCTCGACACGCTGGTGGCGGGCGCGAGCCACGGCGCGCTCTGCACGGAGCGGCTCGGCTTCCTGGAGCGGGCGCTCGCCGAGGGTGATGGCCGCCCGACCCTGGTGTTCATGCACCACCCGCCCTTCGCGTGCGGCCTCGTCCACATGGACGAGATCCGGCTCCTCGACGGCGAGGCGCAGTTCCGGCGGCTGATCGGGGCTCAGACCTCGATCGAGCGGATCCTGTGCGGTCACCACCACCGGCCGATCACGACCCGCTACGCCGGCACGATCGCGCAGATCGCGCCGAGCGTGACCCACCAGGTCGCGTTCGATCTGACGCCGGAGCACGAGGGCGCGCTCGTCTTCGAGCCGCCGGCCTACCTGCTCCACCGCTACACGCCGGAGACGGGCATCGTGAGCCACATGGTCTATGTCGAGGATTTCGACGGGCCGTACCCGTTCGTGCTGGACGCGGCGTATCCGGGGCAGCACTGATGCAGCTTCAGAAAAGCGCGAACAAATAAAGTAGAGCGCCTCCCCTCCCCACAAGCTTGAGCGATCTCGGGCAAGCCCGGGATCGCCTGGGAGGGGAATGTGCTTCACATCAAGACCGACTCAGCCGTTCTTCAGCGCGACGCGATAGTTCCCTTGCGTCTTTGCCCGCACCTCTTCCTCGGTGACGCCGTCGGCGAGCTCGATCAGGCTCATGCCGCCGTCGCCCTTCTTGTCGATGGTGAACACCCCGAGATCGGTGATCACCATGTCGACCACGTGGGTGCCGGTGAGCGGCAGGTCGCAGGCCTCGAGCAGCTTCGGGGATTCCGAGCCGTCCTTCCCCTTGGCGACGTGCTCCATCACCACGACGACCTTCTTGACGCCGGCGACGAGGTCCATCGCGCCGCCCATCCCCTTCACCATCTTGCCGGGGATCATCCAGTTGGCGAGATCGCCGTTCTGGGCCACCTGCATCGCGCCGAGGATCGACAGGTCGATGTGGCCGCCGCGGATCATCCCGAAGGAGTCGGCCGACGAGAAGTAGCTCGTGGTCGGCAGCTCGGTGATGGTCTGCTTGCCGGCGTTGATGAGGTCGGGATCCTCCTCGCCCTCGTACGGGAACGGCCCCATGCCGAGCATCCCGTTCTCGGACTGGAGCTGCACCGACATGCCGTCGGGGATGTAGTTCGACACCAGCGTCGGGATGCCGATGCCGAGATTGACGTAGAAGCCGTCCTCGAGCTCGCGGGCGGCGCGGGCGGCCATCTGGTCGCGGGTCCAGGCCATGGTCGTCTCCTCTCTCGCTCGTTTCAGATGGCGCCGCCGCCCGTCGGGGCGGGCGCGGGCTCGGCGTTGGGGGCGGCTCCGGTGCTGGATTCTTGCCGCTTGCGGGTGGTGCGCTGCTCGATGCGCTTCTCCGCGTTCGGGACGTGGATCATCCGCTTCACGAACACGCCGGGGGTGATGATGTGGTCGGGGTCGATCTCGCCGGGGCGCACCAGGTGCTCGACCTGCGCGATGGTCATGCGCGAGGCCGAGGCCATCATCGGGTTGAAGTTGCGGGCGGTCTTCCGGTAGACGAGGTTGCCCTCGTGGTCGCCCTTCCAGGCGTGGACCAGCGAGACGTCGGCGAACAGGCCGCGCTCCATCACGTAGGTCTCGCCGTCGAACTCCCGGGTCTCCTTGCCCTCGGCGATCAGGGTGCCGACGCCGGTCTTGGTGAAGAAGGCCGGGACGCCGGCGCCGCCGGCGCGGATGCGCTCGGCCAGCGTGCCCTGCGGGTTGAACTCGATCTCGAGCTCGCCGGCGAGGTACTGCTTGGCGAAGGTCTTGTTCTCGCCGACGTAGGACGAGATCATCTTGCGGATCTGGCGCGTCTCGAGCAGCACGCCGAGGCCGACGCCGTCGATGCCGGCATTGTTCGAGATGACCGTGAGGTCCTTGGCGCCGCTCTCGCGCACCGCGTCGATGAGGACGTCGGGAATGCCGCACAGGCCGAAGCCGCCGGCCATGATCGTCATGCCGTCCCGCAGGACGCCCGCCAGGGCGGCGGTGGCGTCGGGGTATACCTTCTTCATCCCTCGTTTCCCCAAATGATTGGCGCTGCCGGGGCTCGCTCGCCCTCGTTCCCGCACGGATGCGGCGCCTCGCCGCCCTGTTTAGCATCGTTGCGGCGCCGCACCACCGGGCGGCGCGAGGAAAATGCCCTGCTGCGGGAAGGGCACCCCCGCGGGCGGAAAATCCCGGCCGGCGGGAAAATCCTGCCGGGGAGACAAGCCGCGCGCGAGGGATTATAGGGGACCGGGGAAGGCGTATGCCGCGCCGGCAGGTCCAACGAGGCCGGGGCGGCGGCCCGGGGGGGCGCGGGAGTTCTCGTCTACGTTCTCGTCCACGCCGGCAGCCGGAGAGCGATGTCGCGCCGAACCACCCTGGCCCTCAGCGGTGCCGCCGTCGCGGCGCTCGCGCTCGCGGGCGCCTCCCTGCCCTGGACGATCGCGGCGCCGCGGGCGGCGGCCTTCGCCGAGCGGGACCTGGCGCGGCGCTACGGCCTCGGCCTCTCGGTCGCCGGCCCCGCCACCCTGACGCTGCTGCCGGTCCCGCGCCTGACCTTCGCCGGGGTGCGGCTCAGCCGCGGCGGCCACGACCTCGTCGCGAGCGAGAGCCTGCAGGTGCAGCTCGGCCTCGCCGGGCTCCTCGCCGGCCGGGCCGACGCCACCGGCCTCGTCCTCGAGCGGGCCCGCATCGCCTTGCCGGGGGGAGCCTTGCCGGGGGGAGCCTCGCCTTCGAGCGAAGGCGGCGACTGGGCCGAGCCGGTGTCTCGGCTCGCCGCGCGGGTCGCCGCGGGCCGCGGCCGGCACCTGCGCCGCCTCGTCCTCGTCGACGCGACGCTCTCCCTGCGCGATCCCCGCACCGGGACTCTCGAGACCGTCACCGGCCTCGACCTGGTGGCGAGCTGGCCGCGCCAGAGCGCCGGGCTCGACCTCTCCGCCGCCTTCACCTGGCGCGGCGTGCCGGCGTCCCTTTCCCTGTCGGGCCTGCGGCCGCGCGAGCTCGCGGCCGGGGCCGAGACCCCGGTCGTCGCCGCCCTGACCTGGAACGGGGCGGAGGCGCGCGTCGCCGGCAGCGACGCCCGCATCGAGGGCAGCGCCGAGATCGAGGGCAGCCTGGCCTGGGCGAGGGAGGCCCTCAAGGACGCGTCGGTCAAGGACGCCGCGACCCCGGGCTTGCGCCTGTCCGGCCAGGGCCGCTTCTCCACCCCTGCCCTGCCCGGCACCCTGGCCTGGCTCGGGATCGCGCCCGGCCCCGCGTCGCTCGCCGGCCCGGTGAGCCTCGACGGGCGCTTCCTCGCCCGCCCCGGCGGGGTGGAATGGCCCGAGATCCGGGTGCGGGTCGGCGACAGCCGGCTCGAGGGCGCGGGCGCCGCCGCCCTGGTGCGCGGGCGGCTCAGCCTCACCGGCACGCTCGCGGCCGAGCGGCTCGACCTCTCGGGCCTCGTGCCCGAGGCGGCGTTCCTGATCGAGCCGGGCCCCGGCGGCGCCTGGAGCCGGGCGCCGCTCGCCCTCGACAACCTCTCCTACGGCGACATCGACCTGCGCCTGTCGGCGGCTTCCGCCCGCCTCGGCCCGGTGGAGGCGCAGGACGTCGCCGCCGGCCTCCTCGTGCGCGACGGCACCGTGGAGGCGACGCTGGGGCGCGCCACCGTGCAGGGCGGCACCGTCAAGGGGCGGGCGGCGCTGGCAGCCCTGCCGGCCGGCCTCGACGCCCGCCTCCAGGGCAGCGCCGACCGGATCGACCTCGGTGGCCTCTTCGCCGATCTCGGCTGGCCGCGCTGGATCCTCGGCCGGGCGCAAGGAACGCTCGCCCTCGACGCCGCCGGATCGAGCCTCGCCGACCTCGTCGGGCGCCTCGCCGGCCGGGCCGCCGCCACGGTCGAGGGCGGCGAGATCTTGGGCGTGAACCTCGCCGACCTCGCCCAGCGCCCCGACACCGCCGCCACCGCCCTGCGCCGCGGCGGGCGCACCCATTTTGAGCGTGCCCGGGTCAGCCTGACGGTGAGGGACGGCGTCGCCGAGATCGGCCAGGGCCAGCTGCGCGGCGCGGCGCTCGCCGCGAGCCTCGGCGGCCGGATCTTCCTCGCCGAGCGGCGCCTGGGCGCCGAGGCCCGGATCGAGCCCGGGCCCGACGGGCGGGCGGGCGGGCGGTTCGCCATCGAGGGGCCGTGGCTGCGCCCGAGCCTGCGGCCGCTGGCCGCCCGCACGGCCCCACCCGCTACGCTGCCGGCCGCCGCCAGCGCCTACGCGCCCTGAGCCGACCCGCGAGATCGCCGGGCGGACGACCGGGCAAGAAGACCCGGGGACATAGACCCGAGGAAGACCTGGAAGGAGCGCCCGTGACGCCATCACCGAAGCGCCGGGACCGGCGCGCCGCCTGGGCCGGGGCGCTCGCCGGCCTCGGCGCCCTGCCCTGCGCCGGCGCGCCGGCCCAGCCGGCGCCCGCCCCGGTCCCGGCGGCCCCTCTGCCGGCCCCAGCCCCCGCGCAACCCGAGGCCCCGGGCGGCTTCCCGGCGCTGCCGGCGACGCCCTACTTCCGGGTCGTGCCGATGAACGAGGCCCGGGCGATCGGGTTCTTCACCAGCCTGTTCCCGGACTGCTCGGTCCAGGGGCCGGTGGTGGCCCGCCTCGCCGAGCCGCCGAAGCACGGCAGCGTGCGCTTCTCGGCCGAGGCCTCGTTCCCGCGCTACGCTCCCTCGTCGTCGCTCGCCGCCTGCAACGCCCGCAAGGTCGAGGGCCTGAAGATGACCTTCGAGGCCGCCGAGGGCTACGAGGGACTCGACGCCTTCCGGGTGCTGCTCATCAACCCCGACGGCTCGGCCACCAACCTCGACATCAAGGTGTCGATCCGTTGACCTCGCCGCCGGTTTCGCCGCCGACTTCCCCTCCGACCTGCCGCAGGAGATCGTCGACGAAGTCCGGCACCGCCCGCGTCGCCGGGCCGTAGGTGGCGTGCGCGAACAGGCCGGCGGTGTCGGAGGGGGCGAGGTTGATCTCGTGGGTCGGGATCCCGGCGCCCCGCGCCCGCGCCACGAAGCCCGCCGCCGGGTAGACCGCCCCGGAGGTGCCGATGGCGACGAACAGGTCGGAATCGTCGAGCGCCTGCGCGATGAGGTCGAGGTGGAGCGGCATCTCGCCGAACCAGACCACGTCCGGGCGCATCCCGCCCCGCCGCCCGCAGGAAGGGCAGGCGGTGTCGACGGACAGATCCTCCGCCCAGGGCCGGCCCGCCCCGCAGGCGGTGCAGCGCGCCCGCATCAGCTCGCCATGCATGTGGGTGACCTCCCGGGTGCCGGCGCGCTCGTGCAGGTCGTCGACGTTCTGGGTGCACAGGAGGAGCCGGCCGCCGCGGGCGGAGAGGCCCGCCTCCAGGCGCGCGAGCGCCGCGTGGGCGGCGTTGGGCACGGCCTCCCGCACCCCCTGCCGGCGCAGGTTGTAGAAGGCGTGGACCTCCTCGGGATCGGCCGCGAAGGCCTCGGGCGTCGCGAGCCGCATCGGGTCGAACCGCCGCCACAGCCCGTCCGGATCGCGGAAGGTGCCGAGCCCGCTCTCGGCCGAGATCCCTGCCCCGGTGAGCACGAAGACGTTCACGCGCGGCCCTCCCGCCGGTGCGGCGATTCGGGCGACGACTGGGACACGATTGTGTCAAACCTCGCGCCGCCATTGTTCTGGCGGGCACGAGACCATCCCGATGCCGTCACTGTGACCTCCGTTGAGACTTTATCAATTCTTGGCATGGACAATCCCTGTCACCCATCCTAAGTGAGGATCATGCCCGCGCGCATGGCCGCGGGCGACTGATTCCGAACAGATCGCTTCAGGACATTCAATGACGCGCCACCGCGCGAGACCGTCATTCACGGTCGAGATCAAGCGCAGCCGCACCTCCCCCCTGCCCGACGGCGAGCGGCCCCAGAGCGAGCGCCCCGCCCTCAAGCCGACGGCGGGACCGGCGAATCCGGCAGAGGCCTTCTTCAAGCCTCCGGCAGGCCTTTCCAAGGCCCCGGCAGGGCTTTCCAAGCCCTCGGAAGGTCTCTCGAAGCCCCCGGCGAGCGCGCCCGTCGCGGCCGAAGCCGAGACCCGGCCCTCCTCTCCCGGCCGCAACCTCTGGGCCGGCACCGGCCTCCTGGAGGAGGCCGCCGCCGCCACCAAGTCCGGCCGCTTCGACCCGCCGGACCCGCCGATCTTCGGCAAGGCTCCCGCCGCGAAGGACGCCGGACCTGCCCGGGACGCGGTGCCGGCCAAGGACGCCGCGCCCGCCAAGCGCGTCCTGCCGAGCCTGATCGCCCCGCCCGAGCCCGAGCCGGAGCCGGAAGACACGTTCGAGCCCGAGCCCAAGCTGCCCCGGGTCCGCCGCTACCGCACCGCCGCGCCGGCCGCGACCCGCCGCAGCGCCGGCCCGCGCCCGGCCTTCGTGTGGCCCGAGGACTGGCCCGACGAGGCCCCGGTCCAGACCCCGATCACCGTGCCGGCCGCGCCCCGATCCCAGGACCGGATCGAGCTTCCGAAGACCGGGACCGAGCCGCAGGCCGCCGACGACGGCGAGGCCCGGGCCGGCGAGATCCGCCCGCGGGTGAAGCGCCGCACCGGCGACGAGGACCTGCGCATCGGCCAGCGCTGGAAGCGCCGGCTGCCCCGCGTGTGCTGGTAGCCGACCGGACGCCGAGCCCGGACGGTCCAGACCGGAACGGTCTTCTCGCGGACCGGAACGGTCCGCCCTACCGGCTCGTCATCCTCGACTTCGACGGCACCCTCGCCGACACCTTCCCGTGGTTCACCCGGGTGCTCCCCGGCGTCGCCGACCGCTACGGCTTCCGCCGGCCGGCCGCGCACGAGGCCGAGTTGTTGCGCTCGCTGGAGGCGCAGGCGGTGCTGCGGCATCTCGGCGTGCCCGCCTGGAAGCTGCCGCTGATCGCCCGCCACATGCGCGGCCTCGCTGCCCGCGACGCCGGAGACCTCGCGCCCTTCCCCGGCATCCCCGTCCTGCTCTCCCGCCTGCGCGCCGGCGGCCTCGGTCTGGCGCTCGTCAGCTCGAACCGCGAGGACGTGGTGCGCCGGGTGCTCGGGCCGGGGAATGCCGGCCTGATCGACCGCTACGCCTGCGGCGCGGCCCTGCTCGGCAAGGCGCGGCGGTTCCGGGCGGTGGCGCGGGCGAGCGGCGTTCCCCCGGAGCGGATCCTGTGCCTCGGCGACGAGTTGCGCGACCACGCCGCCGCGACGCAGGCCGGTCTCGCCTTCGGGGCGGTGACCTGGGGCTACACCCGGGCGGCGGCCCTGGCGGCGGCGGGGCCGGCCCACCTGTTCTCCACCCCGGAGGCGGTGGCGGCGGCGTTGCTGCCGGGGGCGGCGCGGAGTGCGGAGCCCGGCTGATCGGCCCCTGCCGATCGCACGGCCTCGGGATCATTCCGGGGCCGCGCAGCGGATCCTGGAGGGACAGGGCCGGTGTCGATCCTGTCAGGCGGGTCCAGCCAGCCCTCAGTAATGCGGCACCGTCCGGTGCTCGACCAGCGGCGCCTCCATGCGGAAATGCAGGCCGGCCGGCTTGAAGTCGAAGCGGATGTCGGCGCCGCACTGCATGGTGAGCACCCGCTGCAGCAGGGTCGACCCGAACCCCTTGCGGGTCGGCTCCTTGGTGCGCGGGCCGCCGCGCTCGGTCCAGTCGAGGCGCAGGCGCCGGCCGGTCTCGCCGTGGTCGACGGCCCAGGCCACGGTGATGCGGCCCTCGGGCACGGAGAGGGCGCCGTGCTTGGCGGCGTTGGTGGTCAGCTCGTGGATCGCCATGCCGGTCGGCACCGCGAGGTCGGCGGTGAGCTCGACATGCGGGCCTTCGAGGGCGATGCGCCTGCCCCCGTCGTCGTTGTAGGGGCCGAGCTCGTTCTCCAGCATCTCCTGGAGCGAGGCCATCTGCCAGTAATCCTCCGTCAGGAGGTTGTGGGTCTTGGCGAGCGAGATCACCCGGGCCGAGAAGCCCTGGTAGAACTCGTCGACGCTGGTGGCGCCCCGCGCCGAGGCGCCGAGCAGCGCCTGCACGGTGGCGAGCGTGTTCTTCACCCGGTGGTGCAGCTCGCGGATCAGCAGGGCCTGGCGCTCGGCGGTCTGCTGGCGCTCGTGCAGGAAGGCCGCCGCCTCGCGCTGGCGCCGCCGCGCCCGCACGGCGAAGCGGGTCGCGGTGACCAGGGTGGCGGGGTGGAACGGCCGCTCGAGCAGGGTGACGTTGCCGAGGGAATCCATCAGGCGCGCGTCCGGCGGGGTGCCCCGCAGGGTCAGCAGCACGAAGGGATAGTCCGACCACGGCTCCTGCCCGGCGAGGTAGGCGGCGAGCCCGTGCCGGTCGGAGGCGCGCAGGGCCTCCTCGGTCAGGACGGCGCAGCTGCCCGCATCGAGCCGGGCGACGAGGCCCGGCAGGTCGGCGCAGATCTCCGAGCGCAGGCCCGCCTCGTCGAGGATGCTGCCCGCCACCGCGGCGTCGCGGCCCGCGGGGGCGAGGATCAGGACCGGGGGATCACTCTCTCTCATCACCATCCAGATCCGGGAGAGTCGCCGGCCGGTCCTGCTCCGATTGCGCACGCTCGGCCAGCAGGCGGCCGGGCGCGCCGTGGTAGCTCGGCACGCCCGTCAGGACGCCCCGGAAGCCCGCCAGCGGCTCGCCGACACGCAAACCGTCAGCGTCGATCCGAAGTTCCCGGATGGTGTCCTCGTGCGGCCCCACCCTCTTCTTGACCACCGACACCGCCCGGCGCAAGTGGCCATCCGCCTCGAAGAACCGGAACAGCACCACGGTGTCGCTGAGGTAGGTGAGATCGACCGTGGCGGACATCTGCCCGACGAGCCCGTGCTGGGCCAGCACCAGCAGCGTCGTCACGCCCTGCTGGTTCAGGTAGGTCAGGATCTCGTGCATCTGCAGCAGCAGGTACTGCTCGCCCGGCATCGCGCTCTGGTAGCCGGTGAGGGAGTCGATCAGCACGAGGCGCACGTCCTCGCGCTCGACGGCGTCGCGCACCATCGCGGCGAGCTCGCCCGGCGAGACCTCCGCCGGGTCGATCTGCTCGACCCGCAGGCGCCCGTCCGCCACCGCATCCGCCATGTCCATGCCGAGGCCGGCGGCCCGGCGGATCAGGATCCCGGTCGTCTCGTCGAAGCTCAGGATCAGCCCGCGCTCGCCGCGCGCCAGCGCCGCCGTGACGTAGGCGAGCGCGGTCGAGGACTTTCCGACGCCGGAGGGCCCGAGCAGCATCGTGCTGGTGCCCCGGTCGAGCCCGCCGCCGAGCAGCGCGTCGAGGCCCCGGTTGCCGCTGCCGAGGCGGTCGATCTCGTAGGGGTGGCCGTGCTCGGCGGCGACCAGGCGCGGGAACACCGCGAGGCCGCCGCGGCGGATGACGAAGTCGTGGTAGCCGCCGCGGAAGCGCGTGCCGCGCATCTTGATCACCCGCAGGCGCCGGCGCTCGCCGCCGTAGAGGGGGGCGAGCTGCTCGAGCTGGATCACCGCGTGGCAGAGGCTGTGCAGGTTGAGGTCGTCCTGCTCGGCGGTGAGGTCGTCGAGGAGGAGCGCGGTGGTGTCGTGGATGAGGAGGTAGCTGCGCAGAGCCAGCACCTGGCGGCGGTAGCGCAGCGAGCCCTGCGACAGCAGCCGGATCTCCGACAGGCTGTCGAACACCACCCGCTGCGGCTTGACCCGGTCGATCTCCGCGATGGCGAGCCGCACGGTCTCGCCGAGCTCGAGGTCGGAGGAGTGGACGAGGCTCTGCTGCTGGCGCGGGTCGAGGCTGAGCTCGGGGGGCACCAGTTCGAAGATCTCGATGCCGTCGAGCGACCAGCCGTGGCGGGCGGCGACGGAGGCGAGCTCGCGCCGGCTCTCCGACAGGGTGATGTAGAGGCAGCGCTCGCCGAGCCGCGCCCCGTCGAGGAGGAATTGCAGCGCCAGCGTCGTCTTGCCCGAGCCCGGCCGGCCCTCGATCAGGTGGGCGCGGTTGGCCGCGAAGCCGCCCTCCAGGATCGAGTCGAGGCCCGGCACGCCGGTCGGGATCGGGGCCGCGTCGTCGGAAGGGGAGAGAATGGGATCGGGCATGGAGGGCAGGCAGGCTGTCTCGGCGGGCTGATCTTCGAGGCGGCGGCGCGCCGGCTCGTGGTGCCCGGCAGGGACACTCGGCGGGGATACCCGGCTTGTGGCAAAGAAATGCGGCGAGAACAAAGGGTTCTCGCGCGCAGGGGCTGTGCGTTCCGGGGGCGGCCGTGGTCCCGGGCCCCGCCGCGGGAAGAAGCGCCCCGAAAAGCGCGTGCCGGCCCTTGACGCGGCGGGGGTTCGCACGCATGTGGCCCTGGTTCGTGCGCGATCGATTCGTCGGCCGCGTCCGGCATCACCGGAATCCTTCATCCCCCATGCCCAGCGACAGTAGTCGACGGACCGCGCCGCCTCGGTGCCGCCTCGCGTGACCCGCGCCTGATCGCTGATCGGGCTCGCCCGCGACCGGCGCCGATGCGGCCGGTCGAACGAGGTGAGCCATGACCCTGATGACGACGGGCGCCCGCTCCGGCGCCGCCGCCACCCCCCGCCGCGACCGCAGCGTCGTGACCGTGCTTCTTCTGATGCTGGCCCTGGTCTTCGGACCCGCCATCGGCCTCCACGTGGCCGTCAACCTGCTCGGCGCCGGGCCGGCGCCGGACGGCCTCGTCTCGGCCGTCTCCGCCGAGGCGCCCCGGGGCGGGCGGGGCTGACGCCGAGCGTTCAAGCCCCCCGCCCCCGCAGGATCAGGACCGCGCCCGCCAGCAGCAGCGCGGCCCCGATCCAGGTCTCGGGACCGAGAGGGGTTTGCGGGCCGAGGCCGCCCTTGCGGCCGGTCAGGCCCATCGCGTCGCCGGCGATCCCCGCCGCGAGCTGGCCCGCCACCACCATCGCCACCGTGACGGTCGCGCCCTGCTGGCGGTAGCCGTAGAGGCTCGCGGCCACGACCAGCGTGCCGAGCAAGCCCGGCACCAGGAACCACGGCTCCGCCCGCTCCGCCAGGCGCAGCGGGAAGGCCGGGCCGCTGCGCCAGGCCTCGATCAGGCCGAGCAGCGACAGCCCGACCAGCGAGTTGCACAGCAGCGCCCCGGTCAGGCCGGTGCCGCGCGCCACGATCGCCCCCATCACGGCGTTCTGGACCACCAGGGCCGCCCCCGCGACGAGGCAGAGCAGGGCCGCGCCGATCATCGGGCGGGACCCACGAGGCGGGAGAGGGTGAGGCGTGGTGGCATGGCGCGGCTCCGGTCGGGCCGCGATCATCTCCTATGATAGACGATTGTCAAATATGAGAAAAGACCTCGCTCGGCGTCGGACGAGCGGTCCGCACCGTCGCGGCCGGAATCCCGCGCCCGTCGGGCGTGACCGAAGGGGCAAGATGCCGCGGACCTGCGGATACCGGGTCGATCCTCCCCGCGCCCACCGGACCCCTCGGCAGGCCCCCGGGCGGACGGGGCGCGGGGAGGATCTGCAAGGCAGGTCTTGAACCGCCCGTGACCGCCCGCCATCTCCCGGTTGCGCCTGCGGTTGGGCGCTCTTCGGAGAAGATCATGCCGCACCACGACACCACGGCCCTCTCGGGCACGATCCAGCACGTCTTCGCGCACCGCTTCACCCTGGAGGCGGACGGCGCGGTCCACCTCGCCGATCTCGGGCCCAAGGGGGCGGAGGCGTTTCCCCTCGCCGCCGGCCTGCGCGTGACCCTCGAGGGCGAGCGCCGCCCGTCGGAGATCAAGGTCGCGCGGATCTCCGCCCCGGGCCGTGCGCCGGTGGAGATCCACCACAAGAAGCCGCATCACCCGGGCAAATCCGACGCAGCCGTCGATCCCGCCGCCGCCCTCGCCGCCGTGACGGCGGCGGGCTGGACGCCGACGGGCGAGCCGCGGCGCAAGCCGAAGCACGTCGAGGTGCTGGCGCGCCGGGGCGACGGCGCCTGGACCGAGCTCCACGTCGACGCTACCGGCAAGATCTACAAGGAGAAGGCGCCCGACGCCGACAAGTGGGGCGGCGCCCTCGCCTGACAAATGGGGGCTGCGCGTCGCGCGGCCCCCTACTTCGTCCCGACCGGCTCCATGCCGGTCCGCCTGATCGCCTCCGCGGCGCGATCTGAGGCGAGGTGGGCGATCAGCCGCTTCGCCGGCTCGAGGGCCTTCGCCCCTGCGACGATCGCCGCCGTGAAGGTCTGGACGAGCTGGACCTCGTCGGGCAGCGCGCCCACCACCTCGATCCCCGGCACGTCGACGAGTTCGCTCACCGGCCCGAGGGCGAGGTCGGCCTCGCCCGCCGCGAGGGCGGCGGCGGATTCGGTGCCGCGCGAGAACACCCGCTTGCGCACGATCCCGGCGACGCCGAGCCGCGGCAGCACAACGTCCTGGATGAACAGCCCGCTGGTGCTGCCCGGCATCACGACGAGGCGGGCGGCCGCCAGGGCGCGGGCGAGCGCCGCGGGGGTGGCGATGTCCGGGTGCGGTGTGCCTGCCCGCACCGCGGCGGCGAGCGGCGCGGTGGCGAGTGCGACGGCCGAGCCCTCGACGATCCGGCCCTCCGTCGCCAGCTCGTGCAGCCCCTCGTTCGAGAGGATCACCACGTCGACTTGAGGCCGGGATCCTTGGGCGCCGTGCGCGAGCTGGTGCCGGATGGTGCGCGGCCCCTGCCCCTGCGACGCGCCGGACAGGGTCCGGACCTTCAGGCCCGTCGCGCGCTCGAAGTCCGGCCGCACCGCCTCGTAGGCGAGCGCGAAGCCGCCCGAGATCATCACGGTGAGATCGCTGGCGGGCGGGGTCATGCGGGCAGGGTCATGCGGGCAGGGTCATGCGGGCAGGGTCATGCGGGCGGGGTCATGGCGGCGGCCGGTGCGCGGGATCGCGCCGGATCCTCGCGCAGGACGCTGCGCACGCGCAAGCCACCCGCCTCTTCCCGGACCCGCGAAATCCTCTAAGGCCTCACGGACAAGCAACCAGGGGGGACGACATGGAACCGGAGATGCGGGAACAGGAGCGCGGCTTTCCGCGCTGGCGGCTCGCCCGGGGGCCGGTGGTGCTGCCGGACGAGCGCCCGCCGCTCGGCCAGGTGGTGGTGCTGGCGCTCCAGCACGTCGTGGCGATGTTCGGCTCGACGGCGTTGGCCCCGCTGCTGATGGGCTTCGATCCCAACCTCGCGATCCTGTTCTCCGGCATCGCCACGCTGCTGTTCTTCGTCGTGGTCGGGGGTCGGGTGCCGAGCTATCTCGGCTCCAGCTTCGCCTTCATCGCGGTGGTGATCGCGGCGACCGGCTACAGCGGCAGCGGACCCAACCCGAACCTCGCGGTGGCGCTCGGCGGCATCATCGCGGCCGGGGCGGTCTACGCGCTGATCGGGATCGCGGTGATGCGGGCGGGCGATGCCTGGATCGGCCGGCTGATGCCGCCAGCGGTGACCGGCGCGATCGTCGGGGCGATCGCCCTCAACCTCGCGCCGATCGGCGTGAAGGGCATCTCGGGCTCGGGCGTCGATGTCGGGGTCGGGCTGTTCACGATCCTGGCGGTCGGCCTGTCCGCCTCGTACCTGCCGGGCGCGGCACGGCGCCTGCCGCTCCTCATCGGGGCGGTGGCCGCCACCCTGCTCTACGGCGTGCTGGCGAACGGGCTCGGTCTGGCCAAGCCCCTCGACCTCGGGCGGATCGCGCAGGCGCCGTGGTTCGGCTGGCCGCACGTCGCGACGCCGGTCTTCGAGGCCTCCGCGATCTGGCTCATCGCCCCGGTCGCCCTGGTCCTGGTCGCGGAGAATCTCGGCCACGTGAAGGCGATCGGCGCGATGACCGCGCGCAACCTCGATCCGTGGCTCGGTCGCGCCTTCCTCGGCGACGGGCTCGCCACGATGCTGTCGGGGTTCTTCGGCGGCACCGGCGTGACGACCTACGCCGAGAACATGGGGGTGATGGCGGTGACCCGGATCTACTCGACCCTGGTCTTCGCCGTCGCCGGCCTCGTGGCGATCCTGTTCGGGTTGTCGCCGAAATTCGGCGCCGCGATCCTGGTGATCCCCGGCCCGGTGATCGGCGGGCTGTCGGTGGTGGTGTTCGGGCTGATCGCCGCCGCGGCGGGGCGGATCTTCGTCGAGAACCGGGTCGACTTCTCCCGCACCCGGGTGCTGCTCACCGTCGGCACCGCGCTGGTGCTCGGCGCCGGCGACTTCACGGTCGGCCTCGGCAGCTTCAAGCTCGGTGGGATCGGCACCGCCACGGCGGCCGCGATCCTGCTCTACCACCTGCTGCGCGACGATCCGGCGTGACCCGGGCCGCGAGGCCCCGACACCGCGGGTTGGAGCCGATCGAGCCCGCATCCCGGGCGGAGGGACAAGGCCGAGGGCGACCGGCCGTCTCGGCCGCGTCCTCGCGCAGCAGCGCCGGACCGCGACGCTGCCCGCTCTGCGCCGACACGCCTTGCTCGCCGGCGCTCCCGCTGCCCGGCGCCGAAAGGCCGCGCCCCGGGCGTCGGAACCTCGGCCGGCCATTCCCGGTTCCGCTTCATCTCATCCCTGAACCCCCAGGAGGCCTTCCATGCGCGCTCTCACGGTCCGGGCGACCGTCGCGGCGGCCCTCGTCCTCGGCACGGCGGGCGCGGTGCTCGCCCAGAACAACGATTCCGGCAGCGGGCTCTCGCCCTACGCGGCCCTGCGCGGCAACGACCGCTCGGCCGGCGTCAACAACGGCAATTACCGGCAGCCGCGCTACGACCCCTACCTGCGCACCTACGGCCGTCCGCCGGTCGGCTACGAGTACGGCTACCGCCAGGCGCCGCCGCCGGCCTATTACGGCACCCCGTACTGACGCCGCCTGCGGCCCCTTGATCCGGCCGCGTTTCCCGGCGACCACCGCCCGGCGGCCCCGACGCGCCGCCGGGAGACCACGATGCCGAGACTCTGCCGCACCGATCCGGGCTCGCGCCCATGAGCCCGCACCCATGAGCCTGCCGCCCGCGACCGCGGCGTGCCTTGCGGCCCTGCGCCGGGGCGACCTTGCCGGGGCCCGGGAGCTGCGGCTCCCCGGCGGGCCGGAGGGGCGCCTCTCCGAGATGCCGCCCGAGATCCTCGGTCTCGCCGACACGCTCGAACTGCTCGATCTCGGCCAGAACGACCTCACCACCCTGCCCGCCGATCTCGGTCGGCTGCACAAGCTGCGCGTGCTGTTCTGCTCCGGCAACCGCTTCGACCGGCTGCCGCCGGTGCTGGGCGACTGCGCCGCCCTGAGCCAGATCGGGTTTCGCGGCTCCGGCATCGCCGAGGTGCCGGCCGAGTCGCTGCCCCCGGCCCTGCGCTGGCTCACCCTCACCGACAACCGCATCGCCGCCCTGCCCGAGGCGCTCGGCGCCCGGCCGCGCCTGCAGAAGCTGATGCTGGCGGGCAACCGCCTGCGCGCACTGCCGGAGAGCTTGAGGTGCGCGCACAACCTCGAGCTCCTGCGCATCGCCGCCAACCGGTTCGAGGCGCTGCCCGCCGGCCTGAAGACCCTGCCGCGGCTCGCCTGGCTGTCCTGGGCCGGCAACCCGTTCGAGGATCGTGCGGCGCCTGCCCCCACGGCTGCGGCGCCGGTCGCCTGGCGCGACCTCGCGCTCGGGCCGCTCCTCGGCGAGGGCGCGTCGGGCCGGGTGATGCGGGCGGCGTGGCGGCCGGACGGCGAGGGCGAGGCGCGGCCGGTCGCCCTCAAGCTGTTCAAGGGCGCGATGACCAGCGACGGCCTGCCCGAGCGCGAGATGGCGGCCTGCCTGGCGGCGGGCATGCACCCGCACCTCACCGGCAGCCTCGGGCGCCTCGTCGATCATCCGGACGGGGTGGACGGCCTGCTGATGCCGCTCCTGCCGGAGGGCTGGCGGGTGCTCGCCGGGCCGCCGAGCCTGGAGAGCTGCAGCCGCGACGTCTACGATCCGGCCCTCCGCCTGACGGCTCCGGCGGCCCTGCGCCTTGCCCGCGGGATCGCCTCGGGCGCCGTCCACCTCCACGCCCGCGGCTTCGGCCACGGCGACCTCTACGCCCACAACGTCCTGTGGGACGGGGCGCACGGCGAGGCGGTGCTGAGCGATCTCGGCGCGGCCTCCGCGCTGCCGCCGGGCCCGGACGGGGCGTTCCTGCAACGGCTCGACGTGCGGGCCTTCGGGCTGCTCCTCGAAGAGCTGCGGGCGCTCGCCCCCCTCGCCTCCCCGGCCTTCGACGCCCTGGTGCGGGCCTGTACCGGGCCCGACCCGGCGGCGCGCCCGGACATGGCCGAGGTGCTGGACGCCCTCGACGCAGTCATCAAGGATTCGGGGCCGGCCTGACCGGCCCCGTCCATGCTCAGCGGCTCTTCTTGTAGAGCTTGCTCGCGATCTCGAAGATCTCTTCCGGCTTGTAGTTCGGCGCGAAGGCGCCGTAATTGCCGTCGAGTTCCGGGATCTTGCCGCCCTCAGGCGCGCCGTCGACCACTTCGAGATTGCCCGGCGGGTCGCCCGGCAGCGCCACCTCGTCGTTCGACCACACGCCGGCCGCTTCCGCGTAGTCCGGCGAGTTGAAGCGGTAGAGCCGGCGGTGGCTGCCCTCCTGGAGGTACTTCTGGCACTCGGGGATGCGGTCGAGGTTGATGTTGGGCGTCGGAAGCATCTGCTCGATCGCCACGCCCGTGAGCTTCTTCAGCGCCAGGGCGTAGGCGTGGGCGTGCACCGAGCCGCGCACCAGCAGGTAGCCGCAGACCTCGCGCCCGGTCGGGTCCTTCAGGGTCTCGTAGACGCGCAGCTTGTGGATGCGCGCGCCGCATTCGAGGTGGAAGTTGTGCAGGAGGTCGATGATGATGTTCCCGGTCGTGGTGACCATGTCCATGTTCCACGACGCGGCGTTCGAGTTCATCGGCATCGCGCCGCCGCCGTTGCTGAGGAAGCTGCCGGCGAGGCGCACGTCCTGCATGTCGTGGAACGGGGCCTTCGACACGTCGACGTCCGGCGTCGGGTCGCCGGGGCCGTTGTTGAGCATCGACACGCCTGTCGAGACCAGCTCGACGTGGCCGAGCTCCTCCATGAAGATACTCGAGACCAGGCTGTAGAACGGCCGCAGCTTCGACTTGTCGCGAAAATTGAAGCTCTGGAACATGTAGTTGCCGAGCGTCGACATCTCGCCGTACTTGCCCCCGAGCAGCTCCTGCAGGGCCGCGGCGGCATTCGGGTCGGGCCTCTTGGGCTGGGGCAGCTCGGCCTGCAGCCGGTCGATCCTCATGAACATGGCACGGCACCTTCCTTGGCGGGATACTCCCCCGGTCCACCCGGGATAGTCCCGGGGGGCATCGGTTTGATCCATGTTGGGTTCCCGCTCCCCGGGCCGTTCGTGCGCATCGGTCGCAGGGGCGGGCGAGGACGGTGGCGCATCCGTGCCGCAGGCGCCCGGGGAGTGTGGGAAGCTGCGCCATGGCCCTTGACCGCGGCCGGCCGGCGGGCGCCCCTAGAGAATCGCCGCCCGCCTCCCGGATCCCATGGCCACCCCGTTCGACACCGGCACCATCCTGAGCCTGCTGCGCCGCGCGACCGAGACGGTGCGCGCCTCCACCGCCCGCGCCGCCGCGGCCGAGGCCCGGGCCGACCGGCTCAGCCGCGAGGTCGGCACCCTGCTGGAACGGGTCGAGGAGGCGTTGCAGGCCGCCGCGGACGAGGCGGCCGAGGCCCGGCAGGCCGCCGCCGAGGCCGAGAAGGCGGCGGCCGAGGCGCAGGGCCAGGCCGGCGCTGCCGAGGCCCGGCTGTCGGCCGAGCGGGCCCGCTCGCGCCGGCTGGAGGAACGCCTGGCCGAGGTGATGGCCGATGCTGCCGCCGCCCGCGAGGCCATGGCCGCCGCCGAGGCCGGCCGCGAGGCGGCGGACCTGCGCCTCGCCCGCATCCGCGCGGCCCTCGTCGAGGAAGCGGTCCTGCCGCCCGAGGCCGAGCGGACGGCGGCCCTGCACTGACGACGCCGAGCCCGGGCCGGCGGCGATCCCGTCAGGCCTTCGACAGCGGATCGGCGATGCTCTCCAGCGACTTTCCTTCCGCGTCGATCCCGAGCTTCCACTCCGTCACCGCGGCGATCACGAGCAGCAGGGCCGCGCCGGCATAGCCCCCGGCGAGCGCCCAGTGCTGGCCGGATTCGATCAGGTGGGTGAACAGCCACGGCGCCATCACGCCGCCGGCGCCGGTGCCGAGCGCGTAGAACACCGCGATGGCGAGCGCCCGGGTCTCGAGCGGGAAGATCTCGCTCGCCGTGAGATAGGCCGAGCTCGCGGCCGCGGAGGCGACGAAGAAGATCGCGATCCACGCGAAGGTCTGGGTCCAGGCGGTGAACAGGTCGAGGCCGAACACGATTGCGGTCGCGAGCAGCAAAAGCCCACTCAACGCGAAGGTGCCGGCGATCATCCGGCGCCGGCCGATCGTGTCGAAGAAGTGGCCGAGCAGCACCGGCCCCAAAAAGTTGCCGATGGCGAGCGGCACCAGGAACACGCCGGCGCGGTTCTCCGGCACGCCGTAGAACTTCGCCAGCACCAGCCCGTAGGTGAAGAACACCGCGTTGAACAGGAAGGCCTGGGCGATCATCAGCACCAGCGCCAGGATGCTGCGGCCGCGGTGCTTGTGCACCATCGACGAGAAGATCTCGCCGAACCCGAAGCTCTTCTTCGGGTGGACCTCGAGGATGCCTTCGGCCTTCGGGAGCTTCTGGCCCGTCTCGGCCTCGACCTTGCGCTCGATCTCCGCCACCGTGCGCTCGGCCTCCTCCTCGCGGCCGTGGGTGACGAGCCAGCGCGGGCTCTCGGGCACGTGGCGGCGCAGGAACAGGATGCCGAGGCCGAGCACGCCGCCGATGCCGAAGCCGAGGCGCCAGCCGAAATCCGGGTCGAGGAGGTTGGGATCGAGCAGCAGCAGCGAGGCGCCCGCACCCGCCGCGGCGCCGACCCAGAAGCTGCCGTTGACGATGAGGTCGACCCGGCCGCGGTACTTCGCCGGGATCAGCTCGTCGATCGCCGAGTTGATTGCCGCGTACTCGCCGCCGATGCCGAGCCCGGTGACGAGGCGAAACAGCGCGAAGCTCCAGAAATCCCAGGCGAGTGCGCTGGCGATGACGCCGCCGACATAGATGAACAGCGTGGCGTAGAAGACGAGGCGCCGCCCGAACCGGTCGGTGAGCCAGCCGAAGACCAGGGCGCCGACGACCGCGCCGACGACGTAGAACGAGGCCGCCGCGCCGATCTGCTGGATGGTGAGGCCGAGCGCCCGCTTGTCCTGGAGCACCGGGCCGATCGCCCCGACGATCGTGACCTCGAGCCCGTCGAGCACCCAGGTGATGCCGAGCGCGACGACGAGGAGCAGGTGGAAGCGGCTCCAGGGCAGCCGGTCCATCCGGGCCGGCACGTCGCTGCGCACCACGCCCGTGCCGGCGCTTCGCGCCGTTCCCGCTGCTGCTGCCAAATCTCCTGCAGCCACGTCCTACCCTCCCGATTCGTCCGTGGCACACTCAAACCGCAGCGGGGCCGTTGCGTTCCGCAGCCCTCTCCCGCACACCGGAGGGGATCCGCTCACCTGCCGCCCATGCTCCGCATCGAGTCCCTCCGCCGCGACCGTTTCGGGCCCTTCGACCTCGTGCTGGATGCCGGCGAGGCCTGCGCGGTCACGGGCCCGTCGGGGGCGGGCAAGAGCGTGCTCCTGCGCATGATCGCCGATCTCGACCCGTCCGAGGGCCGGGTCAGCCTCGACGGGATCGACCGGGAGGTGATCGCGGCGCCGCTGTGGCGCCGGCAGGTCACCTACCTCGCCGCCGAGCCCGGCTGGTGGGCCGAGACTGTGGCCGAGCACTTCCGCGCCGACGCCCCCTCCCGCCTCGACCCGGAGCGGGCGGCCCTGCGCCTGCCGCCGGAGGTGTTCGGCTGGCCGGTGGCGCGGCTCTCCACCGGCGAGCGCCAGCGCCTCGCCCTGCTGCGGGCGCTCGCCGGCCAGCCCCGCGTGCTGCTCCTCGACGAGCCGACCGCCTCCCTCGATCCCGAGAGCGTGCGGGGCGCCGAGGCGGTGATCGAAGGCCGCCGCGCCGCCGGCCTGATCGTCGTCCTCGTCTCGCACGATCCCGCCCAGGTGGCGCGGCTCGCCACCCGCCGGCTCGCGGTGGCGGGCGGGCGCCCACTGATCGAACCGGCGTGATTCCGTCGCCCGGCCCCCTCGACCTCGCCCTCGCGGCGGGCTTCGTCCTCGTCAATGCCGGGCTGTCGGCGGCTTTGGGCTTGGGCCTCGCCCGCACGATCCTGGTCGCGGCCTGCCGGCTGGTGGCGCAGCTCACCCTGGTCGGGCTGGTCCTGCGCACGGTGTTCGGGCTCGGAGCGCCGGGGCCGGTGGTCGGGGTGGTCGCCGTGATGGCGCTCGCCGCCGCCTACGAGATCGGCGCGAGGCAGGAGCGGCCGCTGCGGGGAGCGTGGCGCTACGCGCTCGGCGGGGCCGTCACGGCGGGGGCGATGGTGGTCGCCGTCGCGGTCGGCCTCGCGGCGTTGCGCCCGCAGCCCTGGTGGGATCCGCACGCGCTGATCCCGCTGTCCGGGATCGTGCTCGGCTCGGTGATGAGCGGGATCGCGATCGGGCTCAACGGCTTCACCGGCGCCGTGCGGCGCGAGCGGGCGGGAATCGAGGCGCGGCTGGCGCTCGGCGCCACGAGGGACGAGGCGCTGGCGCCGCTCACCCGCAGCGCGATCCGGGCCGGGCTGATCCCGGTGCTCAACCAGATGGCGGCGGCGGGGCTGATCACGCTGCCGGGCATGATGACCGGCCAGATCCTCGCCGGGCAGGACCCGCAAGGGGCGGCCGCGTCGCAGATCTTGATCCTGTTCCTGCTGGCGGGCGCGAGCGGCCTCGGGGTGACGGGGGCGGTGCTGGCCGCCGCGCGCCGGCTCACCGACGCGCGCCACCGCCTGCGGCTCGACCGGCTGGCGTGAGCCCCCGGGCGGGATCAGCTCGGGCTGCGGCCGGTCTCGGCGGCGGCGACGCGGCAGATGTTGTGGGCCGGCCCGAGCTCGGCGAGCGGGGTCTGGGGGGTAGCGCGCGCGACCCGGACCGGGTGCGAGGTCCAGCGGGCGCTGCCGGCCGATCCGGACTGGGCTTGAGCGAGCTGGGTCGCGGCGGACGGGACCCGGCGCGGGGTCGCGCCCTCGCGGTCGTACCACGGGCGCTTCTCGTAGAAGGCGTTGCCGCCGGCGAGCGCCACGTAGTGCATGTTGCGGTAGGAGAAGGTGTAGCCGGCGGTGTGGAAGAACATCGCGCCGCCGACCTTCTCGTGGCGCTCGCCGGCGAGGATCGCGTCGGCGATCCGCTCGGCCTTGTCGCGTTCCTTGTCGCGCATCGGCTTGTGCAGCACGCCGGCGGCGAACTGGCGCTTCTGGCCGACGACGCCGCAGATCGAGTTCGGGTAGGCCGGCGCCTCGAGCCGGTTCATCACCACGGTGCCGACCGCGAGCAGGCCCTCCTCGCTCGAGCGGTTGGACTCGAAGTACATCGCGCGGGCGAGGCAGTCCCGGTCGGCGCTGGTGACGGCGGCGAGGTGCTTGCGGTCCGGAAGGCTTCCCGTCGTGTCGACCCCGGCCGGCATCAGGCTGCAGGCGCCGAGCTGCGGCGCCGTGGCGAGAACCGCCAGGGCGGCGGTGATGGGGAAAGTCCGGTTCCGCGTCATGCAGGCCCCTCTCGTGCATTGCCGGGCACGGCCGTTATGGCCGCGCTCCAGGTCAAGCTTGGGGCGGAATGTGGCGAAGGCGGGGCGCGGATACGGTTCGTAAACCAATCCTCGCCGCTGCCAGTCAGATACAACCGACGTGATGCAAACGGGAAACACCGCCGGCTCACCATCGCGACGACGCCCCACGGGCCCCGGAACGGCGGCGCGATCACGGCCCGATCATGGCCAGTCGAGGGCAGCGCGGCCGTGTGGCGACGACGCCACGGACCCGCCTGCGTGCCGGTTCCGGCAGTCCTGCGGCACTCTCGCGAGATGTGCCCCCGCGCCCGGATCGGCCGGGGACAGGGGCACGAAGTCGAGGCCGGCGGGCGAGACCTCGCGGCGCAGGCCCATGTCGCGCAGCAACCTGTCGTCGAGGCTGGACAACTGCGTGCGGTCGCGGCGCTGACGCAGGTGTCGCGACAGGCCGCCCTCCCCGGGCGGGCCGCTCCCGGGGGTGTTCGAGCGGCGGAGGGCGAGGAGGCGGCGAATCAGCGGCGGCATGGCGGGCGGTTCCCCGGTTGCGACGGGACGATCCTCGCCCGCCCGCCGGGGGCGGTGCTTCGGTGCCGGCCGAAGCGGCGGGCGACATGATTCGGTCGTGGCCGAAGCGTCGCGTCCCGCTCTGCTCTACAAGGGGGAGCCCGCCCGAGGAGCCCACCATGGTGACCGTCTCCGCCCTCGCCCGCACCGCCGCCCTGGTGGGGGATCCGGCCCGCGCCGGCATGCTGGCGCTGCTGATGGACGGCCGGGCGCTGACCGCGGCGGAACTCGCCCGCGCCGCCGGCGTGACGCCGCAGACCGCGAGCGGCCACCTCGCGCAGCTCGCCGAGGCCGGCCTGCTGACGGTCGCCCGCCAGGGCCGCCACCGCTACCACCGCCTCGCATCCCCGGCGGTGGCGCGGATGCTGGAGGGCGTGATGGCGGTGGCGGCCGGCGCGGCGCCGGTCCCCACCCGGCCGGCTGCCCGTTCTCCCGGTCCCCGGGACGCCGCCCTGCGCGAGGCCCGGACCTGCTACGACCACCTCGCCGGCCGCCTCGCCGTCGCGATGGCGGATGCCCTCGTGGCGCGCGGCGCGGTCGAGCTCGGGGAGGATGGCGGCGCCCTCACGACGGCGGGCGAGGTCTTCCTGCACGGCCTCGGGGTCGATCTCGCCGCGGCCTCCGAGACGAACCGCTCTCGCCGCCGGGTGTTCTGCCGCCCCTGCCTCGACTGGAGCGAGCGCCGGCCCCACATCGCCGGCGCCCTCGGCGCGGCCCTGCTCGCGACCTGCCTCGACCGGGGCTGGGTGCGCCGGCGCGAGGGCAGCCGGGCCGTCGCGGTGACGCCCGCCGGGGTCACCGCCCTCGGCCGGGCCTTCGGCTACGAACGGGCCTGCGGCTGCGGCGACGCGGCCTGACCCGTCGCGCCGCCGACGGCACAGCCCTTCCGGCAACGCAATCCCCGCCCTCGCGAACCGGGAGGCCAGGCTTGGTGTTGACCCTCCGGAAAGAGCCGGAGAGGACGAATGTCGATGCCGTTGACCCGCACCGTCGCCGTGGCGGCCACCTTGGCGGCGGGCGTCGTGCTGCTGACGCCCGTCGGGCCGGCGAGCGCCCAGGGAACCGAGCGCCAGCGCCTGGCCTGCATGACGGACGCCATGACGCTGTGCGCGAACGACGTGCCCAACACGCGGCGGATCGAGGCTTGCCTGCGCCGGAACTATGCCAGCATCAGTGCGCCCTGCCAGGGCGAGCTCGACGCGGCGCGTGCCGCTGGCGGCGGTTCCAACGCCACCGGGGGGACGGTGCCGTACCAGCGCTGACCGGCGTCTGCCTGTGCTTGCGGGCGAATCCCGCTCCTCAGTATGGACCGTCCCGGTGGCGAGGGCCCGATCAGCGGGCTAAGCTCGGGCTGCGCGGCGGCGGCGGGATCAACCCGCAAGGCCGACCGTGCCACGGGAGGACGCTCATGGTGGAGACGGAGAACTGCTCGCGGCGGGTGCTGCTCGCCGGACTGACCGCGGGCCTGGCGATGCCGGCGCTGGCGGCCGGACCGGCCCGGGCCGCGGATGACGGCGAGGCGGTGGGCCGCCAGCTCGAGGCCCTGCGGGTCGCGATCGTGGACGGCGACGCCAAGGCGCTCGACGCCCTCACCCATCCGCAGATGAGCTACGGCCATTCCAGCGGCCGCAAGATCGAGACCAAGCCCCAGTTCATCGCCAGCCTCGCCGGCAAGACCAACTACAAGTCGCTGACCTTCTCGGAGCAGTGGATCCAGGTCGTCGGCGACACCGCCACGGTCCGCCACGTCTGGGACGGCGCCGACATCCTCCCCAACGGCGAGACCGGCCGCTCCTACATCGCGGTGATGCAGGTCTGGCTCAAGGAGGGGGGCCAGTGGCGGCTGCTCGCCCGCCAGAGCTGCCCGCTCAAGCCCGCCTGATCGCCGGGAGATCCGGAACGACGGCCAAGCTCGGGCGTTTCCGCTCGCCGCACCGATATCCGGTCGCGGCGGAGCGGGAGCGTGGGCGGTGCGGTCCGACCGGCAGGTGAGCACGATCAGGCTGGTGGTCGAGGCCGTCCGCCTCGCCAGCACCCTGGCCGTCAAGGAGATCACGCTCTTCTCCGACGAGGTCGACCGGATCGCCCGGGTCGTCTCGGGCTGGACCCTGTGGGGCGGCACGATCCTGCTCTTCGCCTGCGTCAGCGGCTTCTTGCTGCTGATGGCCCTGGTGAAGGGCCTGGGCGCCCTGATCGGCTCGGAGGCGGTCGCCGCGGTCATCGGTGCGGCGCCCTTCGCGCTGGCGGCGATCCTGCTGACGTGGTGGGGCCTGCGGAAGATGGACCTGCGGCGCTGAAGCTATCGCACGGCGAGGAAGGCCGGGACGCGCGCCAGCGCGTCGGCCCGCGCCGCCCGGTCCCCGCATGGGCCACGCCGTCCCGGTTGACCGTGTAGGCGAGCCCGCGCCGCTCGCGCACGGCCGGGCCGGGCGCGTCGAAATCGTGGTAGGCGCCCGGATAGACCGTGATCTCGACCGGCTCGCCCCGGCCGCGGGCGTCCTCCGCCAGGGCGCGGCAGGGCTCGGCGCCGGTCCAGTCGTCGGCGTCGCCGACCAGGACGGGCAGCGGCGTGCGGGTGCGCCAGCCCTGCTCCAGGGCGGCACGGCAGCCCGGATAGAACGCGACCGCGCGGGCGAAGGGCACGTGCCGGCCGGCCCGGACCGCCGCCAGGACCGCCGAGCCGCCGTTGGACCAGCCGAGCAGCGAGACCGCGTCCGGCCGCAGGTCGGGCCGGCCGCGCAGCCAGTCGCCGGCGGCCTCGGCATACGCCGCGCTCGCGGCCGGGGCGGATCTCGCGCTGGGAGACCCGACATTGCGGGCTTAAGGCCGCGCGAGCCGAAGCTGTCGGGAAGCACCACCAGGAATCCTCGCGCGGCCAGGCGCTCGCCCCAGTCAGCGTGCCGCGGAGTGAGCGCGCCGGCCCGATCGTACAGGCCGCCGCAGCCGTGCAGCGCGACGACGGCCGGGAACGGACCCAGGCCGGCGGGGCGGTAGCGCCGGCCCTGCAACGTGAGCCCGCCCAGGCCCGGGAAGGTGACGGCGGCGGGCTCCGCCTGCGCGGCCGTCAGCGCGGCGAGGCAGGCCGCGGCGGCGGTGATAGTGCGTGCTGCGCGGGTGCGGCGTCGAGTATCGGCCATCCGTCCTCCAGAGGCGCGCGACCGCGGCCATGCGCAACGAGCATGGCCGTTGCGCAACGCGGTCGATTGCCTTGTGCAACGCAGCATGAGAAAACGTTTTCGCACCGCAGCGATGGCGTCGCGGCGGTGCAGCCCTCTTTGGGCGTTTCCTCCCTAGACTTCGGGCCGCCTCGCAAGGGCGGCCTTTTTTCTGTCCGGCCGGGGGCATACCGGACCGGACCGCGCCCGACAAGCACGATCGTGCATGGCGGGCGGGAGGTGGCACGATCCTGCATGCGGTGGTCGCGCCGGGCAGGACCGATGTTCCCCGGGTCGGGTGCCGGCGGGTGGCGCTACTGCGCCAGGAACGCCGCGATGTTGCGGCGGATGCGTTCGAGCGGCGGCTCGCTCGTGTCCGGCAGGGCGAAGCGCTCGCCGGTGATGGTCTCGAAGGCGCTGACATAGGTGGCGGCGGTCTGCAGCACCACCTCGGGTGGGATCGCTGGCACCGGATCGCGGTAGGGGTCGCAGCGGGCCGCGACCCAGTTGCGGACCACATCCTTGTCGAAGCTGTCGGGCAGGGTGCCGGCGGAGAGGCGCTCGGGATAGCTCTTCGCGAACCAGTAGCGGCTGCTGTCGGGGGTATGGATCTCGTCGGCGAGCACGATCCGCCCCTCGGCGTCGGTGCCGAACTCGTACTTGGTGTCGGCGAGGATCAGGCCGCGTTCGGCCGCGAGCGTCTGGCCGCGGGCGAACAACGCGAGCGCCGCCTCCGACAGGGTGCGCCACTGCGCCTCGCTCAGGAGCCCCCGCTCCAGGATCTCGGCAGCCGAAAGCGGCGCGTCGTGGTCGCCGTGGCCGGCCTTGGTGGTGGGGGTGATGATCGGCTGCGGCAGCGGCTCGTGCGGGCGCATCCCGTCCGGCAGCCGGTGGCCGTACATCTCGCGCTGACCGGCCTTGTAGAGGGTCAGGATCGAGGTGCCGGTGCTGCCGGCGAGGTAGCCGCGCACCACGATCTCGACCGGCAGGATCGCGAGCCGGCGGCCCACCACCACGTTCGGGTCGGGATAGGCGAGGACGTGGTTGTCGCAGATATCGCGCGTCTTCTCGAACCAGTAGCGCGCGGTCTGGGTCAGCACCTGGCCCTTGAGCGGGATCGCCGCCAACTCGCGGTCGAAGGCGCTCAGGCGGTCGCTGGTGATCAGGATGCGCCGGCCGTCCGGCAGATCGTAATTGTCCCGCACCTTGCCGCGGTAGTGACCCGGCAAGTCCGGCAGGGTCGCCTCCGGAAGGACGTAGTCGGAAAAGCGCGCGAGTTCGGCCGCCTGCATGATCACACTCCGCGTTCGCGCCCCGGGACCCGCGCGCTCTGCGGCCTTTGCCTATCGCCGGTTCCGGTCCGCGATCAAGCGGCGCGCGCGGGGGGCGCCACTCTTCCACCCACGACCTCATCTCGAGGGCTTGCTGAGTTGGCCGACCGATGTGCGACCCTCCACGACATCCTGGGTCCCGCTGCGCGACCCCGGGATGACGTCAAGGGTTGCAGCTTGGTAGCCGCAACCCTTGCAGTCTCCCAGGAAGAAGCCGCGAGCAGACAATATGTAGAGGACTGAACCGGAGCTGCCCTCACACGTCCAGGTTGGCCACGTTGAGCGCGTTCTCCTGGATGAACTCCCGGCGCGGCTCGACCACGTCGCCCATCAGCTTGACGAACAGGTCGTCGGCGTCGGTCGTGTCCTTGATCTTAACCTGGAGGAGCGAGCGCACGTCGCGGTCGAGGGTGGTCTCCCAGAGCTGCTGGGCGGTCATCTCGCCGAGGCCCTTGTAGCGCTGGAGCTGCAGGCCCTTGCGGCCGAGCGCCATCATGCCCTCGAACAGGGCCACCGGGCCGTAGAGCGAGGTCTGGTCGCCCCGGCGCACCAGGGTGACGGGGGCGCCGTAGATCTCGCTCAGGGTCTCGGCCCGCTCGTCGAGGCGGCGCGCCTCCTGCGAGGAGATCAGCGCCTCGTCGAGCACCGCGACCTGGCGCACGCCGCGTAAGGTTCGCGACAGCACGTAGCCGCCGTCCCGCGCCTCGCCCTCCCAGCCCTGCTCGATCTCGTCGGCGATGGCGTTGAGGCGCCGGGCGATCTCGTCGGCCACCACCTCGGCCTCGGCCGGGTTGCCGGCGACCGAGGGGCGAAGCGCGCCCGCGATCGCCGCCTGCTCGACCACGACGCGGTCGTAGCGCGAGTGCATCCCGTGCAGCACCTGGCGCACGCCTCTGGCCTCGTCGACGAGCGCCTTGAGCTGGGCGCCGCCGAACTCCGTGCCGGTGGCGAGCTTGAGCACCGCCCCGTCGACGCCGCCGTCGATCAGGTAATCCTCGAGCGCCCGGTCGTCCTTGAGGTAGATCGCGGTCTTGCCCTTCTGGGCTTTGTAGAGCGGCGGCTGGGCGATGTAGAGGTGGCCGCGCTCGATCAGCTCCGGCATCTGGCGGAAGAAGAACGTCAGCAGCAAGGTGCGGATGTGCGAGCCGTCGACGTCCGCATCCGTCATGATGATGATGCGGTGGTAGCGCAGCTTGTCGGGGTTGAAGGCGTGGGTGCCGTCCCGGCCGATCCCGGTGCCCAGCGCGGTGATCAGCGTGCCGATCTCCTGGCTCGACAGCATCTTGTCGAGCCGCGCCCGCTCGACGTTGAGGATCTTGCCGCGCAGCGGCAGAACAGCTTGAAACGTTCTGTCGCGGCCCTGCTTGGCCGAGCCGCCGGCCGAGTCGCCCTCGACCAGCAGGATCTCGCACTTCGAGGGGTCGCGCTCCTGGCAGTCGGCGAGCTTGCCGGGCAGCGAGGCGATGTCGAGGGCCCCTTTACGGGTGGTGAGGTCGCGCGCCTTGCGCGCCGCCTCGCGGGCGGCCGCCGCGAGCGCCACCTTCGCGGCGATGACGCGGGCCTCGTTCGGATGCTCCTCGAGCCAGGTGCCGAGGGTGGCGTTCATCACGCCCTCGACTGCCGGCCGCACCTCGGAGGAGACGAGCTTGTCCTTGGTCTGCGAGGAGAATTTCGGGTCCGGCACCTTGACCGAGACCACCGCGGTCAGCCCCTCGCGGCAATCCTCGCCGGTGAGCGCGACCTTCTCCTTCTTGGTCACCCCGCTCGCCTCGGCGTAGCCGGTGATCTGGCGGGTCAGCGCGGCGCGGAACCCGGCCAGATGCGTGCCGCCGTCGCGCTGCGGGATGTTGTTGGTGAAGCACAGCACGTTCTCGTGGAACGTGTCGTTCCACCACAGCGCGACCTCGACGCCGATGCCGTCGCGCTCCTGGCGCAGCACGATCGGCGCCTCGATCTGCGCCTCCTTCGCCCGGTCGAGATAGCGCACGAAGGCCTCGACCCCGCCCTCGTAGACGAGCTCGTCGCGCTTGTGCTCGGCGTGGCGGGCGTCGGTCAGGACGATGCGCACGCCGGAATTGAGGAAGGCGAGCTCGCGCAGGCGCTTCTCCAGCGTCGCGTAGTCGAACTCGACCATCGTGAAGGTGTCGGGCGAGGGCAGGAACGTCACCTCGGTGCCGCGCCGGTCGCCCGCCGGGCCGACGACGGCGAGCGGCGCCACCGCGTCGCCGTGGCGGAACTCCATCGCGTGCTCGTGGCCGGCGCGCCAGATGCGCAGGCGCAGCCAGGTCGAGAGGGCGTTGACCACCGAGACGCCGACGCCGTGCAGGCCGCCCGAGACCTTGTAGGAGTTCTGGTCGAACTTACCGCCGGCGTGGAGCTGGGTCATGATGACCTCGGCCGCCGAGACGCCCTCCTCGGAGTGGATGTCGGTCGGGATGCCGCGGCCGTTGTCGGAGACGGTGCAGGAGCCGTCCGCGTTGAGGGTGACGGTGACGAGGGTCGCGTGGCCGGCCAGCGCCTCGTCGATGGCGTTGTCGACGACCTCGTACACCATGTGGTGCAGGCCCGAGCCGTCGTCGGTGTCGCCGATATACATGCCCGGCCGCTTGCGCACCGCGTCGAGGCCCTTGAGGACCTTGATCGAGTCGGCGCCGTAGGTGTCGGGGTTCAGATCGCGGGCGGGTTCGGCCATGTCGGTTCCTGGTGCGGGCGGGCGCGCGTCGCGGCGGAAGCGCGGCCGGCGCCGGCGCCGGTCTCGCGACCCGGCGCCGTCTGGTTCTCGTCGTGTCTCAAGGGGTCCGGGCCGTGGCGGCCGCGGTCCGGTACCTGCCTGATGTAAGCATTCCGCCTTGAAATTGCATCGGTTTTCGGCGCCGCAAGCAGCACTTTTCGGGGTCCGCCGGGGATGGGCCGGGAGCCCTGTCCACCCCCGGCGGAGGATAGCCGAGGTTACGTTTCGCCGCACCCCCGTTAAGGATCCGCCAACGCGCGCCGTCAGCCCTTGAGCGAGCCCCGGCTCGCCTCTTCCAGCCGGGCCGCGGCCGCCGGGTCGAGGGCGAGGCGCACGCCGCCCAGCACCTCGTCGAGCTGCGCCACCGAGGTGGCGCTGGCGATCGGCGCGGTGAGGCCGGGCCGCGCCACGAGCCAGGCGATGGCGACCTGGGCCGGCGTGGCGCCGTGCTCGCGGGCGACCGCGTCGAGGAGGTCGAGGAAGGCGAAGCCCCGCGGGTTGAGGTAGGCCGAGACCCGGGCCTCCCGGGCGCGGCCGGCGGCGGCGCCGGGCTGGCGGTACTTGCCGGTCAGGAAGCCTGCCGCGAGGGAGAAGTAGGAGATCACGCCGATCCCCTCCTCCCGGCACAGGGGCTCGAGCTCGGCTTCGTAATCCTCGCGGTCGGCCAGGCTGTAGCCCGGTTGCAGGCACTCGTAGCGGGGAAGATTCTCGCGCGTCGCCACGGCAAAAGCCTCGCGCAGGCGAGCGGCCGAATAGTTCGAGGCGCCGATCGCCCGCACCTTGCCGGCGCGGATCAGCCGGTCGTAGGCCGACAGCGTCTCTTCCAGCGGCGTCTCGGCGTCGTCGGCGTGGGACTGGTAGAGGTCGATCCGGTCGGTCTGGAGGCGGCGCAGCGACTCCTCCGCCGCCCGCTCGATGTACGCCGCCCTCAATCCTTTGCGGCCCTCGCCCATGTCCATGCCGACCTTGGTGGCGATGGTCATCCGGTCCCGGGTGCCGCGGGCCTTGAGCCAGCGGCCGATCACGGCCTCCGACTCGCCGCCCTGGTGGCCCGGGGCCCAGCGCGAATAGACGTCGGCGGTGTCGATGAAGGTGAAGCCGGTCTCCAGCAGCCGGTCGAGGAGCGCGAACGAGGTCGCCTCGTCGGCGGTCCAGCCGAAGACGTTGCCGCCGAAGCAGAACGGCGGGACCGAGAGGCCGGAGCGGCCGAGGGGACGAAAGTCCATGGTGAAGCTCCTACTGAAGGAACATGTTCGACAGCCGCTCCTGGCCGATCGTGCCGGTCGGGCCGTGGCCGGGGATGAAGGCGACGTCGTCGCCGAGCGGCAGGAGCTTGGTCTTGATCGAGGCGATCAGCGCCTCGTGGTTGCCTCCCGGCAGGTCGGTGCGGCCGACCGAGCCGCGAAACAGCACGTCGCCGACCTGCGCGAAGCGCGCGTCCCGGCTCACCAGCACGACGCTGCCCGGGGAGTGGCCGGGGCAGTGCAGCACGTCGAAGGTCAGCTCGCCGACCGTCACCGTATCGCCCTCGTTGAGCCAGCGGTCGGGGGTGATCACCTTGGCGCCGCCGATGCCGTAGGCCGCCCCGGTCTCGGGCAGGCTGTCGAGGAGCGGCTTGTCGGCGACGTGCGGGCCCTCGACCGGCACGCCCAGCGCGTCGCGCAGGTCGGCGGCCCCGCCGGCGTGGTCGATGTGGCCGTGGGTGAGCAGGATCTTCTCGACGCTCACGCCGGCCTTGGCGATCGCCGCCCGGATCCGGTCGAGGTCGCCGCCCGGATCGATCACGGCGGCCCGCTTCGTCGCCTCGCACCACAGGAGGGTGCAGTTCTGCTGGAACGGCGTGACCGGGATGATCGCGGCGCGGGGCGTGCTCGGCATGGCGGGCCTTGGATGGGATGACGGTCGGCTCCTTGTAGCGTGGATGCGGGCGGTGCGGCACCCCGGGGCCCTCTCGCCGCTGGGGCCGCGAATCGCTATATCCGGGTGGTTCGGGGATCATGCCGTGACCATCGCCCTCATCGACGCTCTGGCCCATCACGTGCGCTGGCAACCGGCCGCGCTGGACGCGGCGTCGGACGAGGACGACGTCGTCGCGCAGGCCGATGCGGTGACGGCGCGCTGGATTGAGGAGGGCGACGGGCTGCGCCGGCAGGCGTGGCGCCTGCACGAGCGGCTGGGGCCGCAGCCCGATCAGGTCGCGTCCCTCACGGGCCTGATCGACCAGGCCGACGCACAGGTGGATGCCTTCGCCCGACGCTATCGGAGCCTGGAGGGACGGCTCGAGGGCATGATGCAGCGTTCGCTGACCGGCCCGGCGGAGGCGCAGGCCTATGCGGCGGAGATCCGCGACGGCCTCTTGCGCGCGATGGCGCGCTACGGCCTGGCGAGGGCGGATTTCGTTCTGTTCCTCAAGGCATTACGAGACGCGAACCGGGCTCCGGGACCGTTGAGCCCGACCTTCGACGATGGCGATGACCTGATAGCCCATCTGCGCGCCGCCCTCGCGTGACCGCGCGGGTCCAGTACGCCCCGTCGCTGGTCGAGGCGCTCAAGGCGCTCAGCGAGGGACGGCGAGAGGCGGTCATGGCGCGCCTCGCCTGGTTCGTCCGGGCGCCGGGCGATCCGGATTTGCGCCTGCGCCCGTTGCGCTGTGCACCGGGATACTTCCTGATCGACTCCGTGCGGTACGATCGCATCATCCTCCACCGCGAAGCGGACGGCTCGTACACGGCCGTCGATTGCGGCGGGCACCACATCATCGGAGACTGGGAGGCGCGGGGCGGGCGGCCACCGTAATACGGAGGCCCCCGCCCGGTTGCCCGCCCCGGTCCGCGCCGGCGGGCCTCGGCGCGGCTCCCGTCGCGCGATCGTGCGCGCCGCCCCCTTGGCGGGCGGGCCGGGCCGGCGCTACCCTCGGAGGCGTGCGGCGGGATTCCCTCCCGCCCGCTGCGAGTAGACCCAAGGTTTCGATGCGACCGATCTGTCCGGTGCCCGTGCGGGCCGGACCGGGCGCCTGAGGACCGCCGACACGACGGCCCGACACGCGGCCCGGCCTCCCCGTCGCGGGTGCCTCTTCCCGGAGGACACGCGATGACGAGCTCGTTCCCCCTCTCCCACGGCTTTGCCGCCGCCCGCCCCGCCGTGCGGCGGATCGGCGCCCAGGACCTCAAGGCCGCCCTGTCGCGCGGCGTCGACGATTTCCTGGCGATGCCGACCCACGTGCTGTTCGTGGTGCTGATCTATCCGATCGCCGGCGTGCTGATCGCGGCGGCGACCTTCGAGCGCGACCTGATCCCGATCCTGTTCCCGCTCGCCGCCGGCTTCGCGCTGCTCGGGCCGTTCGCGGCGCTCGGCCTCTACGAGCTGAGCCGGCGGCGGGAATGGGGCCTGCCCGCCGCCTGGACCGACGCCTACGCGCCCTTGCGCGGCCGCTCGGCCAAGGCGGTGGCGGCGGTCGGCGTGGTGCTGGCGCTGATCTTCCTCGCCTGGCTCTGTGCCGCCATGGGCCTGTACTGGTCGCTCTACGGCAGCGTCTCCGAGCCCTCGCTGCTGGCCTTCCTCGACGACGTGCTGACCACGCCGCGGGGCTGGGGCCTGATCCTCGCCGGCAACCTCGTGGGAGCGGCCTTCTCGCTCCTGGCGCTCGCCGTCAGCGCGGTCTCGATCCCGCTCATCATCGACAAGGACGTCGATGCCGGCACGGCGGTCGAGACCTCGCTGGCGCTGATGCGGGAGAACCCCGGCACGATGCTCGCCTGGGGCGCCATCGTGGCCGGGATGCTCGTCATCGGCATGCTGTCGCTGTTCGTCGGCCTCGCGGTGGTGCTGCCGGTGCTCGGCCACGCCACCTGGCACCTCTACCGCCGGGCGGTGGGGTGAGCGGTCAGGCGGTCACCCCGTGATCGCCGCGATCACGAAGTGATCGCCGCGTAGGTGAGCACCCGCAGCTCGCGCCGGATCGGCCAGGTCGAGGACGGCATGAGCTGCGTCAGCAGGATCACGAACAGGTCCTCGGCGGGGTCGATCCAGAACGCCGTCGAGGCCGCCCCGCCCCAGGCGACCTCGCCCGGGGTGCCGAGGATCTGGGCCTTGGCCGGATCGAGCATCACCGAGAAGCCGAGGCCGAAGCCGATGCCGCTGTAGCTCGATTCCGAGAAGCGCGGCTGGCCCATGTCGGCGAGGTCGCCGCGCAGGTGGTTGGCGGTCATCAGGTCCACGGTCTTGGACCCTAGGAGCCGTACCCCGTCGAGCGCCCCGCGCCCGAGGATGAAGCGGCAGAACCGGGCGAAGTCGGAGGCCGTCGAGACGAGGCCGCCGCCGCCCGACGGCACGGCGCGGGGCTTGGCGTATCGGCCCTCGCGGGCGTCGTCGATCAGGGTCAGCCGGCCGCCCTCGGCCAGCGCGTAGTTCGAGGCGAAGCGGGCGAGCTTGTCGGCCGGAACGTGGAAGTCGGTGTCGACCATGCCGAGCGGCCGGATGATCCGCTCGCGCAGGAAGTCGTCGAACGGCACGCCCGAGATCACCGCCACGAGGTGGCCGAGCACGTCGGTGGCGATGCTGTAGTTCCACTCCGCTCCCGGCTGGGCCAGCAGCGGCAGGCTGGCCGCCTTCCCCACCACCTCGGCGAGCGAGGTCTCGGCGGTCTGGAAGTCGATGCCCTCGTCCCGGTACATCCGGTCGACCAGCGTCGCGTCCATGAAGCCGTAGGTCAGGCCCGAGGTGTGGGTGAGGAGGTCGCGAAACGTGATGTCGCGCTCCGCCGGCACGGTCTCCGGCTTGGCGCGGCTGCCGCCGGCGAGCACCCGCATGTTCCGGAACTCCGGCAGGAAGCGGGTGATGGGATCGTCGAGCTGGAAGCGGCCCTCCTCGTACAGCATCAGGATCGCCGTCGAGGTCAGGGGCTTCGTCATCGAGTAGATGCGCACGATGGTGTCGTGCTCCATCGGCAGGCCCCGGGCGAGGTCGCGCAGGCCCTCCTGGCGGGAAAACACCACCTGGCCGCGTCGGGCGACGGTCACCGACAGGCCCGGCAGCTTCCCGGCCTCGACGTAGCCCCGCATCCACGGGACGATCCGGTCAAGCCGCTCCGACGAGAGGCCGACCGCCTCCGGGGTTCCGATCTCAGCCTGCACGCCCTGCCTCCGGATTGTGAGGGGAGGCGCGCACAGGAATGCTGGTATCGATCTCCGTCAAGCCCGCCCGTTGACCGCACCCGGGCCGCGGTGCGATGCGGGAGTGCAACGAGACCTCGTGAACGAGACCGTCAACGAGTTCCTGGGAGCCACGCCGCCGATGTCCCTGCCCGACAGCCTCCGCCACGCCCTCGCCCTGCCGGTGATCGCCTCGCCGATGTTCATCGTCTCGGGGCCCGAGCTCGTCATCGCGCAGTGCGTGAACGGCATCGTCGGCTCGTTCCCGGCGCTCAACGCCCGTCCGAAGGAAGCCCTCGACGAGTGGCTGACCCGGATCGACGCGGCGCTCGACGAGGCCAGGGCGGCGGACCCTGCGCGCATCGTCGCGCCGTACGCCGTCAACCAGATCGTCCACGCCTCGAACGACCGGCTGGAGCACGACCTGACGGTCTGCGGCAAGCACAAGGTGCCGATCATCATCACCTCGCTGCGCGCCCCCGACGCGGTGGTCTCGGCGGTGCACGGCTGGGGCGGGCTGGTGTTCCACGACGTCACGACCGTGCGCCACGCCGAGAAGGCGCTGGAGGCCGGGGTCGACGGGCTGATCCTGGTCTGCGCCGGGGCCGGGGGGCATGCCGGCACGCTCTCGCCCTTCGCCCTCGTCGGCGAGGTGCGGCGCTTCTACGACGGACCGCTGATCCTGTCGGGCGCGATCACCACCGGCGACGCGATCCTCGCCGCCCAGGCGATGGGCGCGGACCTCGCCTACATGGGCACCCGCTTCATCGCCACGCAGGAGGCGAACGCCGCCCCGGCCTACAAGGAGATGATCGTCGGCACGACGGCCGCGGACGTGCTCTACACCCCCTACTTCACCGGCGTGCCGGGCAACTACCTCAAGCCCAGCGTCACCGCCGCCGGCCTCGACCCCAACGCGCTGCCGGAGGTCGACAAGACCAAGATGAACTTCGGCTCGGGCACCACCAAGGCCTGGCGCGACATCTGGGGCGCCGGCCAGGGCGTCGGCACCATCGACGACGCGCCGGCGACCGCCACGGTGATCGACCGGCTGAAGGCGGAATACGCGGCGGCGCGGGCCAGGATCGGGTAGCCCGCACACCCCACCCCCGCGCCCGGCGCTTGTCCGCCGGGCACGGTCCTCGCATCCTGGCGCCCGCTCCCCCGAGTGCAGCGTGAGGACCCGCGATGACCACCAACCTCTCCGTGAACGGCAACCGGCTGTGGGACACCCTGATGGTGTCGGCCGGCATCGGCACCGGGCCGCGAGGCGGCCTGCGGCGCCTGACCCTGACCGAGCCGGACCGGGTGGTGCGCGACCAGCTGAAGGCCTGGGCCGCGGAGGGCGGCTATCCCCTCACCGTCGATGGGCTCGGCAACATGGTGCTCAGGCGCGAAGGCACCGAGCCCGGCCTGCCGCCGGTGGTGATCGGCAGCCACCTCGACACCCAGTGGGCCGGCGGGCGCTTCGACGGCATCCTCGGCGTGCTCGCGGGGCTCGAGGTGCTGCGCACCCTCGACGATCTCGGGATCGCGACGCGCCGCGCCATCGAGGTGGTGAACTGGACCAACGAGGAGGGCGCGCGGTTCTCGCCGCCGATGCTGTGCTCGCTCGCCTGGTCCGGCCAGGCGACGCCGGACTGGGTCGAGAACCGGCGCGACCGCGACGGGATCCGCTTCGGCGACGCCCTCGACGGCATCGGCTATCGCGGGCCCGAACCCGTCGGCGGGCGCACCATCGACGCGTATTTCGAACTGCACATCGAGCAGGGCCCGGCCCTCGACCGGGCCGGCGTGCCGGTCGGCATCGTGACGGGCGGCTATCCGAGCTGCGGCATGCGCATCGCCGTCGAGGGCGCCACCGCCCATACCGGACCGACCCCGATGTCCGAGCGCCACAACGCGCTCGTCGGTGCCGCCATGGTGGCGGTGGCGGTCAACGACATCGGCTGGGCGCATGCCGACACCGACGCCAAGGCCACCGCCGCCCGCCTCGACTTGGTGCCGAACCTCCCCGGCACCCTGTCGGAATACGCCGAGCTCTTCATCGACATGCGGGCGCCGAAGCTCGAGACCCTCGAGGCCATGAAGGCGTCGTTGCGCGCCGCCCTGCCCGACTGCGCCGCCCGTTCGCTCACCCGGATCTCGGTCGCCGAGGAATGGGGCTTCGGGGTCTTCTCCTTCGACGACGGGCTGATCGGCCTCTTGCGCGAGACCGCCGGGCGCCTCGGCGTCCCGACCATGGACCTGCGCTCCCAGGCCGGACACGACGCCTACCACGTCGCCCGGGTCGCCCCCGCCTGCATGATCTTCACCCCCTGCCGCGACGGCATCACCCACAACGAGGCCGAGGACATCGCCCTGGAGCCGACCCTGCCGGGCGTGAACGTGCTGCTCCACGCCGCCCTGGCGCGGGCCAACCGCTAGGCCGCCCGGGCGGTCGCCGAGACCGCCCGGCTTCCGCTTGCGAGGCTTTGCGGATCGGTGTACTTTGCATCGGAAAGTTGACGCGGGCTCTCCGATGCGCGACCTCGACAGGACCGACCCCGACCGGATCCATCTCGACAAGGCCTTGGCCGACATCGTGGCGATCCGCAGCCAGGTCGCCGCCGGCGCCGCCTTCCAGGGCTACGGCCCCTCCGCCCTCGCCCTCACCGGCGTCCTGGCGCTCGCCACCGCGTTCCTGCAGGCTCTCCTCCTCGACGACCCGACGGCAAGCCCGCTGACCTTCCTCGCCGGCTGGATCGCCGCCGCGTTCCTCGCGGTCGGGGTGATCGGGGCCGAGATGCGGGCGCGCAGCCGCCGGCACCATTCCGGCCTCGCCGACGCGATGATCCTCAACGCCGTCGAGGCGTTCCTGCCGGCCGGCGCCGCCGGCGCCCTGCTGCTCCTGGTGCTGGCCCGCCTCGCCCCGGATTCCCTCTGGCTCTTGCCGGGCCTGTGGCAGATCCTGGTCGGCCTCGGGCTGTTCGCCTCCTTGCGCGCCCTGCCGCGGGCGGTGGCCTTCGCGGCGGGCTGGTACGTGGTCGCGGGTCTCGGCACCATCGCGGCCGCGGCCGAGGGGCATGCCCTCTCGCCCTGGAGCATGGGCCTGCCCTTCGCGGTCGGGCAGGGCCTGCTCGCCCTCGTCCTCCACCTCAGCCCCGGAGACGACCATGCCTGAGCCCGCGCCCTACGCCTATGACGGGCTCGACCGGGTGCTGCACGAGCGCGCGCGGCTCAGCCTGCTCACCTCGCTGGCCGCGCACCCGAAACCCCTCGCCTTCGCCGACCTCAAGCAGCTCTGCGGCCTGACCGACGGCAATCTCAGCCGCCACCTCGCGGTGCTGGAGGAGGCGGGGCTCGTCGAGATCCGCAAGGGCTACGAGGGCCGGCGCCCGCTCACCACCTGCCGCCTCACCCCGGCCGGGCGCCAGCGCTTCGTCGACTACCTCGCGGTGCTGGAGCGCGTGGTCCGCGACGCCGCCGAGGCGGCGCGGCAGGGCCAGGACGACCCCGATCCCCTCCCCGCCTGACACCCCCCCCTTTTTACCCGGAGACTTTGCAATGCAAAGAACTTCAACTCACAGCGAAAAAGTAGGCGAGAAGCTCCATGTCGGCCTCATCATGGACGGCAACGGGCGCTGGGCGGAAAGCCGCGGCCTGCCGCGGTGCGTCGGGCACGAGGCCGGGGTCGGGACGGTCCGCCGGGTGGCGCGGGCCGCGCCGGACCAGGGCATCGGCACGCTGACGCTCTACGCCTTCTCGGCCGACAACTGGCGCCGCCCGCCGGCCGAGGTGGCCGGGCTGATGGGCCTGCTTCGCCTCTACCTCGCCCGCGAGGTCGACGTCTTGCGCCGCGACGGCGTGCGCCTCACCGTGATCGGCCGGCGCGACCGCCTGCCCGCGGGCCTCGCCGACGCGATCGCCGCCGCCGAGGCGGCTACGCGGGACGGCGCCCGCCTGCACCTGCGCATCGCCCTCGACTACTCGGCCCGCGACGCGATCCTGGCCGCCGCCCGCCTCGTCGGCCCCGCCGCCACCCGCGAGGAGTTCGGCCGCCTCGTCGCCCCCGACAGCGCGCCCGAGGTGGATCTGGTGATCCGCACCAGCGGCGAGCAGCGCCTCTCTGACTTCCTGCTCTGGGAGAGCGCCTATGCCGAGCTGCACTTCACCCCCTGCCCCTGGCCGGATTTCGGCGAGGCGGAGCTGGCCGAGGCGATGACGGCGTTCCGTGCCCGCCAGCGCCGCTTCGGCGGCCTGCCGGCGGCGGCGTGAGGGCTTCTTCCCCCAACCCGCCATCGGCGCGAGATCCCGGCCGGGGAGCCCCACGTCACCGCGCTTCTGCGCGGCGAGGGCGAGGAGACCGCCCTGCGGGGCGTCGCGGCGCGAGCCCGAAGGCTTGCCACGCGAGCCCGAAGCCTGGCCGGACCCGCCGGACGCCGGCATGCGGGAGGCCATGACGTTTCGCCGTCGGGCGGAAGCTTTGCGTGCGTGGCGCCCTCGGGCCTGCGCGCCCCGGTACCGCGCAGGACGGCCTCGACCGTGGCGCCGTCGATGCGGCGGGAGGCGCCGCTGCGGGATCGCTCGTCGATCCTCGGCACGGTCGCCCCGGACGCCGCTGCACCCGGCGCCGACGCGTGGGTCCTGCGGTGTCCGGCCGATATCCTCGGGCGTCGCGCCCGGTCGGGCTCGGCCTCACTGCCGGCCGCAGGAGGCATCGGCATGCGCGGTTGCGGGAAATCGGCCCTGCGACGTTCGTCGCCGCGCTTCAGGACCAGGACACGGAGCGTTTCTCCGGCGATCGGACGCTGCTAACGGGGAGCAGCGGAACCGGCTCGGCCGGTCAGCCGTGCAGGAGGCAGACCATCTTCCACCTCATCTTCGCGACGCCCTGCGCCTACGTGATCGCACGCTGGCTCGCGCCCCTCGGGCTGCCGCTGGCCGCCAAGGTCGCCATCGCCCTGCTGCTGCTCGCCGCCTCGCAGTTCCACCTCTGGAACCGGCTCTCCTCCGGCTCGGTCTTCGCACCCGAATTCCCGCGCGGGGTCGTGCTCGCGCTCAACTGGGCCTTCGGGGCGATCCTGCTGCTCGCCGTGCTCCAGATCCTCGTCGATCTCGGCGCCCTGGGGACCGCCCTCCTGCGCTGGAGCCCGGTCGCGGTCCCGGACGGGGTGCGGCTCGGGGCGGCCGGGCTCGCGGCCCTCGGCGTCGCCGAGGCCGTGCGGGTGCCGCCGGTCCGGGACGTGGCGGTGGCGATCCCCGGCCTGCCGCCGGCCTTCGAGGGCTACCGGCTGCTCCAGCTCACCGACCTGCACCTGAGCCGCCTCTTCCCGGCGCCCTGGGCCCGCGCCGTGGTCGAGCGCGCCAACGGGGCGAACGCCGACCTGATCGTGGTGACCGGCGACTTCATCGACGGCTCGGTGGCGATGCGCCGGGACGACGTCGCGCCCTTGCGCGACCTGCGGGCGCCGGACGGGGTGTTCGCCATCCCGGGCAACCACGAGTACTTCTTCGACTACCCGGCCTGGATGCGCCACCTCGCGGGCCTCGGCCTGACGATGCTGCCGAACGCCCACGCGGTGATCGCCCGGGACGGGGCCCGCCTCGTCGTGGCCGGCGTCACCGACGCCTCGGCCCCGTCCGCCGGCGAGGCCGGGCCCGATCTCGCGGCGGCGCTCGCCGGCGCCCCGACCGGCGCGCCGGTCGTGCTCCTCGACCACCAGCCGAGGAACGCGAAGCGGGCGGCGGGGCGCGGCGTCGCGCTCCAGCTCTCCGGCCACACCCATGGCGGGATGATCCTCGGCCTCGACCGGCTGGTGGCGCGGGGCAACAACGGCTTCGTCTCGGGCCGCTACGAGGTCGCCGGCATGACCCTCTACGTCGGCAACGGCACCGGGATCTGGCCGGGCTTCGCGCTCCGCCTCGGCCGGCCCTCCGAGATGACCCGCTTCACCCTGCGCTCCGCGCCCCCCGCCGACGCTCCCGGCTGAGCGCCGGGGCCTTCCGCTCGACATCGCCGGCCCGGCGGACGAACCCGCACCTTCCCGCGCCCGCCGAAACCCGCTACGCCTCGACGCACCATGCCGACTCCATCCTCCTCGACCGCCCCCTCGCCCCTCGTCGTCGCGGCCGGCTCCGTCCGCTTCGGCAACCACCTGCCGCTGAGCCTGATCGCCGGCCCCTGCGCCCTGGAGAGCCGGAGCCACGCCCTCGAGGTCGCGGGCGCCCTCAAGCAGATGACGGCGGATCTCGGGATCGGCCTCGTCTTCAAGTCCTCGTTCGACAAGGCCAACCGCACCTCGGCGGGATCGAGCCGCGGCCTCGGCCTGACCCAGGCGCTGCCGATCTTCGCCGAGATCCGCGAGACCCTGGGGCTGCCGGTCGTCACCGACGTGCACGAGGCCGGCCACTGCGCCGCGGCGGCCGAGGCCGTCGACGTGCTCCAGATCCCGGCCTTCCTGTGCCGGCAGACCGATCTGCTGCTCGCCGCCGCCGCCACCGGGCGCGTCGTCAACGTCAAGAAGGGGCAGTTCCTCGCCCCCTGGGACATGGCCCACGTCGCGGCCAAGATCACCGGCGCCGGCAACCCCAACGTGCTGCTGACCGAGCGCGGCGCCTCCTTCGGCTACAACACGCTCGTCTCGGACATGCGGGCCCTGCCGATCATGGCGCAGGTGAGCGGCGGCCTGCCGGTGGTGTTCGACGCCACCCATTCGGTGCAGCAGCCCGGCGGCCAGGGCGCCACCTCGGGGGGCCAGCGCGAATTCGTGCCGGTGCTCGCCCGCGCCGCGGTGGCGGTCGGCGTCGCGGGCGTGTTCATCGAGACCCACGCGGATCCCGACCGGGCGCCCTCCGACGGGCCCAACATGGTCCCCCTGCGCCGGATGCCGGCGCTGCTCGCCGAGCTTCAGGCCTTCGACCGGCTCGCCAAGTCCCGACCCGCGGATGGGACCGGCGGCTGACGGGACGGCGGCGATGCAGGCCGCGGCGACCTCCGACTCCCCCTCGCGCCTGATCGCGGTCCTGGCCGCGGGGGGATTCGCCAGCACCTTCGCCGGCCGGGTGGTCGAGCCGCTGGTCGGCGTGCTCGCCCGCGACCTCGCGAGCCCGCCCGCCACCGTCGCGCTCCTCTCCACCGCCTTCGCCCTGCCCTACGCGCTGATCCAGCCGGTCCTCGGTCCGGTCGGCGACGCGCTCGGCAAGGAGCGGGTGGTGGTGGCCTGCCTCGCCGTGCTGACCCTGGCGCTCGCGGCCTGCGCCTTCACCGGCGACATCGGCACCCTGTTCGGCCTGCGGATGCTGGCGGGGGCGGCGGCCGGCGGGGTGATCCCGCTCTCGCTCGCCATGATGGGCGACCGCATCCCGATGGCGCAGCGCCAGGTGGCGATCGGCCGCTTCCTCGTCGCGGTGATCCTCGGCCAGCTCTCGGGCTCGACCGTCGCCGGGCTGATCGAGGGCGCGATCGGCTGGCGCGGCGTGTTCTGGCTCGCCGCCGGGGTCGGGGCGATGGGCCTCCTCGGCGTCGCCCTCGGCTTTGCCCGGCGCCTGCGCGCGCCCGGCGGGCGCTTCGCCCTCGCGCCTGCGCTCGCGCGCTACCGCGCCATCCTGCGCAATCCCCGCGCCCGGGTGCTGTTCGCGGCCGTCTTCGTCGAGGCGATCGCGGTCTTCGGCATCTTCCCGCACCTCGCCCACCTGATCGAGGCGCGCGGCGAGGGCGGGCCGCGGGAGGCCGGCCTGGTGCTCGCGGGCTTCGCCGCCGGGGGGCTGGCCTACTCCCTCACCGTCGGGCTCCTGCTGCGCTTCCTCGGCCAGACCCGGATGCTGATGGCCGGCGGCGCGGTCTCGGGGGCGGCCCTCACGGTCGTCGGCCTCGCCGGCTCCTGGCAGGCCGACGCGGCGGCGCTCGTGGCGCTCGGCCTCGGCTTCTACATGCTGCACAACACCTTCCAGGTGCAGGTGACCGAGGTGGCGCCGGAGGCCCGCGCCTCGGCGGTGGCGCTGCACGCCTTCTCGTTCTTCTGCGGCCAGGCCCTCGGCGTCGCCGTGCTGGGCTTCGGCCTCACGGCGCTGGGCCAGCTGCCGGCGCTGGCGCTCTGCGCCGCCGCGATCCTGGTCCTCGGGCTTGCCACCGCCCGGCGCCTGGCGCGCAGCGGCTGACGATTCCCGGCTGACGATCCGCGGCCGCCGCCAGTTCAGCCCGAGTTCAGGCGACCGGCGCGAGGATCAGCGTCAGTCACGCCCCCGCCGTTACGACCGGAGACCCGGTCCAGCGCGGCGCAAGCGGGCGGTCCCGGACGCGAACGATTGCGGGAACCCTTCCCGGCGAAGCTCGTTATCCGGGTCATATGGCTTGAACGAAAGCAGGAGATCAACGATGCGCAAGCTGGCGATCATCCCGGCCCTCGCCGTCGCCCTCGGCGCCATGTCCACCGTCGCCCCCTCCCCGGCGCAGGCCCAGGGCTGGCGCGGTCACGGCTACGGCCATGGTGGATACGGCCACGGCTACGGCCGCGGTTACGCCGGCCGGCCCTACGCCTATGGCGGTCGTCGCCGCGGCATCTCGCCGGGTGCCGCGGTCGGCCTCGGCATCGCGGGTGCGGCGGTCGGCGCGATCGGCGCCGCGGCCGCGGCCGACGCGGCCCGCCGCAACGGCTACGGCTATTACGGTGCCCCGGCCCCGGCCTACGGGTATGGCTACGGCTACTGAGATCTGAGCCGCACCTGAGTGCGGGACGGGCGGTCGGGGAAACCCGGCCGCCCTTCTCTTTTGTCGTCAGCCGAGGTCCTCAGCCTCTTGCCCGGTAGGGCGGCACGCCCTGGTCGGGCAGCCAGACCGAGGCCGGCGGGGTGCCGGTCTGCCAGAACACGTCGATCGGGATGCCGCCGCGGGGGTACCAGTAGCCGCCGATGCGCAGGTACCGCGGCTCGAGCAGCGCGGTCAGCCGGCGGCCGATGCCGACGGTGCAGTCCTCGTGGAAGGCGCCGTGGTCGCGGAAGCTGTGCAGGTAGAGCTTGAGCGACTTCGACTCGACGAGCCATTGATCCGGCACGTAGTCGATCACCAGGATGGCGAAGTCGGGCTGGCCGGTGACCGGGCAGAGCGAGGTGAATTCCGGCGCGGTGAAGCGGGCGCAGTAATCGGTGTCCGGGTGCGGGTTCGGCACGCGGTCGAGCTGGGCCTCCTCGGGCGAGCGCGGCGAGGCGACGGGCTGCCCGAGCTGCCGGGCGTGTTGCGAGATGTCTTGGGTCATGCCCGCCCTATAGACCCGCGCGGGCCCGCGCGATACCGCCCGCCCCGCCTGAGCCCGGCACCGGCGAACTTCCCCAGCGCCAGACCCTCGGGCGGCTTGCCGCAGGCGGCATCTTGGCCGATAAGCCGCCCGAACGTCGCAAAGCCTGCCCGAGAGATCCTCTCAATGACCGCGATCACCAACATCGCCGCCCGCCAGATCCTCGACAGCCGGGGCAATCCCACCGTCGAGGTCGACGTGCTCCTGGAGGACGGCTCCTTCGGCCGCGCCGCCGTTCCGTCGGGCGCCTCGACCGGTGCCCACGAGGCGGTGGAGCTGCGCGACGGCGACAAGTCCCGCTACGGCGGCAAGGGCGTGCTCAAGGCCCTCGAATCGGTCAATGGCGAGATCCTGGACGCCATCGGCGGCATGGACGCCGAGGAGCAGGCCGCCATCGACGAGGCGATGATCGAGCTCGACGGCACGCCGAACAAGGCGCGGCTGGGCGCCAACGCGATCCTGGGCGTCTCGCTCGCCGTCGCCAAGGCCGCCGCCGAGGCCTCCGGCCTGCCGCTCTACCGCTACGTCGGCGGCACCCAGGCCCGGATCCTGCCGGTGCCGATGATGAACATCATCAACGGCGGCGCGCATGCCGACAACCCGATCGACTTCCAGGAATTCATGATCATGCCGGTGGGCGCCGACTCGCTCGCCGAGGCGGTGCGCTGGGGCGCCGAGGTGTTCCACACCCTCAAGGGCGCCCTGAAGAAGGCCGGCCACAACACCAATGTCGGCGACGAAGGCGGCTTCGCCCCCAACCTCCCCTCGGCCGAGGCCGCCCTCGACTTCGTGATGGACTCGATCCGCGCCGCCGGCTTCGAGCCCGGCCGCGACATCGTCATCGCCCTCGACTGCGCCGCCACCGAGTTCTTCAAGAACGGCTCGTACGTCTACGAGGGCGAGGGCAAGACCCGCGACCCGGAGGCCCAGGCCACCTACCTGGCGAAGCTCGTCGATTCCTACCCGATCCTGTCGATCGAGGACGGCATGTCCGAGGACGACTGGGCCGGCTGGAAGGCGCTGACCGACAAGGTCGGCAACCGCTGCCAGCTCGTCGGCGACGACCTGTTCGTGACCAACGTCGCGCGCCTGTCGGAGGGCATCGCCAAGGGCACCGCGAACTCGATCCTGGTGAAGGTCAACCAGATAGGCTCGCTCACCGAGACCCTGGCCGCCGTCGACATGGCCCACCGCGCCGGCTACACCGCGGTGATGTCGCACCGCTCCGGCGAGACCGAGGACGCGACCATCGCCGACCTCGCCGTCGCGACCAATTGCGGGCAGATCAAGACCGGCTCGCTCGCCCGCTCGGACAGACTGGCCAAGTACAACCAGCTCATCCGCATCGAGGAGGGCCTCGGCACGCAGGCCCGCTACCTCGGCCGCGGCGCGCTGAAGGTCGGCTGAGCTGTCTCGGTGGAGGGGCATCGCATGCCCCTCCCCGCCTTCGAGACAGGATCACGCCTTGCAGGCCGCCTCCGGGCGGCCTTTTTGGTGGGCGCGCAGGGCCCGCAGCGGCGCGAACACCACGACGTTGCCGGCGAGCACCAGGGCGAAGCCGAGGCCGGCGAGCGGCGTCACCCGGTAGCCTTCCGCGAAGACCGAGATCGTCAGCGCCACGACCGGGAACAGCACCGTCATGTAGGCCGCCTTCTCGGGGCCGATCCGGTGCACCACCGTCAGGTAGGCGGTGAAGCCGATCACCGAGCCGGGGATCGCCAGATAGATGAGCGCCCCGACGTAGGCCGGCGACGGATCGAAGCCGAACGGCACGCCGCGTAAAAGCGCGACCGTCGCCACGAGCGCGGCGCCGTAGAGCATGCCGTAGGCGTTCACCGTGGCCACGGGGAGCCCGTGGCGCTGGTTGCGGGCCGAGACGAGGTTGCCGGCCGAGAAGAACCAGGTGCCGAGAAGCGCCAGGCCGAGGCCGATCGCGGTGTCCCGGTCGAGGGCGGTGCTCACCAGGGTGTCCCGGAACAGGCAGGCGATGCCGAGAAGCCCGATCACCGCCCCGGCCAGCACCCGCGGCGCCGGGCGGCGACGGTGAAACAGGTACGCGTTGGCGACGTTGAAGACGGTCGCCGCCGAGAACACCACCGAGACGATGCCGCTCGGGACCGAGCGCGTGGCGAGATAGAAGCAGGCGAAGTTGCACGAGAACAGGCAGAGCGCCTGCAACAGCACGAAGGGCTGGTGCCGCCACGGGATGGCCTTGAGCCGCCCGGTGAGGGCCAGCGCGCCGAACAGGACGGCGCCGGCGAGCGCGAAGCGGTAGGCGATCGAGGCCTCGAAGGCGACGGCGCCGAGCTGGTGCTTGATGGCGATCCAGGTCGTGCCCCAGATGAGCACGGTCAGGGCGTAGAGGAAGGCGGTCACGGGGGGCGGGTTCCGGTCGGGCTGGTGCGGGAAGCCCCTGATAGGCCGGTCGCGGGCGGGCTGGCTTCCGGTTTCCGGCGGTGGCCTTGTCCGTTCTTGGGGCTTTCTCGCCGGGGATGCGCCCCGCCCCGTTGCCGCCGGCGTCGCTCGGCCCCTACGGTCGGAGTGTGAAGCCCGACCCCCGCACATGACCGAGCCGAACCCCGACGTCCGCGACGCCCTCTCCCGCACCGGTGCGGCGCTCCTGCGCAGCGCCGAGATCGGGCGCGGGCTGTCGCTGGCCGAGTGGCACAACCGCGACAACCGCGCCCGCTACGACCGCCCGGACCACCACACCTTGAGCCTCTACCTCGAAGGCGGCGAGGGCGTGGTGCGCGAGGACGGCGCCCTGTCGGGCGGCGGGCCGGACAAGGTCTGCCTCCTGCCCGCCGGCCACGAGAGCCGGTGGCTGATCGGCGGTCGCCTGCGGATGGTCCATCTCTACGTCGCGCCCGAGACCCTGGCCTACCAGGCGGTGAGCGCCCTCGACGTCGATCCCCGCACCGTCTCGTTGCGCGAGGCGACCTTCGCGGAGGATCCCGCGACCGCGATGCTGATCCGCGGCGCCGTGCTGCCCCTCGACTGGGCGGCGGGCGCCGACCGGATGGCGCTCGGGAGCGCCTGCCACCTCCTGCTCCACGCCCTCCTGCGGCGACACGCCGGCCCGGGCGGACAACGGGCGGTGAAGGGCGGCCTGTCGCCCGCGGTCCGGCGCCGCATCGCGGAGCTGATCGAGGCGCGTCTCGCCGAGGCCCTGACCCTCGAGGTGCTGGCCGACGAGGCGGGCCTCAGCACCTTCCACTTCGCCAAGATGTTCAAGGCGAGCTTCGGCCTGGCGCCGCACCGCTACGTGACCGAGCGGCGGATCGCCAGGGCCAAAGATCTTCTGGCCAAGGATCTTCTGGCCAAGGATCTTCTGGTGGATGGGCGGACGGGCCTCGCCGGGATCGCCCTCGCCTGCGGCTTCGCCTCGCAGAGCCACTTCACCCGCCGCTTCGCCCAGGCGACCGGCCTGACCCCGGCGGCGTGGCGGGGGGCCGCGTGACGGCTTTGAGCCTTCCTTAACCCTCCCGCCCCATTCTCCCCGCATGGTAGTCCGTCGTCGCGCCCGTGCCGTCCTGTTGCCGCTCGGCCTCTACGCCGTGTCGATCCTCGTGGTCGGCTACTTCCTGCACGAGGCCGAGAGCGGAAGCCGCGGCCTCGAGGCGAAGCGCGCGCTCAAGATCCAGGCCTACGGCCTGCAGCAGGAGCTCGACGCCACCAAGGCCGACCGGACCGAGTGGGAGCGCCGCGTGGCGCTGCTGCGCAGCGACCAGATCGACCGCGACCTCCTGGAGGAGCGCGCCCGGGTCGTGCTCGGCCGCGTCCACCCCAACGACGTCGTCATCATGACCCCCTGACTTCGTCCCGGCAGCGGCTTTCCGTCCCGAACCGCTCGATTTGCGCCGCCACCTGCCCTAAGAACTCTCCCACAAAGGTAGCAGCCGGGAGGGTGCCGATGGATGCCGCGAAAGAGGCGCGCCGCGGGAGCGACAAGACCCGCGAGAAGGCGGCCCCGCCGCCCGCGGCCTCGTCGAACGTGCCGGCCTTCAGCCGCGACGAGGACCTGCACGCCTATCGCGAGATGCTGCTGATCCGCCGCTTCGAGGAGAAGGCCGGCCAGCTCTACGGCATGGGCCTGATCGGCGGGTTCTGCCACCTCTATATCGGCCAGGAGGCCGTGGTGATCGGGGTCCAGATGGCCTCGAAGGACGGCGACCAGGTCATCACCGGCTACCGCGACCACGGCCACATGCTGGCCTGCGGCATGGAGCCGAACGGGGTCATGGCCGAGCTCACCGGCCGCAAGGGGGGGTACTCCCGCGGCAAGGGCGGCTCGATGCACATGTTCTCCCGCGAGAAGAACTTCTATGGCGGCCACGGCATCGTCGGCGCGCAGGTCTCGCTCGGCACCGGCATCGGCTTTGCCAACAAGTATCGCGGCGACGGCGCGGTAAGCCTCACCTACATGGGCGACGGCGCGGCCAACCAGGGCCAGGTCTACGAGAGCTTCAACATGGCGCAGCTGTGGAAGCTGCCCGTGGTCTACGTGATCGAGAACAACCGCTACGCCATGGGCACCTCGGTCTCGCGCGCCTCGGCCCAGACCGATTTTTCCAAGCGCGGCGTCTCCTTCGGCATCCCGGGCGAGCAGGTCGACGGCATGGACGTGCGCGCCGTGCGCGAGGCGGCGGCCCGGGCCATCAGCCATGCCCGCGACGGCCAGGGGCCGTACATCCTCGAGATGCAGACCTACCGCTACCGCGGCCACTCGATGTCCGACCCGGCCAAGTACCGGACGAAGGACGAGGTCGCCCGGATGCGCGAGGAATCCGACCCGATCGAGCAGGTCCGCAAGCGCCTGCTCGGGCCGCACAAGGTGGCGGAGGACGAGATCAAGGCGATCGACGCCAAGGTGCGGGAGATCGTGAACGCGTCGGCGGACTTCGCCACCAGCGACCCCGAGCCCGATCCGTCCGAGCTCTGGACCGACATCCTGCTCTAGCGCCCCGCTCCGGCGCCCCCGGCCGTCCGCGCCGCTCGCGGACGGCTTCGCCCCTGGCCGGCGCCCGACCCGGCGCGCCCCTCTCCCGGATCGACAGAGTCCCCCATGCCGACCGACATCCTGATGCCCGCCCTCTCGCCGACGATGGAGCAGGGCAAGCTCGCGAAGTGGCTCAAGAAGGAGGGCGACCCGGTCAAGGCCGGCGACATCCTGGCCGAGATCGAGACCGACAAGGCGACCATGGAGGTCGAGGCGGTCGACGAGGGCGTGCTCGCCAAGATCCTGGTCGCCGACGGCACCGACAACGTCGCGGTCAACACGCCGATCGCGGTGCTCGCCGAGGAGGGCGAGGACCCGGCGAGCGTCGAGGCCGGCGGCGGAAAGCCCAACGGCAAGGGCCAGGATCAGGGCAAGCAGGAGGGCCAGAAGGCGCCCGCCCCCGACATGCAGGCGGAAGGCCAGGCCGGGCAGCCCGCCCCCGCCGCCAAGACCGAGGACGACGGGCCGGTAGGCAAGCCCGCCGCCCCCGCGGTGATCACCAACCGCGGCCAGGACCCGGCGATGGCCGAGATCCCGGAGGGCACCCAGATGGTGACCCAGACCGTGCGCGAGGCCCTGCGCGACGCGATGGCCGAGGAGATGCGCCGCGACGACAAGGTCTTCGTGATGGGCGAGGAGGTCGCCGAGTACCAGGGCGCCTACAAGATCACCCAAGGCCTGCTCCAGGAATTCGGCGCGAAGCGCGTCGTCGACACCCCGATCACCGAGCACGGATTCGCCGGCGTCGGCGTCGGCGCGGCGTTCACGGGCCTCAAGCCCATCGTCGAGTTCATGACCTTCAACTTCGCCATGCAGGCGATCGACCAGATCATCAACTCGGCGGCCAAGACCCTCTACATGTCCGGCGGCCAGCTCGGCTGCCCGATCGTGTTCCGCGGCCCCAACGGCGCGGCGGCCCGGGTCGGCGCCCAGCACAGCCACGACTACGCCGCCTGGTACTCCAACGTGCCGGGCCTGAAGGTCGTGATGCCCTACACCGCCTCCGACGCGAAGGGCCTCCTGAAGAGCGCGATCCGCGACCCGAACCCGGTGGTGTTCCTCGAGAACGAGATCCTCTACGGCCAGTCCTTCCCGGTGCCGCAGCTCGACGACTTCACGGTGCCGATCGGCAAGGCCAAGGTCCACCGCGAGGGCAAGGACGTGACGATCGTGTCGTTCGGCATCGGCATGACCTACGCCCTCAAGGCCGCCCACGAGCTCGCCGAGGCCGGGATCGAGGCCGAGGTGGTCGACCTGCGCACCCTCCGGCCGATGGATTCGGAGACGGTGGTCGCCTCGGTGAAGAAGACCGGCCGCTGCATCACCGTCGAGGAGGGTTTCCCACAATCGGGCGTCGGCGCCGAGATCGCCGCCCGCCTGATGGTCGATGCCTTCGACTACCTCGACGCGCCGGTCCTGCGCATCACCGGCAAGGACGTGCCGATGCCCTACGCGGCGAACCTCGAAAAGCTCGCCCTGCCGAACGTCGCGGAAGTGATCGAGGCGGCCAAGGCCGTCTGCTACCGGTGACCCCCATGGCAGAGGACGAGCCCCGCTTCGAGGCCCTGGACATCCCGCCCGACGCTCTGGAGCAGGGCGGCATCGAGGTGCTGCGCGCCGCCGTTGTCGACGGCGCGGTGAGCGTCGCGCTCCGCCGCTCCTTCGACGACCCGGCGACCTGGGGCCGGTTCCTCATCGACCTCGCCCGCCAGGCGGCGCAGGTCTATGCCCGCGAGACCGAGCTGTCCGAGGAGGAGGCCTTCGCGCGCATCCGCGCCGGGATGGAGGCCGAGAGCCTCGATCCCGAGAGCTTCAACTGAGGCGTCCCATGGCCGAGGCCGCGCCGCTTTGGGCCACCTATGCCGACCTCGAGGCGGTGCCGGACCACCTCGTGGCCGAGATCGTCGATGGCAGGCTGGAGACCCACGTGCATACGCTGCCGCGGCTCGGTGTCGCCCTTGCGGCTCTAGCCGGCGAGCTGGGGGCGCCGTTCTCCCGCGGACGGGGCGGCCCCGGCGGCTGGCTCTTCATGCCTCGGACCGAATTTCATGTCGGACGGCAGGTTCTGGTGCCCGACCTTGCCGGGTGGCGCCGCGAGCGCCTGTCGTGCATCGACCCCGACGCTGGCTACATCGAGACCCCGCCGGACTGGGTCTGTGAGATCCTGTCTCCCTCCACCGCCCGGCTCGACCGCGGGCCGAAGCGGCGGATCTACGCCGAGGCCGGGGTGAGCCATCTCTGGCTGCTCGATCCCGCCGTCGGCGTGCTCGAAGCCTTCGCCCTCTCGGACGGTCGCTGGCTGCTGCTCGGCACCGTCGCGCGCGGCGAGACCGTGGCGCTAGCGCCCTTCGACGCCGTCCCGTTCCCCCTCGACGACCTGTTCCCCTTCGACGATCCGGCCGCCCCTCCTCCCGCCGAGACCTGAATCCATGCCGATCAACGTGCTGATGCCCGCCCTCTCGCCGACGATGGAGAAGGGCAACCTCGCCAAGTGGCTCAAGAAGGAGGGCGACGCGATCAAGTCGGGCGACGTGCTCGCCGAGATCGAGACCGACAAGGCGACGATGGAGGTCGAGGCGGTCGACGAGGGCGTGCTCGCCAAGATCGTGGTGCCGGAGGGCACCGCCGACGTGCCGGTCAACGACCTGATCGCCCTCATCGCCGAGGAGGGCGAGGACCCCAAGAGCGTGCAGGCCGGCGGCACCGGTCAGACGGCGGGGGCACCGGCCAAGGCCGAGGCCGGAAAGGCGGACGGCGCGAAGCCCCAGGTGCCGGCCGGCAACGAGACGCCCGGCGGCGGCACGATGTCCTACGAGCGGGTCGACACCGCGCCGGAGGGCGCACGGCCGTCGGGAGCCAAGCCCGGCGGCCAGCCGAACGGCGCGGCGGCGCCTGCCTCGGGCCGCCTGTTCGCCTCGCCGCTCGCCCGCCGCATCGCCAAGCAGGAGGGCGTCGACCTCGCCGCGGTGAAGGGCTCGGGCCCGCACGGGCGGATCATCGAGCGCGACGTGCGCGCGGCGCTGGAGGGCGGCACGGCCAAGCCGGCGGCCCGGCCCGCCGCCAAGGAAGCCCCCGCCGCCGCGGCGAAGCCCGACACCGCGCAAGCCCAGAAGCCCGCTGCGGCCGCCCCGCCGTCGGGCCTCTCGGCCAAGCAGGTGATGGGGATGTTCGAGCCGGGCTCCTACGAGGAGGTGCCCCTCGACGGCATGCGCAAGACCATCGCCAAGCGCCTGGTCGAGTCGAAGCAGACCGTCCCGCACTTCTACCTCTCCCTCGACGTCGAGCTCGACGCGCTGCTCTCCCTGCGCGAGCAGGTCAATGCCGGGGCGACCAAGGACAAGGACGGCAAGCCGGCCTTCAAGCTCTCGGTCAACGACTTCGTCATCAAGGCGCTGGCGCTCGCCCTCCAGCGGGTGCCGGCGGCGAATTCGGTGTGGGCCGAGGACCGGGTCCTGCGCTTCCGCCACTCCGACGTCGGCGTCGCGGTGGCGATCGACGGCGGGCTGTTCACGCCGGTGATCCGGAAGGCCGAGCAGAAGACCCTCTCGACCATCTCGGCCGAGATGAAGGATCTGGCCGCCCGCGCCCGGACGAAGAAGCTCAAGCCCGACGAGTACCAGGGCGGCACGACCGCGGTGTCGAATCTCGGCATGTTCGGCATCAAGTCCTTCGGCGCGGTCATCAACCCGCCCCACGGCACCATCCTGGCGGTCGGCGCCGGCGAGGCCCGGGTGGTGGCCAAGAACGGTGCCCCGGCGGTGGTCCAGGCGATGACGGTGACGCTGTCGTGCGACCACCGGGTGGTCGACGGGGCGCTCGGCGCCGAACTGCTCGCGGCCTTCAAGGGCCTGATCGAGAGCCCGATGGGCATGCTGGTCTAGCACTTTCCCCTCCCCCTTGTGGGGAGGGGTTAGGGGTGGGGGTGGGGCCGAAGAAATCTCGCGCTCCATCCTGCACCACCCCCACCCCCAGCCCCTCCCCACAAGGGGGAGGGAAGGCGCCTCCTTCGTTCCCAGTAGAGAAGAGGAACTGCTGGTGCCCTGGAACGGATCGCCCGAGCAGTCGGCATCACCGCGGGCCCGAGCGAACGCCAAGGTCATGCGCCACGCTCTCACTCCGGCGGAGAAGCGGCTGTGGTGGCATCTGCGCCATCGGCTGCCGGTCGAGGGATCGCATTTCCGGCGGCAGGTCGCGCTCGGGCCGTACGTCGCCGACTTTTGCTGCCTCGGCGCGCGGCTGATCGTCGAGGTCGATGGTGGCCAGCACGGCTTTCCCGATCAGCAGGCCTACGACGCCACGCGCACGGCGGCTCTCGAGGCGCACGGCTTCCGGGTTCTGCGTTTTTCCAACGCGGACGTGTTGCGCGCGATTGACGGTACGCTGGACACAATCATAGCGGCCCTGGCCGCCACCCCGCCCTCCTCGGAGACCTGAATGTCCGACACCTACGACGTCCTCATCATCGGCGCCGGCCCCGGCGGCTACGTGGCGGCGATCCGGGCCGCGCAGCTCGGCTTCAAGACGGCGGTGGTGGACCGCGAGCACTTAGGGGGCATCTGCCTCAACTGGGGCTGCATCCCGACGAAGGCGCTGCTGCGCTCGGCCGAGATCTACCACTACATGCAGCACGCCAAGGATTACGGCCTGTCGGCGGACAACGTCCGCTTCGACACCGCGGCCATCGTCAAGCGCTCCCGCGGGGTGTCCGGCCGGCTCAACGGCGGCGTCGGCATGCTGCTCAAGAAGAACAAGGTCGACGTGATCTGGGGCGAGGCGGCGATCGAGGCGGCGCCGAAGGGGAGCGAGGCCGGCCGGGTCGTGGTCAAGGAGACGAAGCGCGCCGAGGCGCCGAAGGGTGCCAAGGCGGCGGGCACCTACGGCGCCAAGCATATCATCGTGGCGACCGGCGCCCGGCCGCGGGCGATCCCGGGCATCGAGCCGGACAGACGCCAGATCTGGACCTACTACGAGGCGATGGTCCCGGAAAAAATGCCCAAGAGCCTGCTGGTGATGGGCTCGGGCGCGATCGGCATCGAGTTCGCCTCGTTCTACCGCACCATGGGCGCCGAGGTGACGGTGGTGGAACTGCTGCCGCAGATCCTGCCGGTGGAGGACCACGAGATCGCCGCCCACGCCCGCAAGCGCTTCGAGAAGCAGGGCATCAGGATCCTCACCGGCGCCAAGGTGACCAAGGTCGCGAAGGGCGGCGACGCGGTCACCGCCACGATCGAGAGCGAGGGCGGCAAGGCCCAGGAGATCACCGCCGAGGTCCTGATCTCGGCGGTCGGCGTCGTCGGCAACATCGAGAATCTCGGGCTCGACAAGCTCGGCGTCACGATCGAGCGCGGCATCGTCGCCACCGACGGGCTCGGGCGGACGAACGTGCCGGGAATCTACGCCATCGGCGACGTCGCCGGCCCGCCGATGCTCGCCCACAAGGCCGAGCACGAGGGCGTGATCTGCATCGAGACCATCAAGGGCCTGCACACCCACCCGATGGACAAGGGCAAGATCCCGGGCTGCACCTACTGCCAGCCGCAGGTGGCCTCGGTCGGCCTCACCGAAGCCAAGGCCAAGGAGCAGGGCTTCGACGTGCGGGTCGGCCGCTTCCCCTTCGCGGGCAACGGCAAGGCGATCGCGCTCGGCGAGCCCGACGGCCTGGTGAAGACGATCTTCGACCGCAAGACCGGGCAGTTGCTCGGCGCCCACATGGTCGGGGCCGAGGTGACGGAGTTGATCCAGGGCTACGTCGTGGCGATGAACCTCGAGACCACCGAGGAAGAGCTGATGCACACGGTCTTCCCGCACCCGACCCTCTCGGAGATGATGCACGAGAGCGTGCTCGACGCGTATGGGCGGGTGATCCACACGTAGTACCAGAAGACGACCGGGGATCGTCCCGGAGCGAAGAGTCGGCGACCGGGCGCAGAAGGGCGCGCGGTCGCCTCCGTCCACAACTCTCCGGGGTTCGCGTCCCTCAATCCAGCCCCTCGCACGTCTCGGGACAGGCTTGGAAGCGCCGGGGCGGTATCACTGGCAAGCGACGAACCCGCTCACGGCTTTCGCCGTATCCGCGAGATCCGCGGGATCGAGCCTAGTTCCCGTCGTCGAGCCCGGGTGGACGGCAACCTGGTTCGATTCCAGGAACGTCGCGAGCATCGTGCTCTTGATGGCGAAATTGATGTTCTGGGGGAAGTCGCCGGAGGCGAGCGCCACCTTGAGCACGTTCAGCTTCGCCGCAACCACGCCGACGGCGTTCCCGTAGCCGTCCAGGAGCGGTCCGCCCGAGTTGCCCTGCTGGACGGGTGTGGAAATTTGGTAATACCGGCTGTCGTCACCGATTCCCGACAAGGCGGTCACATTTCCGAGTGTGAAATTGCCCGAACTCGCCAGGATATCCGCGTGAGGATACCCGAAAGCGGCGACGTTCTCACCCAGCCGCGCGCCCATCCGCAGAGCCGCGAACTTTCCGCCCTTGGCGTCGTCGAGCGCCAGGAGGGCGAGATCGTTGCTGCTGTCCGTCGCGACGATACGCGCCATGTGGGCCGCCTTGTTGTCGTTGAGCTTGACGGTAACAAGCCTGCAATCCTTGATCACATGGGCGTTCGTGACGAAATTGCCGTTGGCGTCGACGAAGAAGCCCGAGCCCGTCGAGATGCCCCTGTCTTCGGATTTCGGCCCAACGGGAGGCGCGGCGGAAGGGAGCGGTGCCGAGGCGGGAGGCGGATTCTCCCGCGCGACGGGCTGGGCGGGAGCACGCAAGGGCGGCGTCGCGGCGACCTGAGGGGCTGCCTGCGACGTTCCGGGCGGCTCGATCATCGGACGTCCATTCATCACGGAGCCGAGCGACGCCGACATTAGGATGGCGACACGTTCGCCGCTGACGTTCCCTTTTGCGTTGTCCCAAAACAGCGAGAAGCCCAGGACCCCATCGCCGTCCTGATGATAGCGAAGATATTCGTCCTTGCCGCCCGCCGACGTGGCCGAGATGACGAACCATCCGTCTTTGATTACGCTGTAATTGATTGTGTAGCGATTGCGACGCTTGCGTTCGAGCGTATCAGAGTAGACGAGATCGATGCCGACCGAAGAAAAATAATTGTACTTCACGCTTAGTCGATCGAGGGTATCATCGAATGCGAGGCCGTTCTTGTTCGTGGATGGGCGCAGCAACAAGCCCTGCGGCATCCATATCGGACGACCACGCCACGGATGTTCGGTCAGCTTGAAGCTCCACAGGCTCAGCATCGGCACCGCGGCCGTGACGAGTCGATCGACCGTCGGCTTGCTCAGCACCCCGTCCGGCCGGATGCCGTTTTGCTCCTGGAATCGCTTGGTCGCCTCGAAGGTGCGAAGGCCCAGACTCTCCGTAGGAACGGAGGTTTGATGACCGGTTGCGATCAGCAGAATTTGGGAGAGAATACGGGAGCGAAAACTATGATCCTCATTGAAGACATATTCCGCCCTCGCGAACTCCGGCGTCCGCACCTGAGCTTTGACCGGGCTGATAGCCAATCCGGCAGCAAGAGCCAACGCGAAGACACGCATGAAGGGCTGCCCCGATACACTTCGCATAGTATTTACGACCAGCCGCCTCATTGTCAAACGAGAAGCAGGTACGCGTCCCGGCCTCGCGCATGATCAAGCGCAATCCATGGGCACTGGACGTCCGATTTCTCCGGTATGATGAACCAAGTCCTGTGACGTGCTCCTAGAGCGTGTTATGAACTTATGACGTAGCGTGGGCGTTGAGGGGTATGAGCGCCGATCGCCCCGCCTACCCGTCCGACGTGTCCGATGAAGAATGGGCGCTGGTGGCGCCGTACCTGGCGT